>JAIXTK010000319.1 GCA_027483995.1 Acetobacteraceae bacterium
ATGTCCTCGGCCGTCAGCCCCTCGGGCAGCGGCGGACGGTTCAGCCCTGCAACGGACTTGGCTTTCGTGGCCATGCGGCGCGGCCCTCCCGGACGGTGGCCCCGCGTTGCTTCGCCGGGCCAGAGATTATAATAGTTTAAGCGTAACACGACCGTGCGGGCAGGCAAGCACCGGGCGGCAGCAGAGGGAACGGACCGATGCGCGTTGATCTGACGGGGCGCGTGGCCCTGGTGACCGGCTCGGGCAAGGGGATCGGGCGGGCGATCGCGGACCGGTTCGCGGCCGAGGGGGCCAGCGTGGTGTATTCCGACGTGGAGGCGCCGGCCGAGGCCGCCGCGGCCGATCCCAGGCACATGGCGCTGAAGCTGGATGTGACCGACGAGGATGATGTGCAGGCGGCGATCGATGCGGTGATCGCGCGCTACGGCAAGCTCGACATCTGCGTGAACAATGCCGGCATCGGCACCGCACCGGCGGATCGCGTCACGATCGACAAGGTGCGCATCGCCCAATGGAAGCGCCTGATCGACGTGGACCTCACCGGCGTGTTCATGGTCAGCCGGGCGGCGTCGGCGGCGATGATCCCGCAGAAATACGGGCGCATCATCAACATCTCCTCCGTGCTCGGCCTGGTGCCGATGCGGCTGCAGAGCGCCTATGTGGCGGCCAAGGCCGGGGTCGCGAACCTCACCAAGGGCATGGCGATCGAGCTGGCGCAGCACGGGATCACCGTGAACGCGATCGCGCCGGGCAGCACGGCGACCGATGGCTGGCGCAACTGGATCAACGATGCGACCTCCGAGGAGCGCGACCTGCATGCGCGGCTGATGTCGCACATCCCGATGGGCCGCCCGGCGGAAACGCGCGAGATCGCCCATGCCGCGCTGTTCCTGGCCGACCCCGACAGCGCCTTCGTCACCGCGCAGATCCTGGCGGTGGATGGCGGCTGGATCGCCGGCTTCGCGCGGGATTTCTGAGCCCATGCGACATGTGGCGATGCTGGCGGTGCTGCTGCTGGCGTCGGCGCCGGCCTGGGGGCAGGGGATGTCCATCCCGGGCCTGGGCGGCTCCGGCGGTGGCGCGGCCGATGTGCTGCGCGGGGCCTTCGGCGAACAGACGCCGGAGCAGAAGCGCGCCTTTTGTGGCCGGGTGGGCCAGGCGGCGCTGGGCTGCGGCACCAAGGAGATCGCGGCGCTGTCCGCCTGCCTGATCAAGACGCTGCCGCCGCAGGATTCCGCGCGCGTGGCACGGGTGGCCAATTCCTCGCGTGGCAATGTCGGCGGATTGATGCAGGAATGCGGGCTGACGCTGGGGCGCTGACGCCGCGGCGTCGGGTGGATTGGGAAGGAAGCGCGATGCCGAGCCTGCAGGCGAACGGGGTTGAGATCCATTATGCGGAGGCCGGTGCGGGCGGGCTGCCGCTGGTGATGGTGCATGGCACGCTGGGTGACCAGCGCAGCTTCGGCGCGCAGATGGCGCCGCTGGCGGCGGCGGGGTTCCATGCCATGGCACTCTCGCTGCGGCATTGCTGGCCCGGCACCTGGCCGGCGGAGGGCGGGGATTTCCGCATCGACACGCATGTGGCCGATGTGGCGGCCTTCATCGCAGCACTCGGCAAGGGGCCGGTGGCGCTGCTGGGCCATTCGCGCGGCGGGCATATCGCGCTGCGCGTGGCCGAGCGGCACCCGGCGCTGCTGCGCGCGCTGATCCTGGCCGAGCCCGGTGGCGAGCGGGATGAGAGCCTGGGCGGCAAGCCCGGCGCCGCGGCGAATGCCACCGCCTTCACCAAGGCGGCGGACCTGATCGCTTCCGGCGATGAGGAAGGCGGGTTGCGCGTGGTGGCCGACCACACTGGCGGCCCCGGCGCGTGGGACAAGCGGCCGGAGGCGCGCAAGGCGCTCAGCCGGGCCAATGCCCGCACCATGCTGGGCCAGCGCAGCGAGGAGCGCCGCCCATTCTCGCGCGCCACGGCCGCCACCGTCCGCACGCCGACGCTGTTCCTGTACGGGGCCAACACGGAGCCGCATTTCGTGGCCAATGTAGAGGCGCTGTCGGGCGCGATCGCGGGATCCCAGGTGGCATTGGTGCCGGATGCCACGCATGGGCTGCCCTATGAGAACCCCCGGGATTTCAATGCCGCGGTGGTGGGGTTCCTGAAGGGGCTTCCGGCCTAATCCGGGAGCCCCATCGTCGGGAACACCAGGGTGAATTCGGTGCCCGTGCCGGTGTTGCGGGCCTCGATCGAGCCGCCGATGGCCACCATGGTCTTGCGCGAGATCGCCAGGCCCAGCCCGGTGCCCTTGCCGGAAGGCTTGGTGGTGAAGAACGGATCGAAGATGCGGCTGACCAGTTCCGGCGGGATACCGGTGCCGGTGTCGGTGATGGTCAGCACCACGTCCTGGCCGTGCTGGCGGGCGCGGATCTCCACCCGGCGTTGCGGCTGGGTCTCCATCGCGTCGCGCGCGTTCAGCAGCAGGTTGACGAGGACCTGCTCGATCTCGACCAGGCCGCCCAGCACCAGCGGGAGGTCGGCGGGCACATCCACGGAGACATGCACCTGGGCGTGGGTCAGGTTGCGGCCGACCAGTTCCAGCGTGCCGGCGACGGCATCGGCCAGGACCGTGACGCCGCTGGTGCTGGTGCCGCGGCTGAAGGCCAGCAAATGCTGGATGGTCTTGCCGGCGCGCGCGGCCAGCGCGCTGATATGGGTCAGGCGGTTGCGCACGGTGCCGATGGTGTCGGCATCGCCAGACATGCCAAGCCGCAGCGCCGCGGTGTCGGCGGTGGCGATCATGGCCTGCAGCGGCTGGGCCAGCTCATGGGCGATGCCGCCGGCCAGCTGGCCCAGCGTGGCCACGTTGCCGGCGATGGTGGCCTGGGCGCGCAGCTCCTGCACCTCCGTGATATCCACCACCACGCCGATGAGCCGCACCAGCGCGCCGGTCTCGTCGTGCACCGACATGGCGCGCATCTCCAGGTGGCGGATGGCGCCGCCCGGCCAGATGATGCGGTACTGCCCGCTCTCCACGTGGTCGGCGGGGTGGGCCACCAGCCGCCGGAACATGGCCAGCACATCGGCGCGGTCGTCGGGGTGCAGCAGCGACACCCATTCGGCGCGCGAGGGCGGGATGTCGCGCGGGAGCAGGCCGTAGATCAGCCACATGCGGTGGGACCAGCGCACCTGCCCGGTGCGCATGTCCTGGTCCCACACGCCTTGCGAGGCGGCCTCCGCGGCAAGGCGGAACAGTGATTCGCTTTCCTGCAGGGCGTGGGTGGCGATGCGCCGCTCCGTCACGTCCGATGCGACGCCGGTGACGCGCACCACCTTGCCGCTGGCGTCGCGCAGGGCGGCGGTGCGCGCATTGACGTAGCGTGCGGTGCGGCCGTCGGGCAGCAGCACGCGGTATTCGCATTCCGCCGGCGTGCCCGGATCCTGTCGCACGGTTTCAAGGAATGTCGCCAGGGTCTCCCGGTCTTCGGGATGGATGGTGGACATCAGCTCGGAATCGGTGGGCGGGTCGATGCGGGGTGGCATGCCGCGCAGGGTCCACATCTCCGGCGACCAGTGGCGCGCGCCGCTCGGGATCTGCCATTCCCACACCGCAAGCCCGGCCGCCTTCGTGGCCAGTTCGAAGCGGGTGGCGGCATCGCGCAGTTCCTGCTCCACGTGCTTCTGTTCGGTGATGTCCTGGTTCACGCCGACGATCTTGATCAGGGTGCCGTCCTCGGCGCGGAGGGGAAAGGCGCGCGCCAGCAGGTGATGCACGGAGCCGTCGGGCCAGACGACACGGAATTCGTATTGCGACACGTCGCCCGAGGCACGCGTGCGATGGGCCATCCGGTTGGCCAGCAGGATCTCCCGGTCGTCCGGATGGATCATCTCCATCATCTCGTCGATATCGGGCATGCCGGGGCGCGGCGGCAGGCCGCGCATGGTGTACATGCGTTCGGACCAGATGCCGGTGCGGTCGGGCATGTCCATCTGGTAGACGCCGAGCGAGGCGGTTTCGATCGCCAGGCGGAACAGCGCCTCGTTCTCGCGCAATGCCGTCTCCGCCGCGCGCTGTTCGGTGATGTCCTGGTTGACGCCGATCACCTTGCGCAGCACGCCCTGCGCGTCGCGCACCGAGAAGGCGCGCGCCAGCAAATGGCGCACGCTGCCGTCGGGCCGGATGATACGGAATTCGTATTCCGTCACGTCGCCCACCGCGCAATCGCGGTGCGACATCATGCCGGCATGGACGGCCTGGCGGTCGTCGGGGTGCACCATCGCCATCATGGTGTCCATCGGCGGCATGCCGGGCTGGGGCGGCAGGCCGCGCATCGTGTACATCAGGTCCGACCATGTTCCGGTCATCTCGGGCAGGTCGACCTGGTACACGCCGAGGGCGGAGGTTTCGGTGGCCAGGCGGAAGCGCGCCTCGCTCTCGCGCAATGCCGTCTCGGCCGCGCGCTGGTCGGTGATGTCCTGGTTGACTCCGATGACCTGCTGCAGCCGGCCGGTCGCATCATGGATGGCGACAGAGCGGGAGCGGACCAGACGCTCGCTGCCATCGGGCTGGAGCACCCAGTACTCGTGGTCGATCACGCCCGGCCGCAGCCCGGCGCGCTGCGCCCTGACCGCTTCCTCAAGACGGGCACGGTCTTGCGGATGGGTGGAGGCGACGATGTCCTCGATGGTGACTGGCGCATCCACCGCCGGCAATCCGCGCATCTGCCACATGCGCGCGGACCAGATCGTTTCCGCCGTGATGGGGTCGTAGTCCCACACGCCCAGCTGGGCGGTTTCGATCGCCAGGCGGAAGCGTGCCTCGCTGCGGCGCAGGAGGTCTTCGGCCCGGCGGCGCTCGGTGATATCGATGTTGATGCCGACGATCTTCACCAGCGCCCCGTTTGCATCGTGCTGCGTGATGCTGCGCGACATCACGTGCCGGACGGTGCCGTTGGCCCAGACCACGCGGTACTCGTGTTCGCTGACGAAGCCCGCGGGGCTGTCGAGCTGCGCCTGACGGTTGCGCAGGAGGGAGGCGCGGTCCTCGGGGTGGACCAGCGACAGGGATTCCTCGGCGGACGGAATGCCCTCGCGCGGCTCCAGCCCGCGCATGCGCCAGATGCGGTCCGACCAGTAGCCCTGGCGCGCGGCATTGATCTCGAACACGCCGATATCGGCGGCATCGACGGCCAGGCGCATACGGGCCTCGCTGTCTGCCAGGGCCTGGGTGGCGCGCCGTGCTTCGGTGACATCCGCGGTGATGCCGACGATGCGGCGACCCTCCCCTTCGGCGGTTTCCACCACTGCGCGGTGCGACAACAGGTGGCGAACGGTGCCGTCCTGCAGCTGAACGCGATACTCGATCGCGGATGGCGTGGCGCCGGGCTGGACAGGCGCATCGATCCAGTCGCGCTTCACGCGCGCCCGATCCTCCGGATGGATCGCGCTGAGGAACTCCTCCGCCGTGTGCCAGAGGGCGCGCGGTTCAAGGCCGAGCATTCTCAGGATGCGTGGGGAGAGCACGCCGGTGTTGCGCTCCAGGTCGCGGTGCCAGTAGCCGAGGTCCGCGGCGCCGATGGCGAGTTCGAGGAGCGTGGTGCGCTCCGTCAAGGCCCGTTCAGCCTCGCGGCGCTGGGTGACGTCGGCGCAGATGCCGGTGATGCGCAGCGGCGAGCCATCCTCGTCGCGCTGGGTGCGGCCCTGGCCATGCAGGTGGCGGATCTCCCCGCCCGGCAGGCGGATGCGGTATTCGTAGTTGATCTCGGGTTCGCCATCGGCGATCTGCGCCCAGGCCTTTCGCAGGATGGCGTGGTCGGCCGGAAGGACAACCTTCAGTAGCTCGTCGCGCGTGGGCGCGCCCTCGCGCGGCTCCAGGCCGAACATGTGCCACATGCGCGGCGAGATCACGCGCTCGCCGGTTGCGAGATCGATGTCCCAGATGCCGAGCTCGGCGGCATCCGTGGCAAGGCGGAGGCGCGTTTCGCTTTCCTTGATCCGTTGCGCCGCGGTACGAACGTCGGTGACATCGGCGATCACGCCGACGAGGCGGGAGGGGGCCCCCTCGGCATCCATCAGCCGGCGGCCGATGCCGCGCAGGATCCGGATCTCGCCGCCGGGCAGGCGGACCCGGTACACGTAGTCGTATTTCTCATCCGGCGCGGCGAGCCGATCCCAGATGGCGGTGAGCACGTGGCGGTCTTCCGGCACGACGATGGAGAGCTGTTCGGCCATCGGGGCGCTGAGCATGCCGGGCGCCTGCTGCAATCCGCGCATGGTCCACATGTTGTCCGACCAGACGCTGACGCCTGTCTTGATGTCGAAATCCCAGACGCCGATGCCGGCGGCCTCCGTGGCCAGGCGCAGGCGGGCCTCGCTGTCCTGGATGGCCTGGGTGGCAAGGTGCATTTCCGTGACATCGCGCACGGCGGCAACAAGGCGAAGGGGCGTGCCGTCCCGGTCGTGCTCCATGGCGACCAGGGCTTCCAGATGCCGCATCGTGCCGTCGCGGTGCAGAGTGCGATAGGCAGTGCGATGGCTGCCCTGGCGCTTGCCCTGGCGCCATTCGGCCAGCGCCGTCAGCACCGTCTCGACATCGTCAGGGTGCAGCTCGTTCGGGTCGAAGGCCTTGTGGATTTCGGCCTCGTTGAAGGGCCGGCCCAGCATGGCCAGGAACTCGGGGGAGCGGGTAACGATGCCGGAGCCGAGCTCGATGGTGAACAGGCCAAGCCCGGCGGCATCAAGCGCCAGGCGGAAGCGGGCCTCGCGCTCCATCAGCGCGCGGGCGGCGAGCTGGGCGCCGGTGATGTCCTCCAGCGTGAGGATCAGGCGTCGGATGCGGCCGTTGCGGTCGATGTCGGTGGCGCCGACCATGCGCAGCAGCTTCGGGCCGTGGGCGGGATGCAGGCGATGCACTTCCAGGGAGAAGCTGCCGCCATGCGCCAGCGCACCGGCGAGGGCCGCGCCCAGCGCCGGGCGGTCTTGCACCTCCACCATCCGCACGATGTCGGCCACGGATTCGATGTCGTCCGGGCCGACGCCCATGAAGCTCTGGAACTGGGGCGAGGGGCTGGCGTGCAGGCGCAGGCCCTCGCCGATATCCAGCCGGCGCAGTTCCAGCAGGGCGACGGTGGAGAGGGTGCCGAGCAGGCCGTCGCGGTCTGCACGCAGTTCCGTGGCCAGGGCATCGGCCTCCGCAAGCCCGACGCTGTCTGCGGTGCCCCCCAGCGTGGCGCGGCGGAAGGCCCGCCTGAGGAAGCGGCCGAGAAGAGCGGCGAGGCCGAAGGAGCCGCCGATGGAGACCGCGGCCAGGAGCAGGGTGCCGTGCGGGCCAAGCGGCATGCTGTCGTAGGTGCTGCGCGCGGGAACGGCGCTGGTCACCAGGAAGCCGCTCTCCGGCGCATGGGCGAAGCCGATCGTGTGGCGGTCTCCCCGTGGTGTTGCAGCGTGGGCGAGCACGCCGTGGTCGCGGCCGGCGATGTCCTGGGCGATGGCATCGGGCATGGCATCGCCGACGATATGGGGCGTGTTGCCCCACACGAGCTGGCCGGTGCGATCGCGCACGGTGAGGATCTCGCCCTCGGCGAAAACCCTGCCGGTGCCGAGCCCGGCGAAGCTGTCGGGCGCGATGTAGAAGACCACTGTGCCCTGTTGCCCGTCGCGAAGGGGGACGCGCCCGGACATGTGCAGCATGGCGCCCTGGGCGTGGCCATGAACCAGGTCACTGACGCCGCCTGGCCTGCCGTGCGCCCCCGCCGCCAGCAAGGCCGGATCGGGCGGCGTGTCTGTGGGCATGTTGACCCCCAGCATCACCTTGCCGGTGTTGTCGAGCAGGGTTGCCCCACGCAAACCCTTGACCTGCACGGCGAGGCGAAGCTCGGCCGCATAGCTGGCAAGGTCGCCGCGGGCGAGTGCTGTGGAACCCGCGGACAGTGCGACGCCAGCGCGGATGGCGGCGAGGCGCCCGTCGACGTCCAGCGCCGCCTTGCGGGCGGCGTGCAGCCGGTCCTCCTGCACGTTCTGCCGGGCGGAGTGGAAGGAATGCGCGTTCAGGACGGCGAGATACAGGAGCAGCGGCAGCGTGACCGCGGCGGCGAACAGCATCATGAGCAGGCGAATGGAGAAGGCGGGGCGTGCACGCGGCGCCGACGCTGCGCTGGCACGCCTCATCGCTTCGTTCCTTCTCCGGCGAGCCTGGCGCCGAAACGGCGAAGGCCCCTAACGCCAACGCGAACACGGGCCAGCCAGGAATCCTGGCAACATAAGCGCTGCCTGATGCCGCAATAGGGCCGCGTGCGGTCGTCGTCTGTCTACCTGGGGAGACTACGGTGTTCTACCTAGACGCGCCGGATGTTCCAGGGGTAGGAGCCGATGCCGGGCAGCACGCCGGTGATGTCCCGCGAATAGGTGGTGAAGGTGCTGTACTGGCCCAGCGGCACGAAGGGCGGGTCGTTGAACAGGGATTTCTGGATGGCGTCGTAGATCGGCTGCACGTTCTGTTCCGGCGCGGTATCCCGCCAGTCCTGCGTGAGCTTGGAAATCTCCGGGTTCTCGTACCAGCCGGTCCAGCCGCCATCGCCGCGGATGAAGAAGTTGAGCGCGGGCGAGGCCATGGAGACGTTGGAGCCGGCGGTGTGGAACAGGCTCCAGCCGCCCTTGTCCACCGGGCCCTTGTTGGTGATGCGCTGGATCATCGTGCCCCAGTCCATCGCCTGGAAATCGAGGTTCATGCCCAGGCGGCGGATCAGGTCGCCGCTGACCTGGCCGAAGGCGTTGTGGTGGTGGATATCCGTCGGCACCAGCAGGGCGATCTTCTCGCCGTTGTAGCCGGCTTCCGCGATGGCGCGCTTGGCGGCATCCAGGTTCTCCGGCATCGGCATGGCGGCGGTGCCGGCGGACTCCGTCACGTGGGGGGCGCCGCAGGGGAAATAGGCGCGGCACACCTGCCAGGCCTTGTCGCCCTCGCCGGCGGCGGCGCGCAGGAAATCATACTGGTTGGCGGCGGCGATGAAGGCGCGGCGCAGCTTCACGTTGTTGAACGGCGGCTGCAGCAGGTTGAAGCGCAGCACGCCCATCCAGCCGTACTCGTCCTTCACCTCCAGCCGCAGGTTGCGGCTGCGCGTGACGAGATCCCGCAGGTCGGCCGGCGTGCTTTCCCACCAATCCATCTCGCCGGAGCGCATGGCGGACATGGCGGTGCCGTGGTCGGCCATGGTGATCCATTCCACGCGCTCCATGTAGGGGATCTTGGCGCCGGCGGTGCGGTTGGGCGCATCCTGGCGCGGCACGTATTTGTCGAACTTGGTATAGACCACGTTGGTGCCGGCGATGAACTCGTCGGCCTTGAAGCGGTAGGGGCCGGAGCCGACCACTTCCTTGATGGCGACGAAGGCGTCGATGTCGCCGAAGCGCTCCGGCATGATGAAGGCGGGCAGGCCGGAGGTGCGGCCGAGGGCTTCCAGCAGGCGCGGGAAGCGGCGCTTGAAGCGGATGCGGATGGTGCGGTCATCCGGCGCGGTGATCTCGTCGATCTGCGGCCACATCACGGCGCCGAAGCTGTCGCGCTTGGCCCAGCGGCGCAGGCTGGCGATGCAGTCCCGCGCCAGCACCGGCGTGCCGTCGTGGAACCAGAGGTTTTCGCGGAGCTTGATGCTCCAGTCGGTGTACTCGGCGTTCACCGTGTGGCCTTCGGCCATCTGGGGCGCCGGCGTGTAGTCCCCGCGCGTGCCATACAGCGTATCCCACACGTGGTAGCCGTGGTTGCCGGTGACCAGCGAGGCGGTCCAGACCGGATCGAGCACGGTGAGGCCGGTGTTGGGAACGAATTTCAGCACGCGCGGGTCGCGGCGCTGGGCCTGCGACAGCGATGGGGTCGCGAGCGTGCCGGCAATGGCGGCGGCGCCCGCGAGGGCAGCGCGGCGGGTGGGGCGGCTGGCGGGCATGGCGTTTCCCTTGCTGGACTTGCTGTCCTTGGGGGAAACGCTAGGTGGCGGCTTCGCCTGATGTCAAATGCGGGACATCGTGAGCGTGCTACTGCTTCAGCCCGGCCACCGCCTGTTCGAACCCGGCCAGCACGCGATCCACATCGGCCTCGGTCATCGGGGTGGAGAGGCAGGACAGGCCACGATGGGAGATGATGACGCCGGCGATCATCAGGCCGCGGTGGATGCGGTCCAGCCAGTCGGCCGCCTGCTTGTCGCGCGGGATGGAACGGTAGTTCACCAGCGGGGCCGCGGTGGGCACCACCTGGAACAGCGAGCCGTCGCCGGCGACCTGGGCGTTCTCGCCCGCGGCACGCAGGATGGCATTCGCCCCGTCGCGCAGGCGGCGGCCCAGCACGTCCATGCGGGCGAAGACCTCCGGCGTGAGCTTGGACAGGCAGGCAACGCCGGCGACGGCGGGCAGGGGGCTGCCGCTATAGGTGCCGCCCGAGATGACCTTGGCGCTGGGGTGGCTGGGGTCGAGCAGATCCATGATCTCCGCCCGGCCGCCGACCGCGCCGATGGGCAGGCCGCCGCCGATGATCTTGCCGAAGGTGGTGAGATCCGGGTCGCCGCCATAGCGGCCCTGGGCGCCGTCGGCACCAACATGAAAGGCGATCACCTCGTCGAAGATCAGCACGATGCCGTGGCGCTTGGTGACCTCACGCAGGAAATCATAGAAGCCGGGCTGGGGCAGGGCCATGCCGTTGCGGTTGGACAGCGGCTCCACCAGCAGGGCGGAGATGCGGTTGCCGTGCTGGGCGAGCAGGCGTTCCACGCCGTCCCGATCGTTGAAGGGCAGAACGACCACTTCATCCGGCACCGCGGCGGAGATGCCGCCGGAGGAGGGCACGGCGGTGGGGGCATTGGCGTCGCCCCAGTTGGCCGGAGTGCTGGTGGTGCTCATCTGCACGTAGTCGTAGTAGCCGTGATAGCCGCCCTCGAACTTGGCGATGGCGTTGCGGCCGGTGTAGGCCCGGGCGAGCTTGATCGCCATCATCACCGCCTCGGTGCCCGAGGAGCGGAAATGCACGCGGTCCACCGAAGGCACGCGCTCCACAATGAGGCGGGAGAGGGCGAACTCGGGCTCGGCGGGTTCGGAGAAGCTCAGGCCCTTGGCGACCTGCTCGATGACGGCGCGGTTGATGTCCGGGTCGGCGTGGCCATGAACCAGCGCGGTCATGTTGTTCAGGCAGTCGATGCGCTCGTCACCCTCGATATCGGTCAGGCGGCAGCCGCTGCCGTGCGAGGCGATGATGGGCCAGGGGCCAAACAGGTAGTGGTGGCGCGAGGTGCCGCCGGGAATGGTCTCCCGCGCGCGGGTGATGCTGCGGGCGGTGCGGCTGTCTGGCGCGAGCCAGCGGTCGGTGCGGGCGAGCGCATTGGTGGCGTGCGACATGGGCTGCTTCCTGTGCCGGGCGTGGGGGAAGCGTCGCGCCGGGCCGGCTGGGAGTCAACGCGTCACGGCCAATCGCGTCGGCGCAGGGCGATCCAGCTGGCCAGCGCTGCGGGCACCAGGCCGCAGGCGGTGACCAGGGCAAAGGCAGGCGGCAGGCCGGCTTGGTCGTGGCCGTCCAGCCCCGCCACGGAGGCCGCGAGGCCGGTGAGCGCCGCGCCGATGGCGTAGCCGGCGGATTGCACGGTGGGCACGAGGCCAGCGGCGCGGTCCCGGTCTTCCGGCTCCGCGGCATTCATCACCGCGATGGAGAGGAAGGCCCAGCCGATGCCGAAACTGGCGCCGGTGGCAAGCAGGAAGGGCAGCATGGCCCAGGGCGC
>JAIXTK010000111.1 GCA_027483995.1 Acetobacteraceae bacterium
ATCGCCGCCGCCCGCTACTTCATCAAAAAATATGGCCGCGAGGGCTAGCGCCCACCCGTGCCCATTTTATTCCAGATTCGACTCGTTCCATTATAAATCACCCCCCATCGGCACCGAACCCCAGCTGTGCCATCCTCCCCCCAACAAAAGCCCCGGGAGGACCACCCATGAAGATCAAGCGCATCGACGACCTCCACGCCGACGCCGGCTGGCGCAACTTCTCCTTCCTGCGCATCGAAACGACAGACGGCATCGTCGGCTGGTCCGAATACACCGAAGCCGATGGCTCCCGCGGCCTCACCGCCATCATCCACGGCCTTGCCGATGCCGTGATCGGCCAGGACCCGATGCGCCTGCAGCACATCGAATCCACCCTGCTGTCCCGCACCATCCAGGCCCCCGGCGGCGTCAACCAGCGCGCCATCGCCGCCATCGTCAACGCCCTGCTCGATATCAAGGGCAAGGCGCTGGGCGTGCCGGTCTGGAACCTCCTCGGCGGCATGGTCCGCGACCGCCTGCCGGTCTACTTCTCCCATTGCGGCAGCTACCGCGTCCGCAGCGCCGACCTCATGGGCGTCCCGCCCCTGCGCACCTACGACGACGTCGCCAAGCTCGGCGCCGAAGTGAAATCCAAGGGCTTCAAGGCCCTCAAGACCAACATCCTGATGCTGGACCGCCCAGACCCCACCACCTGGTTCCCCGGCTTCGCCCGCGGCCCCGGCCACCCCGAACTGAACGCCACCCCGGACGTGCTCGATGCCATAAGCCGCACCCTCGCCGCCTTCCGCGACGGCGCCGGCCCGGAGATGGGCATCCATCTCGACCTCAACTACAACTTCAAGACGGCAGGCTACCTCCGGGCCGCCGAAGCCGTCGCCCCGTACAACCTCACCTGGCTGGAAATCGACACCTGGGACCCCGCCTCCCTGGCCCTCATTCGCCGCCAGGCCCCCTGCCCGATCGCCTCGCTCGAATCCGTCATCGGCCGCCGCGGCTTCCGCCCCTTCCTTGATGCCTACGCAACCGATGTCGCCATCGTCGACGTGATCTGGAACGGCTTCACCGAAAGCCTGCGTATCGCCGCCCTGTGCGACGCCTATGAAGTGAACTGCGCCCCGCACAACTACTACGGCCACCTGTCATCGGTGATCGGCGCCCATTTCTGCGCCACCATTCCCAACTTCGCGGTGATGGAGATCGACATCGACAGCGCCCCCTGGCGCGACGAGCTCGTCACCACCCCGCCGGTCATCGAGGGCGGCGACTTCCTCCTGCCCACCGCGCCGGGCTGGGGCTGCGATATCGACGAACGCGGCGTGGCCCGCCACCCGCCGCGCTGAACCCTCACAGGCACCCGGGCCCGCCCCGGCACGTGGCGCGCCAGCGCAAGCTGGCGCGCAGCAGCGCCGCCGCCACCCGCATCGCACAGGCGCGCGGATCGGGCGCCCTGGGATCACACGCCACATTGGCGATCAGCCACACCAGCACATCCCCGCCCCCCCTTGCAGCGGCCGCGCCATCGGCGCATACGATGCGTCGGAGTTCGGCCGCCAGCGCCTCCGCCAGGTTGGCATCCACGTGCCCGCCACTGGGCCATTCCTCCATCTCATAGCCCTGCCAGGCCGCGTTGCTGCTCACCAGCGCCACCGCCAGCCGCACCGCGGCCCCGATCGGCGCCGGCGGCTGGGTGCAGCCGGCATCCAGCATCCCGGTGGCGATCAGCCACACCAGCATGTCGGCGTTGTCGCTGTGCGCCAGCGCCAGCCGGCGAATCTCCTCGGCCAGCGCAAAGGGCAACGCGGCCCGCACGTCCTGCGGCGCCCCGGCCGGGTCGGGGTGAAAGGGAAAGGCGTCGCTGGGGCGGGGCATCGCAGGCAGCTCCTTCTGGCCGCACGAGGCGGCATCCAAAAGTAAATATTTTCGATGACATTTTTCAAGTCTTTTTTCGTTGAATTACGCCAAAACCGATGGCACGCCGCGCCATCGCCGGAGACCGACCATGACCATCCCCCCCCTGCCCCGCCGCGCCCGCGGCGCGGAGAACACGCGCACCCAGCGCAAGGAAGACACCAAGCGCAAGCTGGTGGACGCCGCCGAGCACATGATCGGCGAGCGCGGCTACGACGACACCACGGTCACCGAGATCGCCAAGCGCGCCGGCGTCGTGCCGTCGCTGATCAACACCTATTTCAACGGCAAGGCCGGCCTGCTCTACGCCATCATCCAGCGCCACAACGAACCGCAATTCGAAGCCACCAGGAAGGCTGCCACCGGCCCCGGCACGGCGCGCGAACGGCTGCAGCGGATCATCTCGGTGTGGATTGAGGGTGACCTCGCCCGCGGCAAGCTGGCCGGCCCGCTCCTGGCGCTCACCTGGTACTGGCCACCGGAGACGGAGGCACAGAACCTGCGCGACCGCGCGGCATTCTTTGCCTTCGTGCACGATGTGCTGCGCGACGGTGCCGCCGCCGGCGAGTTCCGCCCATTGCCGCCGGATACCGTCAGCGAGGTGATCTTCGCCATCTGTATCTGGTCGCTCCGCCCTGGCGTGTTTGCCGGCGCCTCGGCGGCGGAGTGCGTGGCCCTGGCCATGGCGCGGCTGGACCTGCTGCTGAAACCCTGAACGAAAAAGGGCCGCCCCAACCGGGGCGGCCCTTTCCTCGATGGGCGACCGATCAGGCCGGCAGGCGGTGCAGCGCGCACAGCTTGTTGCCATCGGGATCGCGCAGATAGGCCAGGTACAGCGCCCCGCGCGGGCCCGGCGGATCCTCCACCGCCTTCCCGCCGGCGGCCACGCCCGCTGCATGCCAGGCATTGGCCAGCTCGGGGCTGCTCGCCTTGAAGCCGATCGTGCCGCCATTGGCGTAGGTGGCCGGGTTGCCGTCGATCGGCGCCGTCACCAGGAACACCGCGCCATCGTGCACGTACACCAGGCGCCCCTTGGGATCGACCACGCCGGCCTTGCCGCCGAGTGCGACGAACAGGGCGTCGTAGAACTTCTTCGACCGGTCGATATCGTTGCTGCCGACCATCATGTGGCTGAACATGCCGTGTCTCCCCTTCCGTGATTCGGACCGCTACCAGACCACGCTTCGCTGCCACGGCAAAGTCCCGCCCGCATGGCTACCGCCTCGCCCTTGGGCGCCGGAGCCTGCCGCTATCTTCATGCCCCCTTAACCCCGCCGCCGCAGAACAGGGATCCCCGCTCCAACAGGGAGTCACGATGTTCGGCAAGCTGGTCTGGCGCTCGCCGCCCGCCAAGGCAGCGGAGCCGGCGCCCCCTCCCGCCCCTGCGCCAGGCACCGCCGCCGCCGATGCCTTCGCCACGCCGGAGGAAGCGGCCGAGGCCCGTGCGCGTGAGCGTCTGCGCGCCTTCGCCTTCGCCGCGGCCGACATGCTGGTGGAAACCACCAAGGGCGGCCTGATCACCTTCGCCACCGGCAGCTTCCAGCAGCTCTACAACCAGCCCGCCCGCGCCATGATCGGCCGCAACGTCGCCACCCTGATCTCCCCCGGTGACCAGCCCGCCTTCGCCATGGCCCAGGCGCTGGCCCCGGTGCGTGGCCGCATGCCGCCCATGGTGCTGCACCTCGCCGACCCCGCCCGCAGCCCCGCCCTCGTTGCCGCCCGCGCCGTGCCCGGCGAGGAGGCCCGGCTGTGCTTCATCATCGGCCCCGTGCCCCTGCCCGCCCCCGAGCGCGGCGACCTCGCCGCCGCCATCCAGACCCCGGCCGACTTCGCCCGCGAGGCGGAAGCCCACATGCAGAACGGCGGCACCGGCCCGTTGGGGCTGGTGGAGGTGCAGGGCTGGCAGGACGTGAAGAACCATCTCTCTGCCGCGGAGCAGCAGCGCCTGCGCCATGGCCTGACCACGCTGATGGGCGATTGCGGCCCCGATGCCCGCGGCAGCGAGCTGGCCGAGGGCCGCTTCGGCGTGCTGGGCCTGGCGCATAACGGCATGGACGGCCTGGTGCGCAAGCTGGAGCAGTTCCTGTCCCGCTCCGCCGCGCGCAACATCGCCCGCGTCCATGGCACCGAGATGTCGCTGGAATCGGGCCCGATGGGCTCCGCCACCGCCAACCGCGTGCTGCGCTACGCCGTCTCGCGCTTCACGTCGGAGGGCACCACGGGTGTTACCGCCGTGGGTGGCTCGGGCGGCCTTACCGGCATCCTCGCCCAGGCGGAGCTGCGCACCCAGTCGGTCCGCGCCGCCCTGGCCGGCCATCGTTTCCGCCTGCTGTTCCAGCCCGTCGTCTCGCTCGCCACCCGCGCCGTGCACCATTACGAGGCGCTGCTGCGCCCGATCGCCACGCCCGGCATGCCGATGGGCTCGATCCATGAATTCGTGACGTTCGCGGAGGCAGTCGGCCTGTCGGACGTGATGGACCTCGCGGTGATGGAGCAGGCGCTGATGGCGCTGCGCTCCGCCCCCGGCGTATCGGTGGCGGTGAACCTGTCCGGCCTGTCGCTGCAGAGCCCGGATTTCGCCCAGCGCCTGTTCGGCCTTCTGGCGGAGATGCGCCTGCCGCCCGGCACCGCCGGCAAGCCGCGCCTGCTGGTGGAGCTGACCGAAACGGCGGAGATCGACGACCTCGCCACCGCCTCGGCCACCTGGGCCAGGCTGCGCGAGCTGGGCGTGGGGCTGTGCCTGGACGATTTCGGCGCAGGGGCGGCCGCCTTCCGCTACCTGCAGCAATTCCGCGTGGATTACGTGAAGATCGACGGCAGCTTCGTGCAGGCCGCCCAGCAGGGGCCGCGCGAGCGCGGGATCGTGCAGGCGATCGTGGAACTGGCCAAGAGCGCCGGCGCCAAGACGGTGGCCGAGATGATCGAAACGGACGAGCAGGCCACGCTGATGCGGGAACTCGGCGTGGATCACGGCCAGGGCTGGCTTTTCGGCAAGCCGGGCAACCTGCCGGGCGCGATCCGCTAGACCGATAGCCGACCAGCAGGCCACTCGAAACAAAGCCTAGGCCTGGCGCGCCCGCCAGCGCTTCACCAGGAACCAAACCAGGGCAAGCTTGGCGGCCAGCACAAAGCCGATCAGCAGGTGATGCTGCTGCATCCCCACCTCCTCCGCGCCACGGGCGGCGGCGTAGCCCGGCAGCAGCAGCAGCGGCGCCCAGACGAAGGCGGAGGCGATATTGGCCGCCTGGAAATGCCGCTCACGCATCCGCGCCACGCCGGCCACCAGCGGGGCAACGGCGCGGACCGGGCCGAGGAAGCGGCCGAAGAACACCGCCGCCCAGCCGAAGCGGCGGAACAGCAGCAGGGCCTGGGCATAGGCACGGCGCTGGCTGCGCGGCAGCAGGCGGCGCACCAGATGCGGCCCGTAGGCGCGCGACAGCCAGAAGCCGACGGCATCGCCCACGATGGCGCCGGCGATCGCCGCCATCACGATCGGGCCGGGCTCCAGCGTGCCGGTGCCCAGCAGCGCCCCGGTGGCCAGCAGCAGCGCGGTGGCCGGCACCAGCAGGCTGATGCCCGGCAACGACTCGAGAAAGGTGATGACGAACACGATCGCCGGCGCCCACCCCGCCCCGGCCTGCAGCCAGGACTGCGCCGTCTGAACCAGCCCGTCACCCATCAACGTCTCCCCAACTCGCCGGCATTGGTGCGATATAGGGTAGCGAAGCGGTAATTTCAGCCGAAATCAGACAAGATCGGCCACTGCGGCGTGCCAGCGCCGGATGGCGGCGGCATGCTCGGCGAAGCTGCGGCCGGCGATGCGCTTGTGGTGGTTGCGATTGAAGGTGGTGTTGAGCGTGACGCGGGCCACGCCGGCATCCTTCCAGAACTGGAATTCGCGCCGCCAATCGTCTTCGGTGCCCGTCCCCATGGAGGTCCAGACCTCGATGCCGACGCTGTCCGGCGCGCGCCCGGCTTCCGCGGTGTAGCGCCGCAGCGTGGCGAAATCGGCCAGCGCGGCATCGCCCGGCGGGTGCACGTTCATCATCCAGCCATCGCCGAGGCGCGCGATGCGGCGCAGCGTGACATCCATGTGCCCGCCGAACCACACCGGCACGCGGCCGCTGGCCGGGCGCGGGTTGATGCCGGCATCGGGGATGGTGTGCCACTTGCCCTTGAAATCGACGTGATCAGCCGCCCATAGCGCCTGCATCACCTCGATCTGCTCCACCGAGCGGCGGCCGCGGTCGTTGAAGTTCTCGTTGAGGCCGATGAACTCCGCCTCGTTCCAGCCCACGCCGATGCCCAGGCGGAAGCGGCCCTCGCTGAGCACATCGACATTGGCAGCCTGCTTGGCCACCAGCGTCGCCTGGCGCTGGGCGAGAATGAGCACCTGGGTGGAGAAATGGATGCGCTGGCAGACGGCCGACAGGAATCCGAAGGCCACGAACGGGTCGTGGAACGCATCCTTGGAGGTATTGCGGGCACCCCAATCCGGCCGGCTTTCGGTGTTCACGCCCAGAACGTGATCGGGCAGCATCAAATCGTCGTAGCCGATCTCCTCGGCCAGCAGGGCGAAGTCGCGCAGCACGCCTGGTGCGGCACCCATGTCGGTGGCCGAGAATGCCACCCCCAGCTTCATGCCCATCATGCCCTCCCTGTTTGCCGCGATCGGGCGGGACTATAGACTGCATGTCGCGACTGGCCATGGGGCGGCGCCACGCCATATCCAGGCGAGGCAATCGGGGACGAAACAGATGCTCAAGCTCGGCTACAAGGCCTCGGCGGAACAATTCGCGCCGATGAAACTGCTGGATTTCTCGGTGCAGGCGGAGCAGGCGGGCTTCGATTCCGTCTTCATCAGCGACCATTTCCAGCCCTGGAAACACACGGACGGCCATGCGCCGAACTCGCTGGTGTGGCTGGGCGCGCTGGGTGCGCGCACCAGCCGGATCGTGATGGGCACCTCGGTGCTGACACCGACCTTCCGCTACCATCCCTCCATCGTGGCGCAGGCCTTCGGCACGCTGGGCAGCATGTTCCCGGGCCGCGTGATCCTGGGCATCGGCACCGGCGAGGGGCTGAACGAGGTGCCGGCGATGGGCATCCATTGGCCGGACTTCAAGGAACGCTTCGCCCGCCTGCGCGAGAGCGTGCAGCTGATGCGCAAGCTGTGGACCGAGGATAGGGTGAGCTTCGAGGGCACCTACTTCAAGACCGAGAACGCCACGATCTACGATCGGCCGGAGACGCCGGTGCCGATCTATGTCGC
>JAIXTK010000165.1 GCA_027483995.1 Acetobacteraceae bacterium
TAGCCGGCGATGGTGGCGCTGGCGGAGCCGATGCCGCCCTTTACCGTGGAGGTGGTGGCACCTGTGCCGGCGCCGACGGTGCCCAGCGCGAAGTCGCCATGGGTGGCGGCCTCGGCGGCCTGCCAGCCGAGGTCGCGGTAGGGGGAGAAGCGGCCCCAGTTCTTGTTGCCGCCGTTCAGCAGGTCGAAGACGATCGCCTGGGGAACGATGGGGATGAGGGCGTCGCGCAGGCGTTGGCCGCGATTGTGTTCGCGCAGCCAGGCCTGGACGCCGCCGGCGGCATCGAGCCCGTAGATGGAGCCGCCGGAGAGGACGAAGGCGTTGACCTTCTGCTGGGTCATCTCGGGTTCCAGCAACGCCGTGTCCCGGCTGCCGGGGGCGCCGCCGAGGATGGCGGCCGAGGCGGTGGCGGCTTCGTCGAAGATGATCGCGGTGGCGCCGGTGCCGGTGGCGATGTCTGTGGCGTGGCCGACGGCGATGCCGGGGATGTCGGTGAGGAGATTGCGCATCCCCGGAGCGTAGGCGGGCGCTAGGCGAAGGCCAAGAGGACGACGCCGGCGCAGATGAGGGCGATGGCGGCGATGTGCTGCAGGGAGATGGGCTCGCCGAAGCCGTAATGGCCGATGAGCAGGGCGGCGACGTAGGAGGCGGCGGTGAAGGGCAGCGCCACGGACATCGGGATGCGGCGCAGGGCGACGATGTAGAGGATCGCCGCCCCGCCATAGAGGCCGAGGCCGATGATGGTGCGCCAGTCGAACAGCTGGGCGATGAAGGTTTCCGCGCTGGCGCCGGCCTTGAGCAGGGTTTGGCCGGCCATGGAGGTGGCGATCGCGGCGGCGAGTATGGCCCAATACATCAGGCGGCTTCGGAGGTTCGGTCGATCTGCACCGGGGTGGCGCGGGCGGAGCGGCTGCGTTCGATCAGGCGCACGGTGCCCTGGGGCTTGCCGTTGGCGGAGAGGAAGGTGCGGCCGATGTATTCGCCCATGACGCCCAGGATCATCGACTGCACGCCGGAGAGCAGGAGGATCACCGTCATGGTGGAGGCCCAGCCGGAGGGGGTCTCGCGCGAGAACAGCGCCTCGAAGATGGTGAAGGCCGCACCGGCCATGCCGAGGGTTGCCATGGCGACGCCGGCGATGATGGCGACGCGCAGGGGGGCGAGCGAGAAGGAGGTGGCGAGGTTGAGCCAGAGGCGGATGAGGCGCTTGACCGTGTAGTTGCTGCGGCCTTCGGCGCGCGGCAGGTGGCGGACCTCGATGCTGTCGATGCGCTGGGTGACCTCCATGATGAGGCCGTCGACATAGGGGTAGGGGCCGCGGTAGCGGGTAACGCTGCGCACGACCAGGGCGGACATGCAGCGGAAGGAGGAGAGGTAGAGGCCCTTCGGCTTGTCCAGCAGCCAATCGGCGACCTTGTTGGCGAACTGGCTGCCCAGGTTGCGCCAGGGGGCGTGCTTCTTGCTAGCGTAGCGCGTGTACACCACGTCCCAGTTGCCGGTGCGGGCGTGGTCGTAGAGCTTGGTGACTTCCTCGGGCGGGTTCTGCAGGTCGTCGTCCATGGTGATGACGTAGCGGCCACGGGCGTGGCGCAGGCCGGTCATGACCGCGTTGTGCTCGCCGTAATTGCGGGCGTGCTCGATGTAGACGACCGGCAGCGGCGTGCCGGCGGCGGTCAGCGGCGGGTTGGCGGCGACTTCGCGGCAGACCTCGCCGGAATTGTCCGGGCTGCCATCGTTCACCAGGATCACCTCCATGCCGCCTTCGGGGGAGAGGGCGGCCAGGGCTTCGACCAGCAGGGCGACGGTGGCCGCACCGCGATAGACCGGCACGACGATGGTGAGGCCGAGGGCGGGCGGGCCCATGAGGCGCAGGGCACCGGCGGTGGGGGCGGGCTTGGGGACGTAGCGCGGCATCGGC
The DNA here is from genome assembly GCA_027483995.1 of Acetobacteraceae bacterium. Classification (GTDB taxonomy): domain Bacteria; phylum Pseudomonadota; class Alphaproteobacteria; order Acetobacterales; family Acetobacteraceae; genus CAMDGX01. The sequence goes on from JAIXTK010000165.1 coordinate 1,919, forward strand.
GGAGGGACCTTGTCCTCGGTTGAGTCGCTCATGGGTTCTCCGGCTTGCGGGCGGTGGCCAGGACCGAGCCGCCGGCGGGCAGCGGAACGGGCAGGTGGCGCTCGAGCTCGGTGAGCGCGTGGAATGTGGCATCGATCATGGGCGGAAAGGCGGCGACGTCGGACACGGTTTCGCCGCTGTTGCCACGATTCAAGACTTTGCGCTGCAGGATCATGAGCGGGAGCAGCAGCGTGTTCCAGTAGCGGGCGCGGGGCTGGGCGAAGCCGGCCTGCCGGAGGTCGCGGGCCAGGGCGGTGGCGGTGGTGCGGCGGGCGTTGTGCACCTGGCGGTCATGCGCGCTCATGAGCCATTGGTACGATGGCATGTTGAGGATGAGCAGGCCGCCGGGGGCAAGGATGCGGCGAAGCTCGGCCAGGGCGGCCTGGGGGTCGACGGCGGCGTGGCAGAGCACGTCGGCGCTGACGACAGCGGCAAAGCTGGCATCGGCGAAGGGCAGGGCGTTGATGCTGCCGCACACGATGCGGGCGCCGGATTTCTGCGCGGCGCGGCGGGCGGCGTCGGCCTCGTATTCCAGGCCGTGGAGATCGAGCGCCGGGTTGGCGCTGAGGCGGGCGAGCAGGCCACCGGTGCCGCAGCCGGCATCCAGCACGCGGCCGGATGTGGCGCGCAGTGCATCGGCGATGCGGGCATGCAGGGCGCGGTACCACCACATGCCGGCCTCGGCCTGGTCCATCAGGCGGTATTCGGCGGGCTCCATGGCGTGTGTTTGGCACAGATCGGCGGATGCGCGCAGGGGGGGCGCGGCGAGGGCTGTTCCGGATGGGGCGTGGCGGGATTAAGAGGGGGCATGTCCCTTGCTGTTCCCGCCTCCCGGGCCGGGCGTGCCTGGTTGCGCGCGTGGCCGGCGCTGCTGCCGGCGCTGGTGTTCCTGCCGGTGCTGCTGCTGCCGCCGGTGAACCACGATGTGGCCGCGGTATTGAGCTTTGCCGAGCGCTGGCTGGCGGGCGAACAGCTGTATGTGGACCTGATCGACGTGAACCCGCCGCTGGTGTTCGTGCTGAACCTGCTGCCGGCGGGGGTGGCGCGGGTGACGGGGCTGGGCGGGGTGGTGGCGTTGCAGGTCTGCCTGGTGGCGCTGGGCTTCGCGCTGTGGCGGCTGGCGTTGGCGGTGCGGGACCGGGCGGCCGAAGGGCGCGTGGAGCGGGCGGTGCTGGATGTGCTGCCGGGGCTGGTGGCGTTCGGCGCCGGCTATGATTTCGGGCAGCGCGAGACGCTGATGGCCGCGATGGCGCTGCCTTATCTGCTGGCGGCTTCGCGGCGGATGCAGGGGGAGGCGCCGCGGCGGGCGGTGCTGGCGGCGGTGGTGGCCGGGGTGGGGTTCGCGCTGAAGCCGCATTTCCTGGCGGTGCCGGCGCTGGTGGAACTGGCGGTGCTGGTGGCGCGGCGGCGGGCGCTGGGGGTGGCGCTGCGCGATCCCGTGCCGTGGGCGATGGCGGCGGTGTGGGCGGTGTATCTGGCCAGCCTGCCGCTGCTGTTCCCGGACTATCTCGGCGCCGTGGTGCCGCTGGTGCTGGACTACTACCTGGCCAATGGCGGGCAGACGCCGCTTTCGCTGCTGCTGATCCCGCGCATGGGCACGGCGGTGGCGTTCCTGCTGCCGCTGGTGGTGATGGCTTTCCTGTGGGGTGGGGCTTTGGCGCGGGTGCTGGCGCTGGCGGGGCTGGGGGCGCTGGCCTCCGCGTTGGCGCAGCACAAGGGCTGGTCGTACCACATCATGCCGATCGAGCTGTTCGCCTGTGCGCTGGCGGTGGTGCTGGCGGCGCGCTGGCTGGATGGGCTGGGGGCGGGGCGGCCCAGCAAGATGATGACCGGGCGGGTGGCGGCGGGGCTGGGCTGGCTGTTCGTGCTGTACCTGGTGGCGCAGGGCGAGGCGCCGTGGAACCAGCTGACGTGGCGGCACTCCGATGCCTATGCGCTGACGCGGATGCTGCGCGAGCATGCCGGGGGGGAGCGGGTGCTGGTGCTCTCGCCGGGGATCGCGCCGATCTATCCGGCGCTGAACTACGCCCGGGCGCGGATGACGCTGCGGACCATGAACATCTGGCTGCTGGAGGGCGCCTACCAGGATTGCCCGGCCAATGGGCGGCGCTATCGCGAGACCTGGGAGATGGGGCGGCCGGAGTTCTTCGTGTATCGCACGGTGGCGGAGGATTTCGCCCGCGCCCCGCCGGCCGCCGTGGTGCTGGACGAGATGGCGGCGATCCCGGAATGTGGCGGTGAGGCGTTCAGCCTGGAGGCCTATTTCAGCCGGCATCCGCTGTTCGCCGAGGTGTGGTCCCACTACGTGGAGGTGGGGCGGCGTGGGCGCTATACCGTGTATGCCCGCCGGGGATGACAGGCGTGGCTGGACCAGACCAAGGGGGACGTGAATGGCTGCCTTTCTGACCGAGCCCGTGCCGCCGCGCGGCCAGGTGCTGCCGGTGCTGCCGGGGATCGGGCGCATCGTGGCCGACAATCCCGGCCCGTTCACCTATCGCGGCACCAATACCTACCTGATCGAGGGGGAGGACGGGTTCACCGTGCTCGATCCCGGGCCGGAGGATGCGGCGCATGTGGGGCATATCATGGCAGCGACCGGCGGGCGGGTGGCGCGCATCGTGCTGTCCCATACGCATGCGGATCACCTGGGCGCGGTGCCGGCGCTGAAGGCGGCGTGCGGGGCGAAGGTGTGGAGCTTCCATGCCAGCCAGGAGCCCTCGCACACGCCGGATGTGCCGGTGCATGATGGGGATGTGGTGGCGGGGTGGACGGCGATCCATACGCCGGGCCATGCCAGCGACCATCTGTGCTTCGCGCGCGACGGGGTGGTGTTCACCGCCGATCACATCATGAGCTGGTCCACCAGCATCGTCAGCCCGCCGCATGGGAACATGAAGGCGTATTTCGAGAGCATGCGCCGGATGCTGGCGCGCACGGACACGGTGTACCTGCCGGGCCACGGGCCGATGGTGGAAGACCCGATGCCGTTCGCGCGTGCCCTGCTGGCACACCGGGCGCAGCGCGAGGCGGCGATCGCCAATGCGCTGGCGGCGGGGCCGCGCACCACGCTGGGGCTGGTGCAGGCGCTGTACCTGAACCTGGACCCCAAGCTGGTGCCGGCGGCGCAGCGCACGGTGATTGCGCATCTGGAGAAGCTGCGCGAGGAAGGCCGCGCGACGGATGACGGCGAGACCTGGAGGGTGGCTTGAACGACACTGTGATTGATCCGCGGGCGACGATCGGCCACTGGGCGGCGCCGTTCGACAGCGGCGAGGTGGAAGTGCAGCCGTCGTGGATCGACGGCAACAACCACATGAACCTCGCCTACTACACGGTGGCGTTCGACCTGGCGACGGATCTGATCTTCGATGTGTTCGACTGCTCCTACAGCTACAAGGCGCGGGCGGGGTGCGGCACTTTCGCGGCGGAATCGCACAACATGTACGAGGCGGAGCTGCTGCTGGGCGAAAAGGCGCGGGTGGTGACCTGGGTGATGGGCGTGGATGCCAAGCGGGTGCATCTGGCGCATGAAATGTACCGGCTGCACGACGGCAAGCGCGCGGCGACTCAGGAGCTGATGTATCTGCACGTGGACCTGAACATCCGCCGCGTGGTGCCCTGGCCCGATGACGTGCGGGCGCGGATCGAGGCGGCGCAGGCGGCACATGCCCGCGTGGCGCGGCCGGACTGGGTGGGGCGGCGGATCGCCATGCCGGCGCCGAAGTAGCGGCCGGCGCCCCCTGTCGGGGCGGGCATCGCACCTATATGCTGGGGCATGCCCTTCGATGCCCCCCTTCCGCCTGATGAAGCTGCTGCGCGCAACCGGCGTGCCGTGGCGAACTGGCTGTTCTTCCTGTGCGGCATGATCCTGGTGATGGTGGCCCTTGGCGGCGCCACGCGGCTGACCGGATCCGGCCTTTCCATCATGGAATGGGCGCCGATCCGCGGCATCCTGCCGCCGCTGTCGGACGCGGAGTGGAACCGGCTGTACGAGCTCTACCGGACGATCCCGCAGTATCAGCTGGTGAACAAGGGCTTCGGGCTGGAGGGGTTCAAGGAGATCTTCTGGCTGGAATGGGGGCACCGGCTGTGGGGGCGGCTGATCGGGCTGGCCTTCATCGTGCCGCTGGCGGTGCTGTGGTGGCGCGGCGCGGTGCCGCGGCGGTTGCTGCCGCGGCTGCTGGGGCTGTTCGTGCTGGGCGGGCTGCAGGGGGTGGTGGGCTGGATCATGGTCGCCTCTGGCTTCATGCCGGATTCGACCGCGGTTTCCCCCTATCGGCTGGTGGTGCATCTGGGGCTGGCGCTGGTGCTCTACGCGGCGCTGCTGTGGACGGCGCTGGAACTTCTGCGCGCTGAGCCGATCGAGGTTCCCGCGCTGGTGCGGCGCCTGGCGCGGGGCACGGTGGCGGTGGCGGCGCTGGCGATCCTGGCCGGGGGCTTCGTGGCCGGGCTGAAGGCGGGGTTCGACTACAACACCTTTCCCCTGATGGATGGGCGGCTGGTGCCGGAAGGCTATGGGAAGCTGGCACCGTTCTGGCTGAACTGGACCGAGAACGTGGCCGCCGTGCAGTTCAACCACCGGCTGCTGGCCACTGCCACGCTGGTGCTGGCGCTGGGCACGCTGCTGGCCGGCTGGCACAGCGCGGCACGCCCGGTGCTGCTGGGGCTGGCCGGCACGGTGGGGGTGCAATATGCCCTGGGCATCGCCACCTTGGTGCATGTTGTGCCCGTCGGCCTGGGCACGCTGCATCAGGCGATGGCGGTGGTGGTTTTGACGGCGGCGCTGGTGGCGCTGGACCGGCTGCGCGGCCGGGCGAGCACTCTATAGAGGATACAGTCCGATGAACTCTCCCTTGGCCGTGACGGACGCGCTGTTCTTTGCCCGCGAGGGGGCGACGCTGGGGCTGGACGCGGCCGAGCGGCTGACGCGCGATGCGCTGGCGAATTCCGACGACGGCGAGTTGTTCCTGGAATACCGCGAGAGCGAGAGCATCAGCCTGGATGACGGGCGCATCCGCGCCGCCGGCTTCGATACCTCGCTGGGCTTCGGGCTGCGGGCGGTGGCAGGCGAGGCGACGGGCTATGCCCATGCCGGGGAGCTGACCGAGGATGCGCTGAAGCGGGCGGCGGCGACGGTCTCTGCCGTGGCCTCCGGCCATTCCGGCGTGGCGGCGGAACCCCCGGCCGGGACCAACCGGCGGCTCTATTCCGATGCCAACCCGCTGTCGGGCATGGATTTCGGCAAGCGCACCGGGGTGCTGGCGGAGATCGACGCCTATGCCCGGGGGCGGGACAGCCGCGTGAAGCAGGTGATGGCCTCGCTCTCCGGCGAATGGCAGGCGGTGCAGATCATCCGCGCCGACGGCACGCGGGTGGCCGACCTGCGGCCGCTGGTGCGGATCAATGTGTCCGTGGTGGTGGAAGTGGATGGGCGGCGCGAGACCGGCAGCTACGGCACCGGCGGGCGCATCTCCTACGAGCGGATGGTGGCGCCGGAAACCTGGCGCGCGGCGGTGGACGAGGCGCTGCGCCAGGCGCTGGTGAACCTGGAGAGCGTGCCGGCGCCGGCGGGCGAGATGGCGGTGGTGCTGGGCGCCGGCTGGCCGGGCATCCTGCTGCACGAGGCGATCGGGCATGGGCTGGAAGGCGACTTCAACCGCAAGAAGACCAGCGCGTTTTCCGGGCTGATGGGGCAGCGCATCGCCTCCCCGGGGGTGACGGTGGTCGATGACGGCACGCTCGCGGACCGGCGTGGCAGCCTGACGGTGGACGACGAAGGCACGCCCACCGGCCGCACAACGCTGATCGAGGATGGCATCCTGACCGGGTTCCTGCAGGACCGGCTGAACGCGCGGCTGATGGGGGTGCGGCCCACCGGGAACGGGCGGCGGCAGAGCTACGCCCATGCGCCGATGCCGCGCATGACCAATACGGTGATGCTGGGCGGCCAGGCGACGCCGGAAGACGTGATCCGCTCGGTGAAGAAGGGGCTGTATGCCGTGAACTTCGGCGGCGGGCAGGTGGACATCACCTCCGGCAAGTTCGTGTTCTCCGCCAGCGAGGCCTACCTGATCGAGGATGGGAAGGTGGGGGCCCCGGTGAAGGGGGCCACGCTGATCGGCAACGGGCCGGATGCGCTGACCAAGGTGGAGCTGGTGGGCAACGACATGGCGCTGGACCCGGGGATCGGGACCTGCGGCAAGAGCGGGCAGGGCGTTCCCGTGGGGGTCGGCCAGCCGACGATGCGGATCGGCGGGCTGGTGGTGGGTGGCACCGCGGCGTGACGGCGGTGGGTGCCGGGCACCGTTAAACCTTTCAATCGGCCGTGAATTTGTAAGTTTTCAGGGGGTCCTTCGGGGCCCCCTGACACGTTTGTGATGGTGCAAAAATGACGCGGCGCTCGCGCGGAATCCCGCGGATTTCGCGATGCGAGGCGTCTGCAGTTCTCTCGATACCGCAACTGCGTAACAAGATTTGAAAATCAATTCTTTTTTAGCCAATTCGGGTCAGGATTGGGATGTTGTCTCGATAACGGTGCGTTCGCTGGCAAGACGCGGATATCCTTGGTCTTTTTCACCTAAGCCGTGCGCGATGAAGGGTGATGCTGCACTGTGTGGAACGGGTCCGCAGTAATTCGTTCACATTCGTTAAATCGGCGTTCACGGATCGTATTAACGCCGTCTTAACGACGTGAATACGTCTGGCTGCGGATCAGGAGCGATAAGCGATCTCACAGAACGGGCGGCCACCACGCTGCCTCACCCCAATCACGAGAGGGTTTCCACCATGACCATCCGCACCACCGACGCCGCCGTTTCCAAGGTTCGCCTCGGCGCGATGAGCCCGGCGCTGGAGACCTCGAAGGTTCGCCTCGGCGCGATGA
>JAIXTK010000411.1 GCA_027483995.1 Acetobacteraceae bacterium
TCCTCCCCGGCCCCGTCTGGACCCTCCTCTGGTTCCGCCTCGAACGCCTCGCCAACCGCCTCACCCGCCTCTACGACCGTTGGCAGTCCAACACCCTCCCCAAACCCCGCAAAACCACCCAACGCCCGAAAACCGCCCGCCAGCCTCCGCCCCAAATCCCCGAACTCCCCGCCCCCGGCATGCCCCTGGTCGCAGCCCCCACCCGCCTCCCCCAAGGCCGCGGCTGGGTCACCAGGCGCATCCCGGAAGCCGGCCCCAGCGCAGGCCAGCTCCACGATCTCCTGCAACAGCCCAGCATCCAGGATTTCGTCCAGGCCGCCCCCCAGGCCGGCCGCCTCCTGCGTCCCCTCTGCCACGCGCTGGGCGTCGACCAACCGGCGTGGCTGAAACGCCCCCCGCGCCCCAGAACCCCCCGCAAGCCCCGGCCGGCCAAACCCCGCCGCCTGAAACTCACCGACCCCGAACTGAACCTGCGCCCCTACGAGATCGCCGCCGCCCGCTATTTCCTCAAAAAATATGGCCGCGACTGACCGGGAAAACGCACGCCCTTATTGTTCCGGTATCATAATTAAAACCCTCCCACCCCGCCGGAGTAGCCAAACCGCCGCCAATGTGGATAACTCCGCCCCCAATACCGCCCCCACCTTCGCCACAGGGGGCGCGACGGGAGCGAGACTGCGATGACCACCACCTGGACCCCCGACTCCTGGCGCCAGCGCCCGATCAAGCAGGTCCCCGCCTACCCCGACCAGGCCGCGCTGCAGGCGATGGAAGCCAAGCTCCACCGCTACCCCCCGCTCGTCTTCGCCGGTGAGGCCCGCAACCTCAAATCCGCCCTGGCCCGCGTCGCCAATGGCGAGGCCTTCGTGCTGCAAGGCGGCGACTGCGCCGAATCCTTCGGCGACTTCACCGCCAACATCATCCGCGACACCTTCCGCGTCATCCTGCAGATGGCCGTCGTCCTCACCTTCGGCGCCGGCGTGCCCGTGGTGAAGATGGGCCGCATGGCCGGCCAGTTCGCCAAGCCGCGCAGCAGCGACAACGAGACCATCGGCGGCGAAACCCTGCCCAGCTATCGCGGCGACATCATCAACGGCCCCGAATTCACCGCCGCCGCCCGCATCCCCGACCCCGCCCGCATGGAAACCGGCTACTTCCAGTCCGCCGGCACGCTGAACCTGCTGCGCGCCTTCGCCACCGGCGGCTATGCCGACCTGCACGAAGTCCATCGCTGGAACCTCGATTTCGCCGCCCGCTCCCCGCTCGCCGAGCGCTACCAGCAACTCGCCGGCCGCATCGATGAAACCCTTGCCTTCATGTCCGCCTGCGGCATGACCTCGGCCAGCATCCCGCAGATCCGCGAGACCGATTTCTACACCAGCCACGAGGCCCTGCTGCTGCCCTACGAACAGGCCCTCACCCGCATCGATTCCACCTCCGGCGACTGGTACGCCTGCTCCGCCCACTTCCTCTGGATCGGCGACCGCACCCGCCAGCCCGATGGCGCCCATGTCGAATTCCTCCGCGGCGTGAAGAACCCCCTCGGCCTCAAGGTCGGCCCCACCACCACGGTGGACGACCTGATGAAGCTGATCGACACCCTCAACCCCAACAACGAAGCCGGCCGCCTCACCCTCATCAGCCGCATGGGCGCCGAGAAGGTCGAATCCCTCCTGCCCCCCCTCGTCCGCGCCGTGAAGCGCGCCGGCAAGAAAGTCGTCTGGCTGTGCGACCCCATGCACGGCAACACCATCTCCACCGAGAGCAAGGTCAAGACCCGCAACTTCGAATCCATCCTCCAGGAAGTCCGCGGCTTCTTCGATGTCCACGCCGCCGAAGGCACCTGGGCCGGCGGCGTCCATGTGGAAATGACCGGCCGCGAGGTCACCGAATGCATCGGCGGCGCCCACCAGCTCACCGCCGCCGACCTCGGCGACCGCTACGAAACCTTCTGCGACCCCCGCCTCAACGCCAGCCAATCCCTCGAACTCGCCTTCCTCGTCGCCGAGGAGCTGAAGGAACGCCGCGCCCAGCCCGCCCTGCAGCCCATCGCCGCCCAGTAAGATGACCGAAGGCGACCTGGCGCGCGAGATCGCCGGCCGAACCGACGTCTATTTCAATCGCACCCGTGCCGTGGTGGAGCGCTTCGGCGACAAGCGCGTCACCTACGCCATCTTCCTCCGCCGCCCCGTCATCTCCGCCCCGCGCCTGATGCTGGATTGGCTGGCGGAGGTGGCCGCCGAACGCGGCACCACCTTCGACATCGACGTCACCCACCCCGAAGGCTCCTGGACCGGCGCCGGCGAGCCGCTGGCCTACATAGCCGGCAGCTTCGCCAAGCTGGCGGACCTGGAGACGATCCTGCTCCAGAAGCTCGGCCCCGCCTGCGTCGCCGCCCACAACGCCTACCAGATGGCCCTCGCCCTGCCCGAAGTCGGCTTCCTCGCCATGGATGCCCGCCACTGCGCCGGGGCTGAGATGCAGCAGATGATGGCCTACGCCGCCTCCGTCGGCAGCCGCGCCGCCCAGGCGGAGGGGGCCAAGGGCTTCATCGGCAACGCCAACGACTTCACCGCCCACTGGTTCGGCAATTCCGCCGGCCGCGGCACCATGCCGCACGCCCTGATCGGCTACGCCGGCAGCACCGTCCGCGCCGCCGAGATGTTCCACGAAACCTTCCCGGACGAGATGCTGACCGTCCTGGTGGACTACTACGGCCGCGAGATCACCGATGGCCTGGCCGTCTGCCGCCGCTTCCCCGAGCTCGCCGCCGCCGGGGAGTTGGCGCTGCGCCTCGATACCCATGGCGGCCGCTTCCTCGAAGGCCTGGACCCCGCCGAAAGCTACGCCGTGCTGGAACGCCACGCCCCCGGCGCCATCCGCCGCTACCGCAGCGAGACGGAGCTGCGCTACCTCGTCGGCACCGGCGTCTCCGCCGCCGCCGTCTGGCGCATGCGCGAAGCCCTGAACGAAGCCGGCTTCCCCGCCGTCCGCCTCGTCGCCTCCTCCGGCTTCGGCGTTGCCAAGTGCCGCGTGATGTCCGATTGCCGCGCCCCGGTGGACGTGGTGGGCACCGGCAGCTTCATCCCGGACATCTGGAGCGAAACCTACGCCACCGCCGACATCGTGGAATACGACGGCACACCGATGGTGAAAGTCGGCCGAGAGTTCCTCCTCCGCCGCAACGGCGCCCGCCGCAAGGGAGCCTGAGCTATGCCTTGCGCGCGGCCACCGGCCAGCCCCGCGCGCATCAACCGGCATTGCAGCGCGCCGATCACGTCCCTATAAGGGCGCCCTGCCGCACGGCCTGGAGAGGTGACAGAGTGGCCGATTGTGACGGTCTCGAAAACCGTTGTACGTGCAAGCGTACCGTGGGTTCGAATCCCACCCTCTCCGCCAATTTCCCAGTAATTGTTAGGATTTGGAGGCCAGGTTTGGCCAATCCCCTCAACTATCCCCTCTAAAATTTCCTGCTTGGCCGCGGGCGGCGATCTCAATCTCTGTAGGATTCGCCATCAAAGGCATCTCGAGTTGGCGCGATAGCCCTTCCCAAAATTGACTCGCGGGCTCCGGCAGGCGCGACATTCAAAGCGGCAGGATTGAATGAAGTGGGGAGGCAGCCGAAGGTGCAAGGAAAAGCCAGAAAGTCGCCAAGGGCAAGGTTCACGGCGGCGCACCTGACGCCGGGCGACGTGATTGCGCTGTTACGTGCAACTGGCTGGACCGACGAGGCGATGATCTTGCGTGTGGACGCCCCGGCGATCTCTGCCGCGTGCAATAGGGCAGGAGGCCACTACCAGCGGCACCAAGCGGCCATAAACGAGCTCAGCAACCTACGCGACCTCGCCAGGGCAGCGCGCAATAACACGGACCGGGCAGTGTCTGGGTTACGCGATCTGGTGGCGGAGGTGCGGACGTGGACGGATGCCGAGAAACAGCAGGCCGAATTCGCCCGCCTCGAGGCCTTTTCGACTGAATTTGCTGAGCGCTGGGCCCGGTTGCGGCCGGTTCTTGTATCCCTGCGACGCGAAGGTGGACAGTCGAAGCCGTGGACGTGCTTGGTGCGGCGCCTGACGGACCATCTGGATCTCAGCCTGGGCGCTGCATTTCCAACGACCTACGACGGGCCGGGTGTGCGCCTCATCACTGCGCTCGTCGCAGCGACGTTTCCTCCCCAAGGCGACGACGACGACCGCACCGAAGCGATTGCGAAGCTGATCGGACGGCATCGTTCGGCGCGCGTCAACAAGTCAGCGGCGACATAGCCCTGCTAGGGCAGTGTCATCAAATTAAGCCTGCGGAATGCCGATGATCAGCCCGTTCGTCTGAATCGAGGCTTCCTTCATGCACCAGCGCCGTCCCAAACCGAGCCCGCTCACCGTCGAAGAGACTGCGTCGCCCCCGGCTCGCCTGCACCGCACACACGATCGCCATGCCCCCAACCCCCACGCACTCGGCTACCGTGTTCGCGAGCTTCGTGCACTCGGAGGACCCGGCCTCACCAAAACCTATGAACTGATCAAGACCGGTCGACTGCAAACCACCAAGATCGGCGCGACGACGATCGTAATCGGCGACTCCTTCCGCCGCCTGATGCGGGGTGAAAACTGAAGGGGGCGCCGGCCGAGACGGGCGGTGACCATCCCCGACGCGACGCTCGACGAGATTCGCTCAGCCCTACGGCTGAACATGGCGAGCCTTGCCGAGCACCTATGCGGTGAACCAAACAGAAGTCTCAGCAACTGGCGCGAGCTCCGATTTGGACGAAAAGGGTCTCTTTCGGTAGTAATCAGCGGGTCAAAGCAAGGCCTATGGCGCAATTTTGAGGTCGACACCGGTGGAGATGCCATCGACTTGATCAAACACACTCTGCAATATGGATTCCTTGAAGCCGTTACCTTCGCTGCTAGCTTTCTGGGCATCAGCCTCGACGGAGCTACAGTTCCGCCGTCGCTACCGGAGCGCCGTAAGGCGGCTGAAAGCCGACCGAAAGCCCAGATTGAGAACCCCGATCGATCGAGCAAGATCCAGGCCGCGCGTGCAATATGGAGCGCTTCAGCGCCAATCGAAGGCACGCTCGCTGAGCGGTATCTGATCGAGGTCCGCCGCATCCCGCCGCCGTCGCGCGGCTGGCCAGGAAGCGTCCTCCGCTTCCACCCGCCGACGAACTCTTTGGTTGTCGCGGCGACGCAGTTCAACGGAACCGTTCAGGCAATTCAGCGGGTGCGCCTAGGCGCTGACGCCCGCAAGGTCGATGATGGCGGGACGGCAAAACCATCCCGCGGCCCGCAAGACGGAGTCATGGTGCGCTTTCCGGGGCCTACGGACGGGCCGTTGCTGGTCGCTGAGGGCCCGGAGACTGGCATGACTGCCTGGGTGGCGGGAGGACACGAGACGTGGGTCGCGCTCGGCAGCATGAGCAAGCTCAGCCTGCCCAGAGACCGCCGTATCATTATCTGTGCCGACGACGATCCCCGGCATCCCCGAGACGGGAAACCCGCCAACGCTCAGAAGCAGCTCAAGATCGCCATGGCGCATTGGCGCGGAGAGGGCCTGGATGTCACCCTACTTTACCCATGGCCGACCCGCCGCGAGGACAACGGCGACCTCAACGACGTAATTCAGCGTGAAGGCATCGCGGCCGTGCGTGCCAGGATTGACCTCGCACTTAACCCGCCAACTGCAATCCCTTTGGGGCTTCCGCTTAGGGAAGCAAGGGAGAAGCTAGACGCCGCCGTCGGTGATTTTTTTGGCCACGCACTCGATATTGCCTTGCCAAAATCGAAACCCCCGAAAAATGATGAGGAATCTAAGCCACAAAATTACGCCCAGCGCGACTGGGGCGGCAATTACGTCGCGGTGCCGCCGGCAGCCCCCCCACCGCCTCCCGCTGTCGCAATCCGCGTCGATGTAGGGGTCGGCAAGAGCGAGGCGGCCAGGCGTCACGCAGTTGAGTTAGTCACAAAACTTAGGCGAGAAGGGTGCAATAAGGTCGTCGTGATTGCGGTGCCGACGCATAATCTCGGCGAGGAGCAGGCGGCCAAAATTGAGCCTCTTGCTTCGTCTGCAGGCTTGTCGGTGGCGGTATGGCGTGGTCGTCGCGCACCTGACCCCAGTGATCCAGATTACAACGATCCCGA
>JAIXTK010000327.1 GCA_027483995.1 Acetobacteraceae bacterium
CGGGACAGTGCGCAGCTGGTCCACAAGGCGACGGCGCCGCTGGCGGATGCGGTGATCACGCTGGCCTGTCCCGGCCCGGCGACGCCTTGGGCAGGCGATGTGCCGGGCCAGCCGTTGCACCCACGGCCGACCGGGGATTTCGTGTTCAACGCGCCGAGCTCGATGCTGTTCGCGCCGGCGGTGACGATCCCGATGATGGCGGTGGGCGGGATGCCGGTGGGCGTGCAGGTGATGGGGCAGCAGAACGAGGATGCCCGCATGACGGCGATTGCGCGCTGGATCTCCGGCAACATCGCGCCGGTGGTGGCGTAGGAAGGAAGGGAACCGCCAAGGCGCAAAGGACGCCAAGAAGGCGCCAAGGGTGGCTTGGCGTCTTGGCGGTTTACCTTGCTCGCCCAAACCAGGGCTGTAGCGCGCCGTAGAGGCTGCGGAAGCGCGTGTAGGCTTCGTCATGGGCCGCCGCGGTGGCGGGGTTGGGGTGCAGCACCCTGCCCTCGCCGACGAAGTTGGTGACGCCGTGCCAGTTGGTGCTGGCGCCGGTGCCGATCATGGCGAGCCAGGCGGCGCCAAGGCAGGAGCCGGGATGGTCCGTCAGGACGCGGACGGGCATCTGGAAGATGTCGGCCATGATCTGCATCCAGACCAGGCTTTTGGAGCCGCCATCGCTGGCGCGCAGGCGGTGGATGGGGTGGCCGATCTCGCGGAACACCTCGGCGTGGTGGCGCAGCGCGTAGCCGATCGATTCCAGCGTGGCGCGCCAGAGATGGCCGGTGGTGTGGTTCAGCGATAGACCGGTGAAGGTGGCCCGCGCCAGCGGGTCGTGCAGCGGGGATTTCTCGCCGAGGGGATAGGGCAGGATGGAGAGGCCCTCGCTGCCGGGGGGGATGATGGCGGCGAGTTGGTCGAGGCGGGCGTGCGGTTTTGCCTCGCCTGGGGCGAGGATGGTGGCGAGCCAGTTGAGCATGGAGCCGCCGCTGGCCATGCAGCCATTGGGGACATAGAGGCCGGGGATCGAGTGGTAGTCGAGGTAGAGGCGGTCATCCGGTTTCGCTTGGGCGCTGGCCATCAGGATGTCGGCGGAGCCGCCGAATTTCAGCAATACGTCGCCTTCTTCGGTGAGGCCGGCGGCGTAGGCGCTGGCGATGTGGTCGGCGCTGCCGGCGATGACCTTGGTGCCAGCGGGTAGGCCGGTGGCCTGGGCGGCTTCGGCGGTGATTTCGCCGAGGATCGTGTGGCCTTCGCGGACTGGGGGGAGGATGGCGGGGTCGATGCCGGCCAGGGCGATGAGGGCTGGGTCGGGTTCGGCGGTTTGCAGGTTGAGGAAGCCGGCTTCGAGCGCCCAGTTGCGTTCGGCGGTGCGTTGGCCAGTGAGGCGCCAGGAGATGTAGTCGTAGGAGCCGGTGAGGGTTCTGGCGGCGGCGAGAGTTTCCGGTTCGTGGCGGGCGAGCCAGCGCAGCTTGGGAGCGGCGACCTGCTGGTTGAGGCCGTTGCCGGTGGTGGCGAGGAAGGCGGCTGGGTCGGTGGTGGCGAGAAGCTCGGTCAGCTCGGCGTCGCAGCGGGCATCGGATTGCTGGATGCTGGGGCGCAGCGGTTGGCCCTTGGCATCGAGCAAGACGAGGGCGGGGAGCATGCCGGCGACGCCGATGCCGGCGAGATGGTCACGGGCGCGGGGTTCGGCGGCGAGGAGCTCCTGGCAGATGTCGCAGACGTTTTCCCACCATTGGCGCGGGTCGGCCTCGGCCCAGCCGGGGTGTGGGGCGCTGAGGGTGGCGGGGCGGGTGGCAAGTGCTGCGACGCGGTTCGGCAGCTCGATCAGGATGCCGATGGTGGAGGTGGTGCCGATGTCGAGGCCGATGGCGAACATGGGGGGCCTTGGAGAGAAAGAAAGCGAAGGGGTCACAGAGGACACAGAGGGCCACAGAGAGCACGGAGAAGGAAGGTTCTGCTTCTCAGTGTCCCTCTGTGGTCCTTCGTGGTCTCTGTGACCGATTTGCTTTTCATCGAAGCGTCGCGACCTTGTCCATGAAGCGCTTCACGCGGGTGGGGTCGACGGCGTTCCAGGTGTTGCCGGCGATCTTGAAGTGGGTGCCGACGACGGCGCCATCCGCCAGGGACAGCATGGCCTGGACGTTGTCGAGATTGACGCCGGTGTTGACGAAGACGGGGACGTCCGTGACCGCTTCCCGCACCTGGCGGAGGTCGGACTGGTCGACGGGTTGGCCGGTGAGGGGGCCGGAGACCATGATGGCGTCTGCCAGCGAGGAGAACACGGCCGACTTGGCGCGCAGGCCGATGGGGCGGGTGTCCATCGGGGTGGCGAATTCGGCGTTGATGTTGAAGCAGAGCTTGATGTGCGGCACGCCGAGATCGCGGCGGGTACGCAAGGCGGTTTCGCAATCGGGCGCCCAGAGGCCCATGTCTGACGCGTAGACGCCGGTGAAGATCTCGCGGACGAAGGCGGCGCCGGTGGCGGCGGCGATGCAGATGCTGGCGGTGGGGTCCCAGAGGTAGTTGACGCCGAAGGGGATCTTCACGGCGGGCTTCACGGCCGAGACGATGGCGGCCATGGCGGCGATGCTCGCCGGCGGGGCCTTCAGCGAGTACGGCCGGTCGTTCTCGTTGCCGAACATCAGCGCGTCGACGCCGCCCTGTTGCAGGGCCTCGATATCGGCCAGCGCGCCTTCGATCAGCTTCGGGATGCCGCCGGCGGTGTCGTAGAGCGGCGTGCCGGGGAGCGCGCCGAGGTGGACCATGCCGATGATCGCCTTCTTGCGGTGGGCGAGGAAATCGAAGGGCATCGGGTGGTCCTTTTCGCTTGGGCGTGGCCTTCGTTTGCCGTCCCCTGCCCTCTCCCGCAAGGGGCCGTGGGGGCGTAGGGTGATGGAAATACGTGGGAGCGGACGAGATGGCGCAGAACATGCCGGCGGTGGGGTTGGTGGCGACGCCGGGGCGGCGGCGGCGGGTGGTGGAGATGGCGCAGGAGATCGAGCGGCGCGGCTATGCCGGGCTGTTCCTCCCCAGCCTGGGGGCGAACATGTCACTCTGCGAGGCGTTGGCGTGGAATACCTCGACGATTCCGTTCTGCACCGCGATCGCGCCGATCTATGCGCGGACGGTGAGCGATTTCGCGGCTTCCTCCGCGTTCATGCATGAGGTTTCCGGGGGGCGGTTCTCCTTGGGGATCGGCATTGCGCATGGGCCGAGCCATGTGCGGATGGGGGTGACCCCAGGCAAGCCGCTGGGGGATACGCGCGGGTTCGTGGAGCGCTACCTGGCGCAGGAAGGCGTGGGACCGCTGGCGCCGGTGGTGCTGGCGGCGATGCGCAAGAAGATGGTGGCGCTGGCCGGAGAGATCAGCCGGGGCGTGATCTTTGCCAATGCCTGCCTGAGCCACATGAAATCCTCCCTGGCGGCGTTGCCGGAGGGGAAGCGGGCGGACCCCGGCTTCATGATCGCGGACATGATCCCGACCTGCATCAGCGACGATTTGGAGGCCGCGAAGGCGGTGAACCGGCGGACGCTGACCGGGTACGCCTTCCTGCCGAACTACCGGAACTATTGGAAGGAAGCCGGGTACGAGCAGGAAATGCTGGATATCGAGAAGGCGATCGACGAGGGGCGGCGGGACGATGTGCCCAAGATGCTGACGGATCGGTGGCTGGCGGATGTGACGCTGTTTGGGACGGCTTCCCAGGTGCGGGAGCGCGTGGAGGCGTGGCAGGACGCAGGGGTGCGGACGGTGGTGCTGGTGCCGTCCTCGGCGAAGGGGAACCAGTTGGTGGCGATGGAGGAGATGTTCGCCACGTTTGGGTAGCGGCGTGTTGGGATAGGGGGGATGGAGCGCTCGTCGCTTTCTCTGCGCCCTGCCGAGCCGGCTGACGAGGCGTTCCTGCTGTCGTTGCGGCAGCAGACGATGACCGAGCACCTGAACCGTGTTGGTGAGCCCACCACGCCCGCGGCGCATCGCGAGAGGATGCGCCATCGGTTCGGGGACATCCGGATTGTTCTGCTGGATGGCGAGGCGGTCGGGATGGTGAAGGCCTATCGGGACCGAGACGCCTGGATACTGCACCAGGTGCAGATCCTGCCCTCGCGCCAGGGAGCGGGGGTTGGCCGGTGGATCGTGGAAGCGGTGAAGGCGGATGCCACGGAGGCGGGGCTGCCGGTTCGGCTGAGTGTGCTGGACGGCAATCCGGCGCGCCGGCTGTATGAGCGGCTCGGGTTTCGGGCTGTCGGCCGAGACGGGAACGAGACGGTCTTCGAGCTGGAGCCCTCGGAGGGTGGCGGGTCTGCTTCGCGACCCGCCCTACGAGGGGCGTGAGTCATCGCCGCGGGACGCGGGGTTTTCGCGACGGATTCGGGGTGATTTTGGGCGTGCGCAGGCTATGGGGGGGCGCGGGCGGATTGCGGGGGGCGGATTCCGGGCGCGCGGGTGCCGGACAGGGTCATGCCGCGGTTACGGGTACCGCGCATGAGCCAGCCGATGAGGGCGCGCAACTGGAGAAGACGGCGGAGGGTGTACGGGTTCCCGGCGGAGTCCAGGTCCTCGGCGAGGTCGGCGTTGTGGGAGAAGAGCCAGTCCTGGCGCAGGGCGCGCAGGGTGCGGCCAGGGGCCTCCGCCTTCGAGAGGGCGGCGAGCAGGGCCAGCAGGAGCACCTTGAGGGCGGCCGGAATCCGGGCGTGCAGAATCGCCTGCACCCAGGGGTGCGGTGCGTCGGCTTCGATCGGAGCGGCGGGTTGATGGGTCATCACCGGGGAGCTGACCATAGGCAACGCCGGTGATCAAGGAAAAAATGCTCTTTCTACGAATATTTGTTAGATTAATGGACCTGCGGGCGGGGTGTGGGGAGGTGGTGGGTCCGCTGCGCGACCCGCCCTACCAGAGGGCGGGGAGCTTGGCGGCGAGCCACTTGGCCAGGGCCGCGTTGACGTCGGTGGGGCGTTCCTGGGCCATCCAGTGGCCGGAATTCACGACGACTTCGGTGAGGTCGGTGCAATCCTGGCGCATGGGGTCGGCGAGGCGGGAGGTCATGGTTTCGCAGGTGTAGTCGTAGGCACCGTGCAGGAAGAGGACCGGCAGGGAGAGTTTTCCGGCGTTCCGGGCGTGCTTCGCGTAGGCGAGGTTGGCGGGGAAGTTCATGTACCAGCTGTCGGGGCCGAAGAAGCCGGTGCGGGTGAGGGCGGCGGTGTAGGCGTGCCAGTCGGCTTCGGTGAGGACCTCGGAGTCGCGCGGGACGTCGGGGGCGGCATTGGCGGGGCCGAACCAGCCATTGCCCTTGCGGACGAGGGCGGTGCGCGATGGCGTGCCGGCGGCGGCGGGGTTGCCGCGGCGGAACATGGCCTTGACCGTGTTGGCCACGTTCGCCTCGAAGCCCTGGTGGGCGCGGGCGAAGTTCTCCTGGTAGAAGGCCATGTATTCCCACTGGGCGTAGGGGAATTCGGCTTCCGGGTAGAGGGTGCGGTCGGCCTGGGGCAGGAAGTTCTCCGGCGCGAAACCCTTGGCATAGTAGGGCACGCAGAGATTGGCGATGCCGTGGCAGCGGTCCGGGTGGTGGCTGGCGAGCGACCAGACGACGGGGGCGCCCCAGTCGTGCCCGACCCAGATGGCCTTTTCGGCGCCGAGGTGGTCCAGCAGCTCCAGCATGTCCTGCACGGCGTGTTCGAGCGCGTAGTCCGCATGGGTGGCGTAGGTGCTGGAGCGGCCGTAGCCACGCATGTCTGGCGCCACGGCGCGCAGGCCGAGGGCGGCCATGGCGGGGAGCTGGTGGCGCCAGGAGATGGCGAGTTCGGGCCAGCCATGGACGAAGATGATGGGCGTTGCGGAGGGGTCGCCGGCCTGCAGGTAGAAGCTGGTGTGGCGCGCGGTGCGGCAGACGTGCTCGGTGACCTGCATGGCGGGCTGCTCCTGGGGGGTTCGTGGGCGCGGGGGGGAAGGAAGCGAAGGGGTCACAGAGACCACAGAGGGCCACAGAGGGCACAGAGAAGAACGGGGCTAGGAAGGCGTCGGGCCTGTCGGGCCATCGTTCTTTTCCTGCTTCTCTGTGGTCTCCGTGGCCCTCTGTGATCTCTGTGACCGCTGTGCTTGCTGTGGCGCCGCGCGAAGGCTGGGGGACCAAATGAAAACAGGGGGCACGAGGCCCCCTGTTTCCCTAGGCAATGGGCGCGGGGCTTAGCCTGCGGCGGCGACGGCGCGCTTGGTGACCACGCCCACAAGGTGAGCGCGATACGGGGCGCTGGCGTGGATGTCGCTGTTCATGTTGTCCGGGCTGATCGATACGCCATCGAGGGCGGCGGGCGACCAGTTGGCGGACAGGGCGGCTTCGGCGGCGGTGTGGCGGAAGACGCCGCCCTGGCCGGCACCGGTGACGGCAACGCGCACGCCCTTCGGGCCGTTGGCGACGAACACGCCCACCATGGCGTAGCGCGAGGCCGGGTTCTTGAACTTGATGTAGGCGGCCTTGGCCGGGACCGGGAAGCTGACGGAGGTGATGACCTCGCCGGCCTCCAGGGCGGTGGTGAACATGCCCTGGAAGTAGTCGTCGGCCGAGATGCTGCGCTTGTTGGTGGTGATGGTGGCACCGAGCGCGAGCACGGCGGAGGGGTAGCAGGCCGAGGGGTCGTTGTTGGCCAGCGAGCCGCCGATGGTGCCGCGGTTGCGGACCTGGAGATCGCCGATGCCGCCGGCCAGGGCCGCCAGCGCCGGGATGGCGCGCTTCACATCGGCCGAGGCGGCGACCGTGGCGTGGTTGGTCATGGCGCCGATGGTGACGCTGTCACCGGTGACGGTGATGCCGGAGAGGCCGAGCTTGGACAGGTCGACCACCTTGGTCGGCTTGTTCAGGCGCTGCTTCAGCACCGGGATCAGGGTCTGGCCGCCGGCGAGGGCCTTGGCTTCATCGTCACCCGCGAGGGCGGCGACAGCGTCGGCGAGGCTCGAGGGCTTGGTGTAACCGAAATCGTACATGTCGGGTTCCTCGTGCTTACTCGGCGGCCTTGCGGCCGGCGTTGATGATGCCCCAGATCTTCTCGGGGGAGGCGGGCATGTTCATGTGGCGCACGCCGTAATCCTTCAGCGCGTTGACCACGGCGTTGATGACCGCCGGCGGGGAGCCGATGGCGCCGACCTCACCGCAGCCCTTCACGCCCAGCGGATTATGGGTGCAGAGCGTGTTCTCGGTGGCGACCGAGATATTGGTGAGGTTGTCGGCGCGCGGCATGGTGTAGTCCATGAACGAGCCGGACAGCAGCTGGCCGTTGCTGTCGTAGATGGCGTGTTCCAGCAGCGCCTGGCCGATGCCCTGGGCGACGCCGCCCTGGACCTGGCCTTCCACGATCATCGGGTTGATGACGCGGCCGACATCGTCCACCGCGGTAAAGTTCACGATGCTGGTGACGCCGGTTTCCGGATCGATCTCCACCTCGCAGACGTGGCAGCCACCGGGGAAGGTGAAGTTGGCGGGATCGTAGAACGCCGTCTCGTCCAGGCCCGGCTCGATCTCGGTGATCGGGTAGTTGTGCGGGACGTAGGCGGTGAGCGCGATTTCACCGAGGGTCTTGGCACGGTCGGTGCCGGCAACCTTGAAGCTGCCGTCGGCGAACTCGATGTCGTCCACCGAGGCTTCGAGCAGGTGGGCGGCGATCTTCTTGCCCTTGGCGATGATCTTGTCCATCGCCTTCACCACGGCGGGGCCGCCGACGGCGAGCGAGCGGCTGCCGTAGGTGCCCATACCGAAGGGGATGCGGTTGGTGTCGCCATGGACGATCTCGACCTGGCTGAACGGCACGCCGAGCTGGCTGGTGACGAGCTGGGCGAGCGTGGTTTCATGCCCCTGGCCGTGGCTGTGGGTGCCGGTGAAGACCGAGACTGAGCCGGTGGGGTGGACGCGGATGTTTGCGACCTCATAGAGGCCGGCACGCGCGCCGAGCGAGCCGACGACCGCCGAGGGGGCGATGCCGCAGGCTTCCAGGTAGGTGGAGAGGCCGATGCCGCGCAGCTTGCCCTTCGCCGCGGCGGCGGCCTTGCGGGCCGGGAAGCCGGCGTAGTCGGCGTTCTTCATGGCCACTTCCATGGTCGTGAAGTAGTCGCCGCTGTCGTACTGGAGCGCCACCGGCGTTTGGTACGGGAAGGCATCCTTCGGGATGAAGTTCTGCAGGCGGATGGCGACGGGGTCGGCGCCGGTGTCGTGGCAGATGGTGTCCACCAGGCGTTCCAGGAGGAAGGTGGCCTCCGGACGGCCGGCGCCGCGGTAGGCGTCCACCGGGACGGTGTTGGTGAAGACGGCCTTCACCTCGGCGTAGATCACCGGGGTCTTGTAGGTGCCGGCCAGCAGCGTGGCGTAGAGGTAGGTGGGCACCGCGGGGGCGAAGGTGGACAGGTAGGCGCCCATGTTGGCGAGCGTGGAGACGCGCAGCGCCAGGAAGTTGCCCTGGGCATCGAGCGCCATCTCGGCGGTGGACACGTGGTCGCGGCCGTGGGCGTCCGACATGAAGGATTCGGTGCGGTCGGCGGTCCACTTCACCGGGCGGCCGAGCTTGCCGGCGGCCCAGGTGACGGTGGCTTCCTCGGCGTAGTGGTAGATCTTGCTGCCGAAGCCGCCGCCGACATCCGGGGCCACGACGCGCAGCTTGTGCTCCGGCAGGCCGAGGACGAAGGCGCCCATCAGCAAGCGGATGACGTGCGGGTTCTGACTGGTGGTGAACAGCGTGTAGTCGCTGGTGTGGCGGTCGTAGTCGCCAATGGCCACGCGGGGCTCCATGGCGTTCGGCACCAGGCGATTGTTTTCCAGATCGAGCTTCACGATCTTGGCGGCCTTGGCGAAGGCGGCCTCGGTGGCTTCCTTGTCGCCGATATGCCAGTCGTAGCAGACATTGCCGGGGGCGTTGTCGTGGATCTGGGCGGCGCCGGGCTTCAGCGCATCGGTGACCGTGGCGGTGCTGGGCAGGTCTTGCAGCTCGATGTTGATGAGCTCGGCGGCGTCGCGGGCCTGCTGCTTGGTTTCGGCGATGACGACGGCGATCGGGTCGCCGACGTGGCGCACCTTGCCCTCGGCGAGGACGGGGTGCTTGGGCTCGGCCATCGGCGAGCCATCCTTGGAGTGGATCTGCCAGCCGCAGGGCAGGCCGCCGATCGCGGCGAGGTCCTCGGCGGTGTAGACGGCGACGACGCCCGGGGCTGCCTTGGCGGCCGCGGTGTCGATCGAGATGATGTTGGCGTGCGGACGGTCGCTGCGGCGGAAGACGGCGTAGGTCTGGTTCGGACGGTTGATGTCATCCGTGTAGTTGCCGCGGCCGGAGATGAAGCGCAGGTCTTCCTTGCGGCGGACCGAAGCGCCAATGCCTTCGAACGGTGCGTTCATGGTGCCCCCCATCCGGCGCGCATCACGAGGCGCGCCGGGATCGTTTCTGTTCTGGCGTTCTTACTTCGCGTGCATCAGCGGTTGCGCCGCGTCGATCGCCTTGACGATGTTGTGGTAGCCGGTGCAGCGGCAGAGATTGCCTTCCAGCCCGTGGCGGATCTGCTCTTCCGACAGGCCCTGCGGGTTCTTGGCGACCAGGTCGACGGCGGCCATGACCATGCCGGGGGTGCAGAAGCCGCACTGCAGGGCGTGGTGCTCGCGGAACATCTCCTGCATCGGGTGCAGGGTGCCGTCGGCCTTGGCCAGGCCTTCAATGGTGGTGACGCTGCTGCCATCGGCCTGGACGGCCAGCATGGTGCAGGACTTCACCGAGTTGCCGTCCACATGGACAACGCAGGCGCCGCACTGGCTGGTGTCGCAGCCGACATGGGTGCCGGTGAGGCCCAGCTTTTCGCGCAGCAGTTCGACCAGGAGGGTGCGGCCCTCCACCTCCACGGTTGAGGTCTTGCCGTTCACCGTCAGCGTTACCTGAGGCATCGCTTGCTCCCCTGTCGAACGTGTTTCATCGGGCGCCATGCTTGGCGCGCCTATGGTGCCGAGTGTTGGCACCCAGGGTGGATATGGTCAAGCGTTGCGCGGTGAAAACCCCGCCCAACCGCATGCGAAGCCCCAAAACGGCTGCGCCGGGCACGAGGCCCGGCGCAGGAGGCGGTCAATGTGGTGGCGCCTTCAGGCGGCGACGGCGGCCTGGCGGTTGGCTTCCGGCACGGTATCCGGCACCACATCGAGGTGGCAGGCGGACATGCGGCCCATGCCGACATCCCGCAGCTGCGGCTCGTCCACCTTGCAGCGGTCGAACACGAAGGGGCAGCGCGTGTGGAAGCGGCAGCCGCTGGGCGGGTTGATCGGGCTGGGCACGTCGCCGCGCAGGATGATTCGCTGGCGCTTCACCGTGGGATCCGGCACCGGCACGGCGGAGAGCAGCGCGCGGGTGTAGGGGTGGTGCGGCGTGGAGAACAGCGTCTTGCGGTCGGCCAGTTCCACCATCTTGCCGAGATACATCACGGCAACGCGGTGGGTGAGGTGCTCCACGATGGCAAGGTCGTGGCTGATGAAGAGCAGCGTGAGACCGAGTTCGTCCTGCAGGTCCGACAGCAGGTTCACGATCTGCGCCTTCACCGACACGTCCAGCGCGGACACCGCCTCGTCGCAGATGATGAGGTCGGAGCCCGGGGCGAGGGCGCGGGCGATGGCGATGCGCTGGCGCTGGCCGCCGGAGAATTCGTGCGGGTAGCGGTACATCGCCTCGCGCGGCAGGCGCACCTTGTCGAGCAGGTCGCCGACGCGGTCATCGAGTTCCGAGCCAGAGGCCATGCCGAAGTTCACGATCGGCTCGGCGATGATGTCGCGCAGCTTCTGGCGCGGGTTCAGCGAGCTGAACGGGTCCTGGAAGACGACCTGGATTCGCTTGCGCAGGGGGCGCAGCTCGCCGGCGGAGAGGTTGTCGATCCGCTTTCCGTCGAGCAGGACTTCGCCGTCGGTGATGGGATACAGGCGCAGCACGGCCTTGCCGACCGTGGACTTGCCGCAGCCGGATTCACCGACCAGCGACAGGGTTTCGCCGCGCTTGATGTCGAAGCTGACACCATCGACCGCGAAGACGTTGCCGGTCTTGCCGCCGAGGATGCCGCCGTGGATCGGGAAGTGCTTCTTGAGGCCCTTTACCTCGAGCAGCGGCCTGCCCGAAGACGGGGTCTGGGAGTTGCTCATTGTCTTCCTCTTCAGGCCGCAGCCGCTGCGCGCGGGGCGTAGTGGCAGGCAACGAGATGTTTCGGCGCCTTTTCCTCGATAGCCGGAGCCATCTGGCGGCACACATCGGTCACGTTCGGGCAGCGGCCGGCAAAGGCGCAGCCGATGATGGGCTTGCGCAGGCTGGGAACCTGGCCCTGGATCTCGGTGAGCTTGCTGCGGCCGGTTTCATGCAGCGAAGAGCCGAGCTTGGGCATGGAGCCCATGAGGCCGCGCGTATAGGGGTGGAGCGGGTTGAGGAAGATCTCCTCAGCCGTGCCTTCCTCGACCTTGCGGCCGGCATACATGACGATCACGCGCTGCGCCATTTCAGCCACCACGCCGAGGTCGTGGGTGATGAGCATGATGGCCGCACCCACGCGGGTTTTCAGATCGCGCATCAGCTCCAGGATCTGCGCCTGGATGGTGACGTCGAGGGCCGTGGTGGGTTCGTCGGCGACCAGGAGCTGCGGCGAGCGGGCCAGCGCCATGGCGATCATGACGCGCTGGCGCATGCCGCCGGAGAGCTGGTGCGGGTATTCGCGCACGCGCCTGCCGGGGGCGGGGATGCCGACCAGGGTGAGCATCTCGACCGCGCGCTGCTCGGCATCCTTGGCCGAGACGCCTTCGTGCAGCATGACGGTTTCACCGATCTGGCGCCCGACGGTGAGCACCGGATTCAGCGAGGTCATCGGCTCCTGGAAGATCATCGAGATGTCCTTGCCGCGGATGGCCTGCATCTCGGGCTCGGACAGTTCAAGGAGGTTGGTGCCCTTGAACAGGATCTTGCCGGCCATCTTGCCTGGGGGTGTCGAGATCAGGCGAAGGATGGACATGGCGGTGACGGACTTGCCGCAACCGGATTCGCCCACGACGCCGAGGGTCTCACCGGCATTGATGTGGAAGCTGACGCCCTCGACGGCGCGTACCACGCCGTCGACGGTGCCGAAGTGGGTCTGGAGGTTCTGGACCTCAAGCAGGGGAGCGGAAGAAGACATGTTGGATCAGATCCTCTTGGCCATGCGCGGGTCGAGCGCATCGCGCAGACCGTCACCCAGCAGGTTCACGGACAGCACGGTGATCGACAGGAAGACGGCCGGGAAGAACACGATGTAGGGCTTCACCTGCCAGAGCGCGCGGCCCTCGGCCATGATGTTGCCCCAGGAGGGGATGATCGGCGGCGTGCCGGCACCGATGAAGGACAGCGTTGCTTCCGCGATCATCGCCGAGGCGCACAGGAAGGTTGCCTGCACGATGACCGGGGCCAGCGTGTTGGGCAGGATGTGCTTGATGATGATCATCGGCGTGCGCGTGCCCGCGGCAATCGCCGCTTCCACGTAGGGTTGCTCGCGCAGGGTGAGCACAACGCCGCGGACCAGGCGCGAGACGCGCGGCACGTCGGCGATGGTGATGGCGATGATCACGTTCTCCACGCTGGCGCGGGTGAGGGCCATCATGGCGATCGCGAGCAGGATCGACGGGATGGACATCATGCCGTCCATGATGCGCATCACGACCGCATCCACGGCGCGGATGAAGCCGGAGATCAGGCCGATGAAGAGCCCGATCGAGGCCGCACAGATGGCCACGCCGAAGCCGACGATCAGCGAGATGCGGGCGCCGTAGACAACGCGCGAATACACGTCGCGCCCCAGCATATCGGTGCCGAACCAGTACATCTCGCTCGGCGGGCGGGTGCGCCGTGCCGGAGCCAGGGCGGTGGGGTCCACCGTCCAGAGCAGCGGCGCGAAGATCGCCATCAGCACGAACAGGGACACCATGAAGCCGCCGACGGCGATGGTGGGGTGGCGGTAGATGAACATGCCGATCCTGGACCGCTCCTTGCGGGGCGGCAGCACTTCGGCGAGCTTCGGGGCCGGGGTGAATCCGTCCGGGGGCAGGGTTGTGGTGCTCATCAGTAGCGGATCCTCGGATCGAACACGGTGTAGAGCAGGTCGACGATGAGGTTCACGATCACGTACGTGAAGCTGAACATCAGCACCACGCCCTGGATGACCGGATAATCGCGGCGCAGGATGGCATCGACCACGAGGCGGCCGACGCCTGGGATGGCGAACACGCTCTCGGTCACCACGGCACCGCCGATCAGGCCGGCGAAGCCGATGCCCACGATGGTGATGATCGGCACCGCGGCATTCTTGAGCGCATGGACGAACAGGATGGCGCGCTGGCCGACGCCCTTGGCCTTGGCGGTGCGCACGTAATCCTGGTTCAGCACTTCCAGCATGGTCGCGCGCGTGATGCGGGCGATGAGCGCGATGAAGGCGCTGCCCAGGGCAACGGCGGGAAGGGTGAGGTTGGAGACCCAGCCACCAATACCGTTGGAAATCGGCGTGTAGCCCTGCACCGGGAACCAATCGAGCTGCAGCGCGAAGGTGTAGGCGAGCACATAGCCCACCACGAAGACCGGCACCGAGAAGCCCAGCACAGCGAAGAGCATCACCAGACGGTCGATCCAGGTGCCATGCTTCCAGGCCGCCAGCACGCCCATCGGGATCGCGCAGCTGAGCGCGAAGGTGAGCGTGAGGAGCATCAGCGAGAAGGTCGGCTCCAGACGCTGCTTGATCATGTGGCTGACCGGCAGGTTGGTGAAGATCGACACGCCGAGGTCGCCCTGCAGAACCCGCCACAGCCACTCGGTGAAGCGGATGATGAAGGGGCGATCGAGGCCGAGCGAGGCGCGGATGCGTTCCACGTCCTCGGGGGTGGCCTGGTCGCCGGCGATGATCGCCGCGGGGTCACCGGGGGCGATGTAGAGCAGGCTGAACACGAACAGCGCGACGATGCCCATGACGGGGATCGTGGCGATGACGCGACGGACGGTGTAGGCGAACATCCCCTGGTTACCTCCGGGTTGTGCGCGCGGAGCGGCGCGGCAAGGCGGCCGGGCCGGGGCGGTTGGGGGTATGGCGTGGCATCGTCGCGGCAAGCTCCATCATGACTGGCGCACCGCACATACGGCGTGGCACCGGGCGGCGTGCAGGGAAACAGCGTGCCCCAGCCTGGGCTGGCTGGCCATAGCCATCCAGCACAACTGTGGCCTGGACAAGCGAAACGGGTTCAATGGAAGCCTCCACGCTGGGCGCGGCCCACGGTAGGTTTGCCATGGGCATGGTCGCCAACGCTTCGTCTTCCTTCATGTCCCCATCCGAGTGGACCAGGGACCGGCATTTCCACAGCACCGTTATGTATTACCCACGAATAGCGGGTCCAACCAAGCAGCGGTGCCTCCACCTGATCGGGTATGACAGTTATGCGGCGTGGAGACGGCTGCCGCAAGCCATTCCTGTCAGACACGACGCAAATTCCATGACAGCATCAGGCCCGGAACGCGACCGGTGAGATTCTTGCGCAGGGCGGTCTTGCCATAGTAGCTGCCGAGCGGGATGTACGACACTTCGTCCAGCGCCACGCGCTGAATCTCCATGGCGATGCGCTTCTGTTCTTCGAGCGTCGGCGCATCGAACCAGGCGTCGCGCAGTGTTTCCAGCGCGGGAATCGTGGGCCAGCCGGGCCAGCCGGCCACGCCGTTGCCACGGATCATCGAATGGGCCGCGGGGTCGGCCTGGTCGAAGCTGGAGGAGGCGGTGCACAGCACCGACCAGCCGCCCTTTTCGACCGGCTCGCGCGAGGTGCGCCGCTGGATGACGGTGCCCCAGTCCGACAGGGCGAAATCCATGTTCATGCCCAGGCGCCGGAACATGTCCGCGGCCACCTGGGTAAGCGCGGCCGGGGCCAGGATGTCCGTCGGGCCGATCAGGCGCAGGGGCTGGTTGGTGTAGCCGGCTTCGCGCAGCAGGGCGCGGGCGCGATCGATGCTGCGCGGGGAGGTGAGCGCCTCCATGCCGGCGGTGGTCACCAGCGGGGTATCCGGCGTGAACACGCCCACATTGGCGCGATAGACCGACGGATCGGTGCCGACGACCGCACTCATGTAGTCGGTCTGGTCGATGGCCGGCAGGATGGCCTGGCGGATCTTCTTGTCGTTGAACGGCGGGTGCAGGTGGTTGAGGCGCATCACGCCGCCCAGCGGCAGGGTGTCGATCAGGTCCACGGTGATGTCGCGGTTGCGGGCCAGGAGCTCCTGGATTTCCGGCGGCGGCTGCTCGAACCAGTCGATCTCGCCGCGTTGCAGGGCGGCAGCGGCGGTGGCGGCATCGGTGATGATGTGCCACTCGACGCGGTCGAAGAACACGCGCTTGGGGCCGGCGATCAGGCTGGGCTCGCCTGCGGAGACCGGCACGTAGCGCGCGTTGCGCTCGAAGGCCATGCGGCTGCCCGTGTTGTATTCGCTGCGGACGAACACGAACGGGCCGGAGCCGGTGGGGTCGTCGATCTGCTTGAACGGGTCGGTGAGCGCCACCTTCTCCGGCATGATGAAGCAGGCGCCGCTGACCTGGCCGAGGCCCTGGAACAGCATCGGGAAGGGCTTCTTGAGGCGGAGCACGATGCGCTTGTCGTCGGGCGCCGAAATCTCGTCCAGCACGTCGCGCAGCTTCAGGCCGTAGGCGGTACGCTGGCTCCAGCGGCGGATCGACTGCGCGGCGTCGGCGGCGCGGACGGGCTCGCCGTTGTGGAAGGTAAGGCCCTCGCGCAGCGTGATGGTGACGCGCTTGCCGTCATCTTCCACCAGGTGGCCGGCGGCCATTTGCGGGCGGGCGGTGAAGGACTGGTCGATGCCGTACAGCGTGTCATAGACCATGTGGCCGTAGTTGCGGGTGATGTTGGCCGTGGTCCAGATCGGGTCGATCGAGGTGAGGTTGGCTTGCGGCACCGCCTTCAGCACGCGCGCAGGCTGCGCCAGGGCGGGGGCGGCAAGCACCCCTGCCCCGGCTCCGGCGAGTAGTTGGCGACGCCGCAATGCCATGTTCATGCCCTCCGCACGTTCCAGAAGGTGGCGAAGCCGTTCAGCACGCCGGTGATGTCGCTGCGATAGGCGGTGGGCTGCTGGTATTGGCCCAGCGGCATGTAGGGCACATCGACCAGGGCCTGCTTCTGGATATCGGCGCAGATCCTCTGCTGGGTGGCCACATCCGGCGCGTCGAACCAGGCGGTGCGCAGGCGCTCGATCTCGGGGCTGACGCACCAGCCGGGCCAGGCGCTGGGCTGGTCGCCGTTGCCGCGCAGGGCGATATGGCCGGCCGGGTTCAGGTGATCGGTGCCAGCCCAGCCGGTGACAAAGAGGTTCCAGCCGCCCTGGTCGCCCGGATCCTTCTTGGCGCGGCGTTGCAGCATCGTGCCCCAGTCCGTGACGATGTAGTCCACGTTCATGCCGCATTTCTGAAGCACGTCGGCCAGCACGTCGCCCAGGGCCTTGAGGATGGGATAGTCGACCGCGACCATCAGAACGACCTTTTCGTTCTTGTAGCCGGCGGCGGCCAACTCCGCCTTGATCTTGGTGAAGTCCTTCTTGCCCAGATAGATGCCGAGGCCTTCCTCGCTGGCCATCGGTGTCTTGGGCGTGAAGTAGCCAAGCGGGGTGTAGAACATGCTGGGATCGTCGCCGACGATGGCCTGCATGAAATCGGCCTGGTTGATCGCGGCGTTGATGATCTGGCGGATCCTGGGGTTGTTGAAGGGGGTGGTGAGATGGTTGGCGCGCGCCATCATCACGCCGCCCGTCGGGTCCTGGATGCCGACACGGATGCGGTTGTTGCGCTTCAGCAGCGGCATCAGGTCGTGGGTGAGGTATTCCCACCAATCCTGTTCGCCGCTCTGCAGGGCCGCGGAGGCGACCGAGGCATCGGGCATGGTGGTCCACTCGATGCGGTCGAACCACGGGCGCTTCGGGCCGGCGGTCCAGTCCGGCGTGCCGCCTTCGCGGGGCTTGTACTGGGCGAAGCGCTCATAGACGTTCCTGGCACCCTGCACCCGCTCATCCATCTTGTAGCGGTAGGGGCCGGAGCCGATGATCTCCTTGATCTGCGTGAAGGCATCGGTGTTGGCCAGCCGCTCCGGCATCATGGCGCACATCGGCGAGGGCGACTTGCCCAGCGCATCCGGCAGCAGCGGGAAGGGGCGCTTCAGGCGGAACTGGATGGTCTTGTCGTCGGTGGCCGAAAGCTCGTCGGTGGCGGACATCAGCGCATCACCGAGGGCATCGCGCTTGGCCCAGCGCTTGATGGAGGCCACGCAATCGCGCGCCAGGACGCGCTCGCCATCGTGCCACATCAGGCCGTCGCGCAGGGTGAGCTTCCACTGCTTGCCGTCATTCTCGACCACGTGGCCTTCGACCATCTGGGGCGAGACCTTGTAGTTGCCGTCCTGCCCGTAGAGCGTGTCGAACACGAGGTAGCCGTGGTTGCGGGTGACATAGGCCGTGGTCCAGTGCGGATCGAGGAAGGCGAGGTCGATCTGCGGGATGAACTTCAGCGTGGTCTGCCGCTGCGCGCGCACCACGGCGGGGGCAAGGGCGGCGCCTGCGGCGGCGGTGGCGAGGAAGGTGCGGCGCTTCATGGCATGTCACTCCAGGCAAACAGCGAAATGGGGTGCCGGGCAGGATGGGTGCCCTGCCCGGCTTCAGGTCAGGCGCGGCGGACGTTCCAGAACACGGTGTGGCCATCGACCACGCCGGTGAGGTCCTTGCGGTAGGCGGTGGGGCCGACGGCCTGGCCAACCGGCCAGTAGGGCACTTCCTCGAAGAACAGCGCCTGGATGCGGTCGCAGATCGCCTTCTGGGCGGCGACATCCGGCGCGTCGAACCATTCGGTGCGCAGCGCCTCCATCTTCGGGCTGACATACCAGCCCGGCCAGGCGGCCTGGCTGTCGCCATTGCCGCGCAGCGGCGGGTGGCCGGCGGGCGTATCCACGCTGCTGCCGGACCAGCCGGTGGTGAAGCACGACCAGCCGCCCTGGGTGACCGGGCCCTTGTTGTTGCGGCGGGTGAGCATCTGGCCCCAATCGGTGGCGACATAATCCACATCCATGCCGCAGCGCTTCAGCAGGTCGGCCCAGACATCGGCCGTGGCCTTCAGGTCCTGGTAGTCGGTCGGCACGATCAACACGACCTTTTCACCGGCATAGCCGGCCGCCTTGATCTCCTCGCGCACCTTGGCGACGTCACGCGGGCCGGAGAGGACCTCCATCCCGACCTTGCTGACCATGGGCGAGCCGTTCGGGAACACGCCGTAGGGGTTGCGGATGAAGTCCGCCTCGTCGCCCACGATCGCTTCCATGAAGGCCCGCTGGTCGATCGCCTTGAGCAATGCACGGCGGATGGCGACGTTGTTGAACGGCGGCTGCAGCATGTTGGAACGCACCATCGTGACGCCGCCCATCTCATTGAGGACATGCAGCGCGATCCTGGGGTTCTTCCGCAACAGCGGCAGCAGGTCGTAGCCGGGGTTGGCCCACCAATCGTGCTCACCGGCCAGCATGGCGCTGGCCTTGGTGGCGTTGTCGGGGATCGTGGTCCAGACCACCCGGTCGAAATTCACCACCTTGGGGCCGGCGGACCAGGTGACGGTGCCGTCCTTGCGCGGAACATACTTGTCGAACTTGGCATAGACGTTGCGCGCGCCCTGCACCCGCTCATTGGCCAGGAAGCGGAACGGGCCGGAGCCGACCATCTCCGTGACCTGCTTGAAGGCATCGGTCTCCGCCAGGCGGGCCGGCATGATGGCGCAGATCGGCGAGGCCACCTTGCCGAGGGCATAGGGCAGCAGCGGGAATGGCTTCTTCAGGCGGAAGACGATGGTCTTGTCGGTGGGGGCGGACAGCTCCTCGGTTGCGGCCATCATGGCCTCGCCGATCGGGTCGCGCCTGGCCCAGCGGCGGATGGAGGCCACGCAATCCCGGGCGAGCACGCGCTCGCCATCATGGAACAGCAGGCCGTCGCGCAGCGTGAGGGTCCAGAGCTTGCCGGCATCCTCCACGGTATGGCCCTCCAGCATCTGGTGGGAGGTGCCGCCCTTGCCGTCTTCGCCGAACAGCGTGTCGAACACCATGAAGCCGTGGCTGCGGGTGACGTTCGCCGGCGTGAAATGCGGATCGAGGAAGGTGAGGTCGATCTCGGCGATGAAGCGCAGGGTGGAGGCGGCCTGCGCGCGCACGACGGATGGCAGGGCAAGGCCGGCTGCCGCCGAGGCAAGGAAAGTACGTCGGTTCACAATCGTGGTCCAATTCGCTGGCGCGGCGCGGGGCACATTTCCCCGCGCCGCAAGTTCAGGTGTCAGGCGGTGGCGCGCTGGACGTTCCAGAACACGGGTATGCCTTGCAGCACGCCGGTGAGATTCTTGCGGTAGGCGGTAACGCCGCGCACCTGGCCCAGCGGGACGTAAGGCACGTCCTGGAAGGCCTGGCGCTGCATGTCGGCGGCGACCTTCTGCTGGCCGGCAAGATCAGGTGCTGCGAACCAGGCGTCGCGCAGTTCCTCGAGGCGGGGGCTGTCCGGCCAGCCCCAGTTGCCGCCGCGCTCGCCGGTGCCGCGCAGGAACACGTGGCCAGCCGGGGTGAGATGATCCTGACCGGACCAGTAGGTGCAGGCGGCATTCCAGCCGCCTTGGGCCACCGGCTCCTTCTTGACGCGGCGCTGCACCACCGTGCCCCAGTCCATCGCCGCGACTTCCACGTTCAGGCCGGCGCGCTTCAGCATGTCCGCTGCCACGTCGCCCAGCGTCTTGACCGAATTGAGGTCGGTGGCGTGCAGCAGCACGATCTTCTCGCCCTTGTAGCCGGCGGCCTCCAGCTCGCGCTTGGCGGCGGCGAAATCGGGCTTCGCGGGGATCGCCTCGAACCCCGCCGTGCTGGCCATGGGCGTGCCCGGCGGGAAGAAGCCGGAGGGGACGGTGTACATCGAGGGATCGCCGGCGGAGGCGGCCTCCATGAAGTCGGTCTGGTTCAGCGCCTTGAACAGCGCCCGGCGCGCGGCCGGATTGTTGAACGGCGGCTGGACGAAGTTGAGCCGCATGCAGCCCATGGAGCCCGCGGGGTCAAGAACATGCACGTTGAGGCCGGCGCGCGTGAGCAACTGGCGGAAATCGCCGCCGACCGATTCCCACCAATCGACCTCGCCGGACTGAAGCGCGGCGGCGGCGGTGCCCTGGTCTGGGATGATGCGCCATTCGACGCGGTCGAAATGGACCACTTTCGGCCCGGCAGTGCCGTTGGGCGTGCCAGATGCGCGTGGCACGTAATCGGCAAATTTTTCATAAGCAACGAGATGGCCGGCGTTTCGCTCACGCGCCAGGAAGCGGAACGGGCCGCTGCCCACCACTTCGGTGATCTGGGTGAAGGCATCAGTCTTGGCCAGGCGCTCCGGCATCATCGCCGCGAAGTTGCTGGGCGGCTTGGCCAGGGCATCGGCCAGCAACGGGAAGGCGCGCTTGAGGCGGAACTGGATGGTCTTGTCGTCGGGGGCGGTTACTTCGTCGGTCACGGACATCAGGGTCTGGCCGAAGGTGTCGCGCTTGCCCCAGCGTTGGATGGAGGCGACGCAATCGCGCGCCAGCACCTTCTCGCCATCGTGGAACTTCAGACCGTCGCGCAACGTGATGCGGACCAGCTTGCCATCGTTCTCGACGGTCATGCCCTCGGCCATCTGCGGCGTGGTCTTGTAGTCGCTGTCCATGCCGAACAGCGTGTCGTACACGAGGTAGCCGTGGTTGCGGGTGATGTAGGCCGTGGTCCAGATCGGGTCGAGCACGGTGAGATCGGCGTGCGGGATGAACTTGAGCACCCTCGCGCCTTGCGCTGCGGCAATGGACGGGGCGGCAAGACCAACACTCGCGGCCCCCAATCCCTTGAGCAGACTGCGTCGCTTCATATGGTAGTCCCCTGTGGTGAAGCCTGTTTCAATCGAAGGCGGTCCGCGCCCGGCGTTGAGCCGTGGCGGGGGACTGGCGATCCCTGTCATGGCAGCGTAGCGGAAATCGCATCGCCCATGCACCCCCTTATCGTTCGGCGTGGTGGGCTTCCCTTGGCGGCGGCGGCGGACTACTCCGACGGCATGCAGGCCTTGCTCGAACGAATCCTGGGAGACGCATTGGCACGGCTGGCGATGCAGTTCCTGCGGTTCGGGACCGTGGGCGCAGCGGGCTTCGTGGTAGACACGGCCGTGGTGTACGCGCTGCGCGGCGCGATCGGCATCTATGCCGCCGGGGCAGTCGCCTACTGCGTCGCGGCGACATTCACATGGGTTTTCAATCGGCTCTGGACGTTCCGGTCGGCACCGCGCGGGGCCGCCGGGCGGCAGTGGATCCTGTTTCTCGCCACGCAGAGTGCTGGATTCGTGGTGAACCGTGGCGTGTTCGCCCTGTTGGTGACCTTCAGCGCGTTCTGCGCCACCTACCCGGTGGTGGCGATTGCCGCCGGTGTGGCTGCCGGCATGTTCCTGAATTTCGCTGCTGCGAAGCGCTTTGTGTTCGCGCAAGGATAGCAACGCTCGGGCCTCGACATCCCGTGGGATGCCCGGGGCAGTTTACGAAGGACCACACGCATGAACCTCTACCCCGGCCTGGTGGCTCTGCAGGACGAGATGACGGAGTGGCGGCGGGATTTCCACGCCCATCCCGAGATCGGATTCGAGGAACACCGCACCAGTGCGCTGGTGGCAGAGCGGTTGGAATCCTGGGGGATCGAGGTTCATCGCGGGCTTGGTGGCACCGGCGTCGTCGGTGTGCTGCGCGGCACCAAGGGCTCTGGCGGCGGCAATCGGGCGATCGGGTTGCGGGCGGACATGGATGCCCTGCCGATGGAGGAGGCGAATACCTTCGCGCATCGCTCCCGCATTCCTGGCCGGATGCACGCTTGTGGCCATGATGGGCATACGACGATGCTGCTTGGGGCGGCAAAGTACCTTGCGGAAACCCGCAACTTCTCCGGCACTGTCCACTTTGTGTTCCAGCCGGCTGAAGAGGGCCTCGCGGGTGCCAAGCGCATGCTGGATGACGGGTTGTTCGAACGCTTTCCGTGCGATTCGATGTACGGCATCCACAACTCGCCGGATGTGCCGTTGGGGAAGGTGCGGGCCATCACCGGCACAGCGCTGGCGGCGATCGACTATTTCGTGGTGACCCTGCGCGGCAAATCGACGCACGGCGCCACACCGCAGAATGGCATCGATACGGTGTCCATCGCCGCGCAGGTGATCGGCGTGATCAATGCGATCCCCTCGCGCCATGTGAATGCGCTGGATTCCGCGATCATCAGTATCGGCATGATCCACGGCGGCACGTCCAACATCGTGATCCCCGAGACGGTGGAGATCCGCGGGTCGGTGCGTACCCTGAAGCCGCAGGTTCGTGATCTCGTGGAGGAGTTGTTCCATCGCGGCGTCGGGCATTGCGCCGCGGCACATGGAGGGACGGCGGAGATCGCCTACAACCGTGCCTATCCGCCAACCATCAATACGGCGGCGGAAACCGACCGGGCGGCCCAGGCGGCCGCCGCGGTGCTGGGCGATTCGAACGTGCTACGGGGCGGGCAACCGATTCTCGCTGGAGAGGACTTCGCCTTCTACCTCGAGCGGACCCCCGGGGCGTTCCTGTTGTTCGGTCAGGGCGAGGAGGACCGATTTCGTGTGACACCGCACAATTCGTATTACGAGTTCAATGACAACCTGCTGCCGATCGGGGCGAGCTTTTTTGCTCGGATGGTCGAACAGGAACTGGGTTAGGCGGGCTAAAGCAGCAAACGCCCCGACGGCACAGCCATCGGGGCGTTTTCAAGCGGCGGATAAGCTCGCCAAACGCACAAAAGGCGCCGCCCCGTAGGGCAGCGCCTTTTGTGAGGCCTCTAATCTGGTTGCGGGGACAGGATTTGAACCTGTGACCTTCAGGTTATGAGCCTGACGAGCTACCGGGCTGCTCCACCCCGCGTGGGTGATTTGGGTGGTGTTTTGGGTGCATTGGAAGA
>JAIXTK010000389.1 GCA_027483995.1 Acetobacteraceae bacterium
GAAGTCGTGCCCCTTCGGCTTGCGCGCGATCGCGGCCACGATGGCGGCATCCAGTTCGTCGTCCGTGGCACCCGCCCGCAGCACGCGGCGGAAATCGGCGGAATCGTCCTGGCCCAGGCACATGTACAGCGTGCCGGTGCAGGTCAGCCGCACGCGGTTGCAGCTTTCGCAGAAGTTGTGGGTCATCGGCGTGATGAAGCCGATGCGCGCCCCGGTCTGCGCCACCGTGTAGTACCGGGCGGGCCCACCGGTCTGGTAGTCGGTGTCCTCCAGCGTCCAGGTCTTGCGCAACCGGGCCCGCACCATGGACAGCGGCAGGTACTGGTCGGTGCGATCGCCGTCGATATCGCCCATCGGCATGGTCTCGATCAGGCACAAATCGAACCCGTGCTCGCCGCACCAGGCCACCATCGCGTCCAGCTCGTCCTCGTTGGTGCCCTTCAGCGCCACCGCATTGATCTTGATCGCCAGCCCCGCCGCCTTGGCCGCGAAGATGCCGTCCAGCGTCTTCTCGATCTTGCCCCAGCGGGTGATGGCGGCGAATTTCTCGGGGTTCAGCGTGTCCAGGCTCACATTGATGCGCCGCACGCCGGCCTTCACCAGCCCCTCGGCATGCTTCACCAGCTGGCTGCCGTTGGTGGTCACGGTCAGCTCCTCCAGCCCGCCATGCCCCTTGGGCCCCAGCCGGGCGCCCAGGCTCTGGAACAGCGTCATCACGTCGCGCCGCACCAACGGCTCGCCGCCGGTGATGCGGATCTTGGTGGTGCCCAGGCGGATGAACGCGGCGCACAGCCGGTCCAGCTCCTCCAGCGACAGGATCTCCGCCTTCGGCAGGAAGGTCATGTCCTCGGCCATGCAGTACACGCAGCGAAGATCACAGCGGTCCGTGACGGAAACCCGCAGATAGGTGATGGGCCGGCCGAAGGGGTCGATCATGGCGGAAGCCTCGGGGCTATACACGGCTGGATATAGCGCAATGTCGTCTCCCCGGGCACCCAGTGCAAGGGCACCGTCGCAGGCCTGTCAATCGTCGGCCGGCTGCAGCGCCACGAGATGCGCGTTCACCAGAACTTTACCCTGATGCTCGAAACTCACCGTCACGCGCGGTCCGACCACCGACTGAACCTGGCCCCTGCCCCATTCCGGCTGTTGCGGGTGAACCACCCAATCGCCGGGGCGGAGATACCCGGCCAGGGGTGGCTTGGCTGCACCGCCTGCTCCGGTCCCCGTCATCGGGCCCGGGTTTCGTTGACGATAGTTATAGACATACCTGCCATCTCCTCGTAATTAAAACGTGATTTTCACGTTCGATCGATGCGGGGGTAACGCCAGTGCAACAGCGCCCGGGGGGGTTGGAGATCATGAGCCGGCACCATGATCCCATGGATGGGCTGCTGCTTGCCGAAACACTGGCCGTGCGGCTGTGCCACGACCTCAGCGGGCAGGTGAATGCCCTCACCGGCTGCATGGAAGTCCTGCGCGAGGAGGCCGATCCCGAAGCCCTGGCCCTGGCCGGCGATGCCGCGGACCTGCTGGCCCGCCGGCTGCGGCTGGCCCGTGCCGCCTGGGGGCGCACCGGTGGCCCCATGTCCGTGGCGGAATGGCGCCAGCTCGCCGAAGCCCTGGCCCGCCGCAACGTGGTCTTCGCGCTGGACGGGGTGGATCCCACCGAGCATTTCGCCCCCGGCGCCGCACGCCTCACCCTCAACCTGCTGATCCTGGCGGCGGAATCCCTGCCCGCTGGCGGCGTGATCGAGGTGGCCGGGCAACCCGGCCAGGACCTGATGGTCCGCATCAGCGGCCCACGCGCCGCCTGGCCCGCCGGGCTGGCCGGCATGCTCGCCGATCCCGATCTCGCCTGGGAAAGCCTGCGCCAGGCAGACCCCACCATGGCGTCCCGCGCCATGCAGGCGCCGCTCACCGCGCTGATCGCCCATGCCGAGGGGCTGCGCATCAGCATGCTGATGGGCCCGCAGGCCGAAGCCGCCCCGCCCTTGCTGGTCACGCTCGCACCCCACGCCTAGGCCGGCCACCCGTTCCCGCAGAGTCATTCAGCGCCGCTTCATTTGCAGCGCGGATGCAAGATGACTCAACGCTTGCCGTGATCGGGGCTGTTTCACGTAAATCACACATCTCCATCACAAAGCCCGCTCTCCTTTACGATTTGTTTGTCCGCTCCGGCCACAGTGCCGTCACCCGCGCATCACTGCCCTGGAGTGACGGATGGACGACCTACTCGCTGATTTCCTGACCGAAACCAACGAAAGCCTGGCCGAGCTCGATGTCGCCCTGGTGAAGCTGGAACGCGCACCGGACGACGACGAAACCCTCGCGCTGATCTTCCGCCTGGTGCACACCATCAAGGGAACCTGCGGGTTCCTCGGCCTGCCCCGGCTGGAACGCGTGGCCCATGCCGCGGAGAACGTGCTGGGCCGGGTGCGCGACAAGCTCCTGCCCGTCACGCCAGAGATTGTCACGGTCATCCTGGCCGCGCTGGACCGAATCAAGGAAATCGTCGAGGGCCTGGCCGCGTCCGGCACCGAGATCCAGGGGGACGACGCGGCCCTGGTGGAAGCCCTGGACGCCGCGTCCAGCGGCCGCACCCCCGCACCCGCCCCGGTCGTGGTGGCCCCCGTGGTGGCCCCAGTGGTGGTGGCGCCGGTCGTGGCCGCCGTCGCACCACCGCCCCCCGCGCCGGTGGTTGCAGCGGCCCCCCCGCCCGTCGAAGCCCCCCCGCCCCCGGCCGCCGCGCAGCCCGAGCAGGTGCCCGAGATCCAGCCCGAATCCGCCGCCGGCCCGCAGACCATCCGCGTGGGCGTGGATGTGCTGGAAGACCTGATGACGCTGGTGAGCGAGCTGGTCCTCACCCGCAACCAGTTGCTCCAGCTGGCGCGCATGCAGGAAGCCCGCAACGGCGAGCCAAGCGGCTTCACCGTGCCGCTGCAGCGCCTGTCGCACATCACGTCCGACCTGCAGGAAGGCGTGATGAAGACCCGCATGCAGCCCATCGGCCATGCCTGGCAGAAGCTCCCCCGCCTGGTGCGCGATCTTGCCCGCGATGTGGGCAAGAAGATCGAGCTGGTGATGCGCGGCGCCGAGACCGAGCTGGACCGCCAGGTGCTGGAGCTGATCAAGGATCCGCTGACGCACATGGTGCGCAACTCCGGCGACCACGGGCTGGAGAAGGCCGATATCCGCCGCGCCGCCGGCAAGCCCGAGACCGGGCGAATCACGCTGAACGCCTATCACGAAGGCGGCCACATCATCATCGAGATCGCCGATGACGGCGCCGGCCTGCCGGCCGATCGCATCCGCGCCAAGGTGCTGTCCAAGGGCCTGGCCACCGAGGCCGAGCTGGCCGGCATGAGCGACAACGAGATCCAGCGCTTCATCTTCCGCGCCGGCTTCTCCACCGCCGCCGAGGTCACCGCCGTCTCCGGCCGTGGCGTGGGCATGGACGTGGTGAAGACCAACATCGAGAAGATCGGCGGCACGATCGACCTGAAGTCCGTGCCCGGCCGCGGCACCACCTTCACCATCAAGATCCCGCTCACGCTCGCCATCGTCTCGGCACTGATCGTGGAAGCGGCCGGCGAGCGCTTCGCCATCCCGCAGCTCAGCGTGGTGGAACTGGTACGCGCCCGCCTCGAAGCCGGGTCCGAGGAGGACACCACGCCGCTGGTGGAGCACATCCACGGCACGCCGGTGCTGCGCCTGCGCGACAGGCTGCTGCCGCTGGTGAACCTGGGCGACCTGCTGGCCCTGCCGGCCAGCGGCGGCCACGACCGCAGCGCCCATGTGGTGGTGGTGCAGGTTGGCGTGACGCAGCTCGGCATCATCGTCGATCGCGTGTTCGACACGGAAGAGATCGTGGTGAAGCCGGTGGCCCCGATCCTGCGCCACATCACCATGTTCAGCGGCAACACCATCCTGGGCGACGGCTCCGTCATCATGATCCTGGATCCCAACGGCATCGCACGCGCCACCGGCGCCACCAGCGTGTCCAATGCGGACCGCAAGAGCGAGCGTGAGACGGGCGAAGGCCATGCC
Source organism: Acetobacteraceae bacterium (assembly GCA_027483995.1). Classification (GTDB taxonomy): domain Bacteria; phylum Pseudomonadota; class Alphaproteobacteria; order Acetobacterales; family Acetobacteraceae; genus CAMDGX01. The sequence goes on from JAIXTK010000389.1 coordinate 4,051, forward strand.
CTGGCGGCCGGATCGCATTCGCGCACCGCGATGCTGCTGTTCCGCGCCGGTGGGCAGGAGCCCAAGGCGGTGCCGCTCGGCCTCGTCGCCCGGCTGGAGGATCTCGCCCGCGACCGCATCGAGTTCTCCGCCGGCCAGCCGGTCACCCAGTATCGCGGCAAGCTGATGCCGCTGGTGCCGCTGTCCGGCGCCATCGATCCGGCGGCCGAACGCCATGCCGTGCTGGTGTTCTCCGACAGCTCCGGCACGCAGGAACGCTCCATGGGCCTGGTGGTGGATGAGATCGTGGACGTGGTGGAAGACCACCTGCACATCGAACTCAGCGGCGACCGGCCGGGCCTGCTCGGCACCGCGGTGATCGCCGGCAAGGCCACAGATGTGATCGATATCGGCCACTGGCTGACCATGGCGGCGCAGGACTGGTTCCGTCGGTCCGACAATGCCTCCGGCACGGCGGGGCAGCAGCGCCTGCTGATCGTGGAAGACAGTGATTTCTTCCGCCAGTTGCTGGTGCCCACGCTGGCTGCCGCCGGCTACCACGTGACGGCGGCGCGCGAGGCCAACGAGGCGCTGCGGCTGCGCGAGGCCGGCGTGATGTTTGATGCCATCGTTTCCGACGTCGAGATGCCCGGCATCGACGGCCCGGCGCTGGTGCGCCAGATCCGCGCCGGCGGCCCCTGGGCGCAGCTGCCGGTGATCGCGCTGACCAGCCACGCCAGCCCCGAGCATATCGAGGCCGGGCGCGCGGCAGGGTTCACGGACTACGTGGCCAAGTTCGAACGCGAAGCGCTGCTCGCCAGCCTGAAGCAGTGCCTCGCGGTGGCGGCGCGGCCCGCGCATGGCCCCACCTTCGCCCACGCCGCCTGACGTCACCCCCCTCCGCAAGGAAGCCCTGATGACGACGACGCTTCTTGAGCGCCCCTCCCTGTCCGGCCCAGCCGAGGCAGGGGATGGGGACGCCACCTTCGTAACACTCACGGTGGCCGACCAGCTCTGCGGCATTCCCGTGCTGGGCGTGCGCGATGTGCTGGGCGAGCAGACCATCACCCGCATTCCGCTCGCCTCGCCGGAGATCGCCGGCAGCCTGAACCTGCGCGGGCGCATCGTGACCGCGATCGACCTGCGCCGCCGGCTGAGCCTGCCGGCGCCGCCGGATGGTGCGGAGCGCATGTCTGTTGTCGTGGAGCTGGCGGGCGAGCTCTACGCGTTGCTGGTGGACCAGGTCAGCGAAGTGATGACGCTGCAGACCAACAGCTTCGAACAAAATCCACCGACGCTGCCGCCGCAGTGGTCGGAATTCAGCGCAGGCATCTACCGCCTGCAGGGCCGTTTGCTGGTGGTGCTCGACGTGGGCCGCCTGCTGTCGATCGGTCCGCTTTTGCGTGGGAGGGCGTAATGCCGACGTGCCTAGTGGTCGATGACAGCCGCGTCGTGCGCAAGGTCGCGCGCCGCATTCTTGAAGGCAACGGCTTCACCGTACAGGAAGCCGAGGACGGGCAGGTGGCGCTGGACGCCTGCCGCAAGCAGATGCCGGACAGCGTGCTGCTGGACTGGAACATGCCGGTGATGAACGGCATCGAGTTCCTGAAGGCGCTGCGCCGCGAGTTCGGGCCCGGCAACCCGCCGGTGCTGTTCTGCACGACGGAGAACGACATCTCGTTCATCGAGCAGGCGATCGAGCACGGCGCGCAGGAGTTCATCATGAAACCCTTCGACGCCGATATCCTGATGGGCAAGTTCGCGCAGGTCGGCCTCGCGTGAGTGCCGCCGCCGCTCCGGTGGCGGATCGTGCGCCGGCCGCGGCGCGCGTGATGCTGTGCGATGACTCGCTGGTGATCCGCGCGGCGCTGGCGCGCATGCTGGAGGCCGACAAGGGCATCCAGGTCGTGGCGCGTGCTTCCAACGGCAAGCTGGCGGTTGAGGAGATCAAGCGCCAGGTGGCCGCGGGGACGCCGATCGATGTCGTGGTGCTCGACATCGAGATGCCGGTGATGGACGGGATGGCGGCGTTGCCGGAAATCCTGAAGGCCGATCCCGGCATCCGCGTGCTGATGGCCAGCACGCTGACCACGCGCGGCGCCGATATCGCATTGCGGGCGTTGCGCCTGGGGGCCGCGGACTACGTGGCCAAGCCCGGTGCCGCCCAGATTGCCGATGACAGTTTCCGTGCCGACCTGCTGGCCAAGATCCGCGGCCTTTCGCGCACGCGCATGCAGCGCCGGGCCGGGCCGCCGCCGCCGGGCACGCCGGTGACGCTGCGCGCGGCGCCGATGAAGGCACCGTTGCTGCTGGCGGTGGGCAGCTCCACCGGCGGGCCGCAGGCGCTGTTCACGCTGATGCAGGGGCTGGGCAAGTCGGTGCCCGTGCCGGTGGTGCTGACCCAGCACATGCCGGCCGCCTTCACCCCGATCCTGGCGGAGCATTTGAACCGCATCGGCGGGCCGCCCTGTACCGAGGCGCGCGACGGTGACGTGCTGGAACCGGGCCGCGCCTATCTTGCGCCCGGCGACCGGCACCTTCTGGTGGAGGGCACCCCGGGTGCGCTCCGCGCGCGGCTGTCGGATGGGCCGCAGGAGAATTTCTGCCGCCCGTCGGTGGACCCGATGCTGCGCAGCGCCACGCAGGTGTGTGGCGGGCGCGTGCTGGTCGCGATGCTGACCGGCATGGGGCATGACGGATTGGCCGGCTCCAAGCTGGTGGTCGCCGCCGGCGGTGCCGTGATTGCCCAGGATGAAGCCAGCAGCGTGGTGTGGGGCATGCCAGGCGCTGTCGCCCAGGCCGGGCTTTGCTGCCACGTGCTGCCGATGCCGGCCATTGCCGGCAAGATTGCCGATTTCATGAGGATGATGCGCGCATGAAGCCCCGTAGTTTCGACGTGCTCGCAACCTTGCTGCACCGCGGTTCCGGCCTGGTGATCGGGCCGGAAAAGCAATACCTGCTGGAAACCCGGCTGGGTGCGATCATGCGCGAGGTTGGCGTGCGCGACCTGGACGAGCTGGCCGATCGGCTGCAGGGCTCGTCGGCCGCCAGTGCCGAGATCGAGCGCAAGGTCATCGAGGCGATGACCACGAATGAGAGCTTCTTCTTCCGCGACGAGAAGCCGTTTGCGCATGTGCGCAGCGTGGCGTTGCCGGCGCTGCATGCCGCCCGCCCGCCGGGGGCGAAGATCCGCATCTGGTCGGCGGCTTCCAGCTCCGGGCAGGAGGCGTATTCACTGGCGATGATCGTGGCCGAGCTGCGTCATACGCTGGGCAACCGCACGGTGGAGATTCTCGGCACCGATCTCAGCCGCGAGCAGGTGGTTCGGGCGCAGGAGGGCGTGTACACCCAGTTCGAGGTGCAGCGCGGCCTGCCGATGACGCATCTGGTGAAGTATTTCCGCAAGGACGGGCTGAACTGGCGGCTGAACGACACCATCCGTTCCATGGTGAGTTTCCGCGAATGGAACCTGCTGGCCGATCCACGCCCGCTGGGCGAGTTCGACATCGTGTTCTGCCGCAACGTGCTGATCTATTTCGACCGGCCCACCAAGACCCGGGTGCTGGACATGGTGGCGCGGCAGATGGCGGCCGATGGGCTGCTGTATCTGGGCGGTGCGGAGACCGTGCTGGGGATCAGCGACAAGTTCGAGATCCTGCCGGACAACCGCGGCGTGTACGAAAAGACCCGCAGCGGCACGGCCCGCCCGTCCCTGGCCACCATCGGCGCGAAAGCCTAGAGCGGCAGCCGACCTGATAGAGCGTCGGCCACCACTCTAGCTCTTTGTTTTGGCGGGCAACTCAAGCCCATCGGATGATTCCATCCGATAGGCTGTTGCTCTAGCTTCGGCGCCGGTGTTGCCGGCGACTGGAGCAAGAGATGGACCTGCAGGCGGAATACGATAACGGCGCCAAGGTGCCGAGCTATCCGGCGATTGCCGAGCGCTGGATGCAGGAGGCCGCCGCCTTCCGGGCGAGCCATCCGCATTCCGAGCTGGGTGTTCCGTTTGGCCCCACGGAGCGGCAGGCGCTGGATCTGTTCTGGCCCGACGCCGCACGGCAGGGGCCGGTGGCGGTGTTCATCCATGGCGGCTACTGGCAGCGTTCGCACCGGCTGGCCTTCAGCCATATGGCCCAGGGGCTGCTGGCGCATGGCGTGGCGGTGGCGATGCCGTCCTATGACCTTTGCCCCGGCGTGACGCTTTCGCAGCTGGTGGAGCAGGTGCGCGACAGCGTGGCCTTCCTGCATCGGCGGCTGGGCCGGCGGTTCCTGGCGACCGGGCATTCCGCCGGCGGGCACCTGACCGCGATGCTGATGGCGACGGACTGGCGGGCGCGCGGCGTGCCGGAGGGGATCGTGGCGGCTGGCATGCCGATCAGCGGGTTGTTCGACCTGGCGCCGTTGATCCAGACCACGGTGAACGGCGCGCTGGGCCTGGATGAAGCGGAGGCACGACGGTTGTCACCGCTGCTGATGAAGGCGCCGGGCGGGCCGATCCATGCCTATGTCGGTGGCGAGGAAGGGGTGGAATACACCCGCCAGTCGCGCTCCATCGCCGAGGCCTGGGGCGGGAGCTGGGACAGCCTGCCGGGGTTGCACCATTTCTCCATCGTGGAGGCGTTGCAGAATCCGGGTTCGGCGATGGTGGCCAAGGCGCTGGAGCTGATCCCGGCGGGGTAAGCGGCGGGCGTGAGTCATCGCCGCGGGACGCGGGGTTTTCGCGACGGATTCGAGGTGAATGCGGGCGTGCGGGCGCTATGGTGGCGCGCGGGCGGCTTGCATCGGGGAAGGTGCGGGCGCGCGTTGGCCCGCCAGGGCCATGCCCTCGGCGCGATCGCAGCGCAGCAGCCAGCCGAGGCGGGCGCGCCGGCGGCGGAGGCGGCGCAGGGCGTACCAGTCGAGGACGGAGTCCGGGTCTTCGTCGGCCGGGATGTTTGCGGAGAAGAACCAGTCCTTGCGCAGGAGGTGCTGCGTGCGGCGGGGGACGTCGCCCATCGAGAGGGCGGCGAGCAGGGCCAGCAACAGGAGCTTCAAGGCCGCCGGAATCCGGGCGTGCAGAATCGCCCGCGCCAAGGGGCGCGGTGCGTCGGCTTCGAGCGGAGTGGCGGGTTGATGGGTCATCACCGGTGAATATGCCTAACGCAACACCGGTGGGCAAGGAAAAAGTTAGTTTGGATGAGAATATTGTTAGACGGGATGGCGGGTCCGCTTCGCGACCCGCCCTACTTGGGGCCACCCGCGCCTTCCGAGGGGCGCGGGTGCAGGTCAGGAACGTTTTTTGGTTCTTTTTTTCAAAAAAGAACCGCTTTCTTCTGCCTCAGGGCACCAGGACGGTGCTGCCCGTGGTTTGCCGCGCTTCGAGGGCGGTGTGGGCGGCAGCGGCGTTGGCCAGCTTGAAGGTCTGGTTGACGCGGATCTTCACCGCGCCCTGGCGCACCACGTCGAACAGGTCATTGGCGGTGGCGACGAGGTCGGCGCGCTTGGCGGTGTAGGTGTTCAGCGTGGGGCGGGTGAGGAACAGGCTGCCCTTGGCGGCGAGGATGCCGATATCCACCGGCGGGACGGGGCCGGAGGCGTTGCCGTAGCTGACCATGAGGCCGAGCGAGGCCAGGCAATCCAGGCTGGCGCCGAAGGTGTCGCGGCCGATGCTGTCATAGACCACGGGCACCATGGCGCCGCCGGTGAGGCGCTTCACCTGGGCCGGCAGGTCGCCGTAGCCGACCACGGCATGGGCGGCGCCGTGATCCAGGGCGAGTTGGGCCTTCGCTTCGGTGGAGACGACGGCGATGACGTTGGCGCCGAGGTGCTTGGCCCACTGGCACATGATGAGGCCGACGCCGCCGGCCGCGGCGTGGACCACGATGGTATCGCCGGCCTGCACCTTGTAGGTGCGGCGCAGCAGGTACTGGGCGGTCATGCCCTGGAGCATCATGGCCGCGCCCGTGGTGGCGTCGATATCGTCCGGCAGGACCACGAGGCGGTCGGCGGCGATGGCGCGTTCGGTGGCGTAGGCGCCGATGGGTCCGCCGGCATAGGCGACGCGGTCGCCGGGCTTCACTTCGGTGACGCCGGCGCCGACGGCGAGGACCACGCCCGCGCCTTCCATGCCCGGGGTGGCCGGCAGCGGGGCCTTGTAGAGGCCGGTGCGGAAGTAGACGTCGATGTAGTTCAGGCCGACGGCCTCATGGCGGACCAGCGCCTCCCCGGGGCCGGGCTCGGGCGTGGGCACATCCTCCCAGAGCATCACCTCGGGGCCGCCGTTGGCATGGATGCGAATGGCCTGGGTCATCGGGCTTCCATCAGAGTGAGAGGCAGGTTGAACAGAAGGAGTGGGTCAGGCTTGAGCGAAAAGGTCGCCGCCGGCCTGCCCGGCATTTTCCAGGGCGAGCAGGAAGCGCTTGGTCGGCAGGCCGTCGCCACCGGAATAGCCGCCTATGCCCGTGGTGGCCACCACGCGATGGCATGGGATGACGATGGGGATCGGATTGCGGCCGTTGGCGCCGCCCACGGCACGGGGACTGCCGCCGACGGCGCGGGCGATATCGGCATAGGTGCGGGTGACGCCGGGGGGAATGTCGCACAGGGCCTGCCAGACGCGGCGCTGGTAGGCGGTGCCGGCGGGGGCGAGGGGGAGATCGAAAGCGAGGCGATCGCCGTCGAAATAGGCCTGGAGTTGCTGGCGGGCCTCGGCGAGCAGGGGCGAGGCGGTCTGTTCCTCCACCCAGCCCCAATCCACGGCGACGAGGGCCCCATCCTCTTCCGTGAGGGTGAGGTCGCCGACTGGGGAATGCAGGGAAAGCTGGGGCAAGGGGGTCAGGTTCCGGCGGCGCGCGGCGGCAGCGATGGCACCGGGCGCTCGGCGCTGTCAAGCGGCGCGTCTTGGCGGTGGCCCAGGGCATGGGCCAGGGCGAGGGGATCGCGCAGGGGTGGGCCGCAGATACCGGCACGGCAGAGATAGGCGGCGCTGCCCCCGGTGGCGGTTTTGCCGTGGGCGGGGTGCAGGGGCGGGACGTCCTGCCCCGGGGGGGCGCGGAGCACGCAGATGGCGGGATCGGGGGCGGAGAGGGCGGCGCGGGCCAGCGCCAGGGTCTCCGGCGCATCGGCGGGGCCGGCGATGACGGCGACGGCGGCGTTCTCCAGCAGGTCGGCCGCGGCGAGCAGGGTGGGGGCGCCGCCCCAGTCTCGATCCAGGCCGCCGAAGGCTTCCAGCACGGCTTCGGCGCGGGTGCGGAAGCCGGGTTCGCCGGTGAGATGGTGCAGGCGGGCCAGGACCTCCGCCATCAGGCCGTTGCCGGAGGGGGTGGCCTGGTCCATGGCGCTGCGCGGGCGGGCGGCAGGGCCGAGCGGGACGTCTGCCGCGTCGCTGGCGGTGGCGAAGTAGCTGCCGGCGCCGGGGGCGGTGAACCAGCGTTCGGCGGCGGCCACGTGGTCTCGGGCCTGGGCGAGGCGGTCTGGCTCCCCGGTGGCCTCGAACAGGGCGAGGGCGGCGCGGGCCATGGCGGCCTGGTCTTCCAGCAGGCCGGCGGCGGTGATGCGGCCGAGGCGCCAGGCATGGGCGACGCGGCCATCGGCCTGGCCGAGTTCGTGGCGCAGGAAATCCAGCGCCTCGCCGGCCAGGTCGATCCAGGCGGGTTGGTGGAAGACGATGCCGCAGCGGCAGAGGGCGGCGATGGTGAGGGCGTTCCAGTCGGCCAGGACCTTGTCGTCCCGGCCGGGGCGGATGCGTTGGGCGCGGGCGGCGAGGAGGACGGCGCGGGATTCGGAGAGGCGGGCTTCGGCGTCGGCATCGCCTGGGGGGGTGAGGCGGCGCAGGATGGTGTGGCCTTCCCAGTTGCCCGCGGCGGTGACGTCGTAGGCGGTTTTGAACGCGGGGGCGGCGGGGCCGAGGAGGTGGTCGATCTCGGTTTCGGTCCAGACATAGAAGCGGCCTTCCTCGCCCTCGCTGTCGGCATCCTCCGA
>JAIXTK010000244.1 GCA_027483995.1 Acetobacteraceae bacterium
CTCGTCATCTTCCTGCTGATCGTGCTCAACGGGTTCTTCGCCCTCAGCGAGATGGCACTGGCTTCATCCAACCGCAGCCGCCTTGGCATCCTCGAAGCCCAGGGGGTGCGCGGTGCCGATCGCGCGCGCCGGCTGGCCGAGGATCCGCAGCGCTTCCTGCCCGCGGTGCAGGTGGGCATCACGCTTATCGGCATTCTCTCCGGCGCCTTCGGTGGCGCCCGGCTGGCCGCCTCGCTCACGCCCGTGCTGCAGGACATCCCCCTGATCGCCCCGTTCGCCGATACGCTGGCCGTCACGCTGGTGGTGGTGGTGCTGACCTATTTCTCGCTGGTGATCGGCGAGCTGGTGCCCAAGCAGATCGCGCTGCAGAATCCGGAGCGGCTGGCCGCCTATGCCGCCGCGCCGCTGGAATGGCTGGCGCGCGCCGCCGCCCCCGTGGTGTGGCTGCTCGGCCTGTCCTCCCGCCTGCTGATGCACCTGGCCGGCATCCACAGCACCGGGCAGCAGACTGTCTCCGAAGAGGAGATCAAGGCGCTGCTGGTGGAGGGCGAGCAGACCGGCGTGCTGGAGACCGAAGAGCGCGACATGATCGAGCGCGTGCTGCGCCTGGCCGACAAGCCGGTGCGCGCGATCATGACCCCGCGCAACGAGGTGGCCTGGGTGGACATCACCGACAGCCAGTCGGAAATCGCCGCGGCCCTCAAGCGCTGGCCGCGCTCGCGCTTCGTGGTGTGCAATGGCAGCGTGGACAACGTGGTGGGCGTGGTGCAGGCCAAAACGCTGCTGGACGCGGTGCTGGATGGCCGGCCGCTGGCGATCGGGGCGGCGCTGCGCCAGCCGATCGTGATGCCGGATACCGTCACGGCACTGGATGCGCTGGAACGGCTGCGCAGCGACGATCTCGGCCTTGCCCTGGTGATGGACGAGTACGGCAGTTTCGAGGGGCTGGTGACGGCGCATGACCTGCTGGAAGCCATCGTCGGCGACCCCGAAAGCGCCGCCCCGGCCTCGGATCGCGGCACGGAGCAGGATGACGGTGCGCTGATTCTCGACGGCATGATGCCGGTGGACGAGGTGAAGGCGCGGCTGGCCCTGCCCGCCCTGCCCTCCCACGGCACCTACCACACCCTGGCCGGGCTGGTGCTGGCGCTGCTGCGCCGGGTGCCGCGCCAGGGCGACCGCATCGCCTTCGGCGGCTGGATGTTCGAGGTGGCGGCGATGGATGGCCGCCGCGTGGAGCGGGTGCGGGCGAGCCGGGAGAAGCTGGCGGAAGGTTGAGGCCGCCCGATACCTCTACTCTGGCGGCCATCCGACGGCGCTTTTCTGCGCTCCGGCGCTCAAAAATCACCGCCGGGCGGGACCAAAGGAGGCCCCTCTGGCTCACCAGAGCGAGGTCTCAAGCGGCCCCTGCGGCTTGCCATCGCGGTGGCGCCCCCGCAGGATCGGGCCATGACCCAAACCCTCCTCCCCGGCACCCTTCTCGGCCAGATCGGCGACCTTCCGCTGGAAAGCGGCAAGGTGTTGCCCAATGCGCGGCTTGCCTTCGTCACCTACGGGCGGCTCGCGCCCAACGGGATGAACGCGGTGCTGCTGACGCATGGCTACACCAGCAGCCACATGTTCGCGCACCCCTCCGGTGCCGTGTCCTCCGAGGGTTCCTGGGCGGACCTGGTGGGGCCTGGCCGCGCGATCGATACGGACCGCTTCTTTGTGGTCTCGTCGAACATGATCGGCTCCGCCTATGGCTCCACGGCGCCGATGAGCTTCAACCCGGCCACGGGGCGCGCCTATGGGCCGGATTTCCCGGCAATCACGCTGACGGACATCGTGACGGCGCAGAAGAAGCTGCTGGACCTGCTGGGGGTGAAGCACCTGGCCGCCGTGGTCGGGCCCTCGTACGGCGGGTTCCAGGCCTTTGCCTGGGGCATCACCTTCCCGGATTTCATGGACGGGCTGGTGCCGGCGGTGACCGCGCCGCGCCGCCCTGCGGATGGCGGGCCGGACAAGCTGGAAGCGGGCATGGCGAAGTCGCCGAACTGGAATGGCGGCCATTACTACGAGGCCGGCGGCATCCGCGCGACCATGGCCGATATCCGCGAGGAGACCCTGCGGCGCTATGGCGCGGAGGCGGAGCTGGCGCCGCTGTATCCGGAGAAGGCCGCACTGGATGCCGCCATCCGCGCCCGTGCCGAGGCCTGGGCCGATGCGTTCGACGGGCATTCGCTGCTGGTGCTGGGCCGGGTGCTGCAGGGCTGGGACGCGACGCCTGGGTTCAACAAGATCAAGGCCAAGCTGCTCTATGTGCTGTCGCGCACCGATGCGCTGTTCCCGCCCAGCCTGGCGCCCGGCGTGATGGCGGATTTGAAGGCCGCCGGCGTGGATGCCGACTACTTCGAGATCGACAGCGAGCACGGCCACCTCGCCTCCGGCACCGATGCCGCGAAGTGGGAGGCGCCGCTGCGCCGCTTCATGGCCGCGCTGCCGCGGCGCTGACGGGCTGCGCCAAAAAAGAGGCCGCCGGCTTGCGCCGACGGCCCCCGCTCCCGCCTCAAATCGTCTCACGCACCCCAAACCGGACCAGGAGACGAAAGGCTGCAAACAGCACCTTCGTCGTAACGGACCAGGAGACCGGTGCGTGTGTTCCACTACAAAGCAAACACCGTGCCAAAACCTTAACATTCGTTGATTCAAGGCGTTGCCACGTCTGCGGTTGTTAGGCTTTGCGAAGGGTGTAAAGCATTGCGGCATGCCGGCATCGGTGCGCCGCATTCGCGCAGGAAAGCCGCCGGTGGCGGCCCCCCTGCGCGTTGGCGGCGCTAGGCCTTCGCCCCCCGGCGCCGCAGCGCCGCAAGGCCCAGCAGGCCGGCGCCGAGCAGCGCCATGCTGGCCGGCTCCGGCACCTGCTGCTGGGTCACCACCTGGATCTTGTTGCCGATGGCGTTGACGTAGCCCTGGGCATCGGCAACGCCGATATAGAAGCCCTGCGCCGGGAAGTTGTACGGCGCCGTGATGTCGCACGGGCCCGGGTAGCAGATCGAGTTCTGCAGGAAGCTCGCGGCCGCGGCATTCACGCCGATGCCCTCGATGCTGATGTTGTCGATGCCGGCCGCGATCAGGGCGTTGCGCGCGGTGACCGCGGCCGCCTGGGCGTTGTTTGGCTGGTTCGGCTCGCCGTCCGTCGCGAAGTTCACGAAGGAGAGCGTGGGCAGGTTGCCGCCGGTGGTCAGCACGGTCTGCATCAGGTTGAAGGCGACCTGGTAGTTGGTGACTCCGCCCCCCTGCGCAGCCGCGGACACCGCGTTGGCCACCGCGGTACGCTGGGCCGCCGTGGACACCACCTGGCGGTTCACCACCACTTCGGCCGTGTTGTCGAATTTGACGACCGAGATCTCATAGATGTTCGGGCCACCGATCGGGATCAAGGTGTTGATCGCGTTGGCAAGCCCGCCGGTGATCTGGGTCCAGGAGGAAGAGGAGATGCTGCCGGACTCATCGAGGATGAAGCCCAGCTGGATGGTATCCGCCCTGGCACCACCCGGCGCCGCGAGCCCGATCGCCAGCACTGCCGCGAGAGCTGTTGTTGTCTTGAGAATTGTATTTCGCACGTAAGCCTCCAATGGAATACAATGGTGCGGCCTCATGCGCATGCATGTGAGCACGGCACGGCTGAACCGGCGCGTGCTTCGCAAAATGTGTGCCAGATATTATATTTAATGATAACAGATGATTGGATGTGGTTACGTATGTATTTTACGAACAATGTAAAATGTCACGACCACGAAAAGCGTATTATTTCGTGCAACCGCTTGATTGCCATACAATGATATACAGCGATGTGTAATGCATTCCGACGGAAGGCAGGGTCACGCCGGGCCGGACGGGGCCGGCAGGCCGCGCGCCTGGCCCGGGTGCCCGATCACCCTTTCGTGTCGCGCCGCACCAGGGGTGGGGAGAATTGCGGCTCCGTGTCCCACGGGAACAGGATCCAGGTATCCTGGCTCACTTCCGTCACGAAATCATCCACCAGCGGCTTGCCGGCGGCCTTGGCATAGACGGTGGCGAAGTGGGCCTGCGGCAGCAGGGCGCGCACCACCTTCGCCGTGGTGCCGGTATCCACGAGATCGTCGATCAGCAGCCAGCCTGCGCCATCCCCGGCGGCGGCGGGCAGCTTGGCCACCACCGGCGCGCCCTTCTGCTCCTCGTCATAGGTAACGACGGAGACGGTTTCGATCACCCGGATCTCCAGTTCCCGCGCCACGATCGCTGCCGGGATCAGCCCGCCGCGGGTGATGGCCACCACGCCCTTGAACGGGCCCTTCGGCATCAGCCGCCAGGCCAGCGCGCGGGCATCGCGGTGCAGCTGGTCCCAGGTGACGGTGAAGTAGTGCTGCGCCATCAGAACAGCTTCCCCCCGTTCGGCACGGCAAGATCGGGGCGGATCATCACCACCGCGCCCTCCGAGTCCGGCACGCCCAGCGCGAGGACCTCGCTCCTGAACTTGCCGCTCTGGCGCGGCGGGAAGTTCACCACGGCCAGCACCTGGCGGCCGATGATCTCGTCGGGCGTGTAGTATTTGGTGATCTGGGCGGAGGAGCGCTTCACGCCGATCTCCCCGCCGAAATCGATCCGCAGCTTGATGGCGGGCTTGCGCGCCTCCGGGAACGGTTCGGCGGCCACGATGGTGCCCACCCGGATATCCAGCGCCTCGAACTCCTCGATCGTCGCCATGCTGCCCTGCCCCTTGCCGTTTCGCCCTGTTGCCAGCCCCCCGTGCGGTTGCCAAGGGGTGTCACAAATGCGACGGTCCGCGCCTCTTTCCGCCGCCACAGGGGCCCCGATGCGCGATTTTCACTTCCCGGGCCGCAGCCCGGTCTATTCCGTTCACGGCATGGCCGCCACCTCCATGCCCGGCGCCACGCTCGCCGCGCTGGACGTGCTGCGCGCCGGCGGCAACGCACTGGACGCGGCGGTGGCCGCGGTGGCCACGCTCTGCGTGATCGAGCCGGCCAGCACCGGCATCGGCGGCGACTGCTTCTGCCTGTATGCCCCGGCCGGGGAGAAGAAGGTCTATGCGCTGAACGGCTCCGGCCGTGCGCCGGCCGCCGCGAACATCGACTGGTATGAAGGCCAGGGCATCTCCGCCATCGAGGCCACCTCGCCGCATGCCGTAACCATCCCGGGCGCGATCTCGGCGTGGGAGACGCTGCTGGCGCGCTTCGGCACCCGCGGCCTGGACAGCGTGCTGCAGCACGCCATCACCTATGCCGAGAAGGGCCACCCGATCCATCCGAAGGTGGGCCGCGACTGGCCCGGCGCGGTGGACAAGCTGACCAAGGGCGGCGCCGACTACTTCCTGCCGCCGCCGGCCGTGGGCGACATGTTCTACCAGCCGCAGCTGGCCGCGACGCTGAAGAAGATCGCCAAGGAAGGCTCCAGGGGCTTCTATGAGGGCTCCGTGGCCGCCGATATCGTCGCCACGCTGCGCGCGCGCGGCGGGCTGCAGACGGAAGAGGATTTCTTCAACGGCCGCACCGCCGCCGAGTTCGTCGACCCGATCAAGATCGCCTGGAAGGACTATGAGGTTTGGCAGTGCCCGCCGAACGGCCAGGGCATGGTCAACCTGATGATCCTCGGCATGCTGGAGAAGCTCGGCATCGCGCCGGATGGCCCGCTGGGCACCACCCGCGTGCACCGGCATATCGAGGCCGCCCGCCTGGCCTATCGCGACCGCGACGCCTTCCTGGCCGACCCGGCCTTCGCGCCCGTTGACCTCGACCATCTGCTGAGCCGCCAGTACCTCAACGCCCAGGCCGGGCTGATCCGCGACGACCGCGCGATGGCTGTGCTGCCCGCGGCCGGCGAGAGCGGCGTGCCGGTGCATGCCGATACCGTCTACCTGTGCGTGGTGGACAAGGACGGCAACGCCTGCTCCTTCATCAACTCGCTGTTCCAGGGCTTCGGCTCCGGCATCCTGGCCAAGGATAGCGGCGTGATGCTGCAGAACCGCGGCTTCGGCTTCCGCTTCACCCGCGGCCACCCCAACACCATCGCCCCGAACAAGCGCCCGATGCACACCATCATCCCCGGCATGGTCACCAAGGACGGTGAGGCGGTGATGCCCTATGGCGTGATGGGCGGGCACTACCAGCCGATGGGCCATTCCTGGTTCCTGACCAATTTCCTGGAATACGGGCTGGACATCCAGGAGGCGCTCGACCTGCCGCGCATCTTCCCCTACGCCGGCAAGGTGGAAGCCGAGCGCGGTTTCACGCCGGCGATGGTGGACAAGCTGTCGCGCCTCGGCCACCAGGTGGTGGAAGCCGGCGGGCCGCATGGCGGCGGCCAGGCGATCTTCATCGACCGCAAGCGCGGCGTGCTGATGGGCGGCAGCGAGCCGCGCAAGGACGGACTCGCCTTGGGTTACTGAGACAAGCAAGGCCAGGGCTTTGCCCTGGACCCACCAGGGGCCTGAGGCCCCTGGACCCGCATTCACTCAAGGGGTCTGGGGCCTAAGGCCCCAGCGGGGTCCAGGGGCAGAGCCCCTGGCCTTTCTTTTTGGGAGGAAAACAAATGCTGTTCTATGATTCCGTCGGCCCGAACCCGCAGGTTGTCCGCATCTTCGCCGCCGAGCGTGGCGTGGACCTGCCCAAGACCACCATCGACCTGCGCGGCGGCGAGAACCGGCAGCCGGGCTATC
>JAIXTK010000021.1 GCA_027483995.1 Acetobacteraceae bacterium
TGGCCCAAATCGCTGCCCGCCGGCGCCAGGAAGCGGCAGCGCCAGTGGTCGGTGCAGAAGGTTTCCGCCAGGCCCTGCGGCCACACCTTCACGCCGCGATTGGTGATCATTGCCAGTTCCATCCCGCCCGCCACCGGCAGCAGCAGGGCGGCGAGGGCATCGGGCGTGCCGCCGGACCAGTGCAGGAACACATCCACGCCCACGGTGCGCTTTTCCGCCTTCACGGTCGGCGCCGCCTCCGGCACCGCGATGGCGGGGCCGGCCTCGCCGTAGCGCACCGGGGCAAGGTGGCGCGGTTCCAGCCCCAGCCGGGCGATCACTGCCTGGGCGAAGCCCTTGGTGCCCACGCGCTGCGCGCCGGGCGCCGCCTGCGGCATGTCGGCGGTGTGCACGCCGTCTTCGATCGTGCGCAGCCAGGCATTGTGCACCCGCTCGGCCACCCGCGGCTGGCCGGCATGCACCAGCATCATCACGCCGGCCAGCAGCAGGCCAGAGGGGTTGGCGACATCGCGGCCGGCCAGGGGCGGGGCGGAGCCGTGGATCGCCTCGAACATCGCCCCGTGCGCGCCGATATTCGCCGAGGGGGCAAGGCCCACCGATCCCGCGATCTCGGCGGCGATATCGCTGATGATGTCGCCATACAGATTGCCGGTGACGATCACGTCGAACTGCCCGGGATTGTTCGCCAACCGCGCCGCGCCGATGTCGATGATCCAGTGATCGGTCTCGATCTCCTTGTATTCCTTGGCGATCGCATCGAAGGTTTTGTGGAACAGACCGTCCGTCAGCTTCATGATGTTGTCCTTGGAGAAGCAGGACACTTTTCGCCGACCGTTGCGCCGCGCATATTCGAAGGCAAAGCGCACGATCTTCTCCGTGCCGGGCCGGGAGACGAGCTTGAGGCACTGGTACACCTCGTCGGTCTGCCGGTGCTCGATCCCGGCGTAGAGATCCTCCTCGTTCTCGCGCACGATCACCACGTCCATGCCGGGATGCTTGGTGGCGACGAAGGGGGCATAGGCGCCGGTGGGCCGCACATTGGCGAACAGGCCCAAGGACTTGCGCAGCGTCACGTTGAGGCTTTTGTAGCCGCCGCCCTGTGGGGTGGTGATCGGCGCCTTGTAGAGCAGCTTCGTCGCCCGCAGCACGTCCCAGGTCCCGGGCGCGATGCCGCTGCTGTGGCCGGATTTGTACACCGCCTCGCCCAGCGCGATCTCGCGGATCTCCAGCGCGGCGCCGGCGGCCTGCAGCACGGCGAGGCTGGCGCGCATGATCTCGGGCCCGATGCCGTCGCCCTTGGCCACGGCCACCGGCACTGGTCGGATGCTCTGGGTGTGGGCCAGGGGGGCGGAGAGAGGGGGCAGCAGCGTCATGGCACCGGCTCCGGTCGTTGCGGTGCCTTTCATCTAGAGGCTGGTCTGCGATGTCGGAAATTGATAATTCAAACTTCTATCATTGAAACAGGCAATGAATGTCCACGACACCCCAGCTCGATCTCGACCTGCTGCGCGCCTTCGCCACCGTGGCGGAAACCGGCAGTTTCTCGCGCGCGGCCGAGCGCCTGCTGCGCACGCAATCCACCATTTCCTTGCAGATCAAGCGCCTGGAAGACGGCATTGGCCAGCGCCTGCTGGACCGCACGACGAAAAGCGTGAAGCTCACCGCCCGCGGCGAGACCCTGCTGGGCTACGCCACCCGCATGTTGGCGCTCAACGATGAAATGGTCGCCAAGGTCGCTGAACCCCACCTCGCCGGCCTCGTCCGCCTGGGCACGCCAGAGGATTTCGCCACCTCCCACCTGCCCGGCGTGCTCGCCCGCTTTGCGAAGGCCTATCCGGAGGTGGTGCTGGAAGTGACCTGCGACCTCACGCTCAACCTGCTGGATGCCTTCCGCGACAGCCGCTTCGACATCGTGCTGGTGAAGCGCGAGCCCGCCGCCGATGCGCGCCTGGCCGGTGGCGTGCGCGTGTGGCGGGAGCCGCTGGTCTGGGTCGCGGGCCCCGCCGGCCCGCCGCAGGATGGCCGCGCCCTGCCGCTGGTCGTCTCCCCGCCGCCCTGCGTCTATCGCAAGCGCGCCGTGGATGCGTTGGACCGCGCCGGGCGGCGCTGGCGCGTGGCCTATACCTGCGGCTCCCTGGCCGGCTCGCTGGCCGCGGTGCGGGCGGGGCTGGGCATGACGGTGCTGCCGAAGGTCATGGTGCCGCCGGGCCTGGTGGCGCTCGATGGCGGGAGCATGCCGGCGCTGTCGGATACCGAGATCGCGCTGCTGGCCGCCGAGCCGCTCTCGGCTCCGGCGGACAGGCTGCGGGCGCACATGATCCGGGCGCTGGAGCAGGGGGCTTAGGTTGCTCGCCAAAACAAAGAGAGAGAGAGCGGTGGCCGACCGTCTATCGGGTCGGCTACCGCTCTAGGACTCGTGTGTTCCTAGTTCACCCAGTGCGCAGGCTCCCACCGGCACGGCCCCACCGTGCGGTCGCGCACCCAGTTGCCGAACTGCCAAAGGTTGCTGCGCCCCTCGCGCTTGATCCACCGCCCGTCGCGCCAGAGGTAGTTGGTGCCCGTCCATTCCCAATGGCCGGGCTGCCAGATCTGCTCCTCCTCCATCACCGGCGGCTTCGGCCGCACCTCCCCGCGCAGGGCGGGGATGGTCGGGCAGGTGGTGTTCTCCTTCACCGTTTCGCAGCCGGCGAGCAGCACAAGGCCCAACAGCATCGTCGCAGCGGGCAGGAAACGTCGGAATGTCATGCGGGTCACCTTCGGCATAGCAGGGGAAGTCTAGGCAATCGCGGCCTCATCCACCACGGCGGCACTCGGGCGCAGGATGGTGGCGGCGGCCGCATCGATCCGCGGCAGCACCTGGTCCAGGAACACCCGCGCTGCGCGGGCGGCATCGGCCGGCGCGTCGTCTTGCGCCAGCAGCTTCGCGCACAGCCATCCGGCCGTGAGCGTGCCGATCACCGACAGGAACGCCGCCGCCCCGGCTTCCGCCGCGCGCGGTTCGGCCTGGCGCAGCCATGCGGCGGCCTCGCTGGCCAGCCCGGCCGACGGCGCGAGGGCAGGGGTGTCGGCGATCTCGTCCAGCAGGGCCTTTACCGCCACGCCCTGGTCGCGCAGCAGGCCGCGCTTCAGCAGCGTGATCGCCTGGATGCCGTTGGTGCCCTCATAGATCGGCGTGATCCGGGCATCGCGCAGATGCTGCGCGGCACCGGTGTCCTCGATGAAGCCCATCCCACCATGCACCTGCACGCCGGTGGAGGCTGCCTCCACCCCGGCATCGGTGCACCAGGCCTTGGCCACCGTGATCAGCAGTTCGGCGCGCGCGCCACCCACCGTGGCGGCATAGAGCGTCAGCAGGCGCCCGCCGAGGGCCAGTGCCCGCATCGTCAGCAGCATGCGCCGCACATCGGGGTGCCGGTCGATCGTCGCTCCGCCCTGCGCCCGCTGCCCGGCGAAATCCACCGCGCGGCGGAAGGCGCGCTCCGCCACCGCCACGCCCTGCATCGCCACGCCAAGGCGCGCCGCATTCATCATCGCGAACATCGCCGGCAGGCCGCGATTCGGCGCGCCGACCATCTCGCCCACCGCGCCCTCGAACCCCATCACGCAGGTGGGCGAGGCATGGATGCCCAGCTTGTGCTCCAAGGAGAGGCACGCGACGCCATTGCGCGAGCCATCTTCATTCATCTTCCGCACCGCGAACAACGAAATGCCGGCGCTGCCGGCGGGCGCATCCGACAGCCGCGCCAGCACCAGATGCAGGATGTTCTCGGTGTACGGGTGCTCGCCGTAGGTGATGTAGATCTTCTGCCCGGTGATGCGGAACGTGCCATCCGCCGCCGGCTCCGCCTTGGTGCGGATGCCGCCGAGGTCGGAGCCCGATTGCGGCTCCGTCAGGCACATCGTGCCGGTCCAGCGCCCGGCGATCATTGGCTGCATCAGCCGCGCCTGCTGCTCCGCCGTGCCGTGCACGGACAGCACTTTGATCGCATCCTGCGTGAGCATCGGGCACAGGCCGAACGCCATGTTGGCCGAGGACACCGGCTCGAACGCCGCCAGCGCCAGCACCTCCGGCAGGCCCTGGCCGCCATGCGCGGGGTCGGCGGCAATGCCGATCCAGCCGGCCTCGGCATAGGCATGGAACGCCTCGGCGAACCCGCCCGGCATCACCACGCGGCCATCCACCAGCTTGGCGCCTGTGCGATCCCCCGGCGCATCCAGCGGCGCCAGCACGCCCTCGGCGGTGCGGGTGGATTCCTCCAGGATCGCGGCGACGTCGGCTTCTTCCATGTCGGCGAAGCCCACGACGTGGCGCAGCAACCAGGCGGTCTCGGCGGGCGGGGCGGCAACGGGCATGGGGCAGACTCCCTGAACGGCGCCCCGGCATTAGCGCATCGGCGCCCGCGGCGGAACCGCCGGGATCAGCCGCCCTTCGCCTGCAACTCCGCCAGGATCTTCGGGTAGCGCTCGTCGAAATCCAGCAGGCGTTGCCGCGCCGGGGTCACGCGGGATTCGCTGGCCTCGTCGTGGTGGATGATGCCGCTGTCGATCTGCGTTTCCTGCACCCCGTCGATCGCCCGCTGGGCGCGTTCCCGGTCCAGCGCCTCCACCAGCTTGCTGCGCTGGAAATGCAGCCCCTCGCGCGTGCCAGCCGCCACCTCGCGCAGCATGCGCGCCTCCTCCGGCAGCAGCCCGACGGAGCCGCCGAGCAGATGCGTGTAGCCGCCATCGCGCAGCGGCTTCACCAGATGCGCGGTGTGCCGGCTGGCTGCGAGGTCCTCCAGCTTGAGGATGTCGTTGTTCGCCAGTTTCAGCATCCGCCCGTTCAGCTCCGCCTGGAACCGCGTGCCCTGGATGCCGAGGCGCACGGTGCCGCGCGCGATCGGGCGCTCGAACAGCCAGTCGGGCCCTGCCATGCTTTCGTCTCCTACTCGGCTGCGACCGGAATCGCCTCCCAGGATTTCAGCACGGGCAGCACCTCCTTGGCGAACAGCCGCATGGAGCTTTCCGCCAGCGCATAGGGAATGCCACCGAAGCGGAAGCTGGTGGCCAGCTCCAGCTGCCCCATCGTTGCCCGCCGATCCTCCAGCGCGCGCAGGATGCGGTCGGGCGAGCCCCAGACGGCGGCCTTCATGAACCCGTCAATCATCCCGTCCACGCCGGCCCCGCGCACGATGGCGCTCTTCTCGGCATAGGCGTTGTAGCCCTTCACCTGGGAGAAATGCTCGCCCATCAGCTCGTAGTGGTGGATGTTGCTCTCCACGAAACTGCCGAGATGGCGGCGCGCCACCTCCTCGTCGTCCGTCTCGGTGCAGACGCAGAAATCCGCGATCAGCTCGGGCGGGGCCACGCGGTGGTGCGCCTCCTGGAATAGCGCGCGATACTTGTGGATCGCCGGCAGGCGCAGATGCCAGGGCCGGTCGGCGAACATCACCATGCGCGCGCCCAGCCGCGCCGCCGAGGCCAGCGAATCGTCGCTGGAGGCCACCGCGTAGATCCGGTCCGACAGGTCGTATTTCGGCCGCGGCCGCAGCTCCACCTTCGGCTGCGGATAGTATTTGCCGTCGCCCTCGATCCAGCCGGTCTTCACCGCCTGCACGATCATCGCCGAGGCCTCGTCGAAGCGCTCGCGGCTCTGGTCCATGGTCTGGTTGAACGCCGCGAATTCGCGCCGCGCCAGCCCGCGCCCCATGCCCAGGCGCAGGCGGCCGCCGGAGATCATGTCCAGCACGATCGCCTTTTCCGCCACGCGCAGCGGGTTGTTCCACGGCAGGATCACCGCCGCGGTGCCGATATCGATGTTCGGGCAAAGTGCCGCCAGATGGGTCAGCGCCTGGAAATTATCCGGACAGAACGAGTAGTCGGCGAAATGGTGTTCCACCGCCCACAGGCAATCGAAGCCGAGATCGGCGGCCAGCCGCGCCAGCTTGATTTCCTCGTCCCAGGCCTGGTGGTCCGGCATGTCCTGCCAGCCATAGGTGGCGAAGATCATCTGGATACCGACATCCATGGCGTCTCTCCCGCGGTCTTGTTGCTGCTATCCTGCCCCCATCCCGCGCTACCGCGCCAGCCCGGAACCGCCATGCTGCTGATCGTTTTCCACTCCGCCACAGGCGGCACCCGCGCGATGGCCGAGGCCGCGCTGGCCGGCGCGCGCGCCGAAGGCGAGGCCCGCTTGCTGCACGCCGCCGAAGCCGGGCCACAGGATGTGCTGAATGCCGCCGCCTATCTGTTCGCGGCACCCGAGAACCTGGCCAGCCTCGCCGGCGTGATGAAGGATTTCTTCGACCGCACCTACTACCCGGTGCTCGATCGCCTGAACGGCCGCCCCTACGCCGCGATGATCTGCGCCGGCAGCGACGGCCAGGGCGCGGCCCGCCAGATTGCCCGCATCGCCACTGGCTGGCGCCTGCGCCCGGTGGCGGAACCGCTGATCATCTGCACCCGCGCCCAAACGCCGGAAGCCATCCTGGCCCCCAAAACCATCGCGCCCGCCGATCTCGCCCGTTGCCACGAGCTTGGCGCCGCGCTGGCGGCGGGCACGAAGCTGGGGATTTTCTAGCGGCTCGTCCCTGCGGCCCGGTGGGGCATTGGCGCAAAGCGACACGATGATGTTCACCCGCATCCCAGCCGGCACACGCCCACAACCGGCCGAGCATCCTGCTCCAGCCGAACCCGCCCCACCGCGCGCCGCACGACCCCCTAAACCACCCCCAGCGCCGCCGCACGCACCCGCTCCAGCGGCGCGTCGCCCAGGTGCCGGCTGGCCCGCCCCAGCAGGGAATTGACCCACCCGCGCCCGGCATTGCCGCGCAGCACCTCCAGCGCCACGTCGCGGAACTCGGCCGCCAGCTCCAGCGCATCCAGCGCCAGCGCCGCACTGTTGGGCGGCATGTCCTCCCCGGGCCAATGCGGCGCCATCCGCCCCACCGCCGCCCCGAAGCTCGGCGGCCGCAGCCGTGGCAGGCTGCCACCCTCGAGCGCGCCAGTGCCCCCGGCATGGCGTTCCAGCGCATCCGCACAGGCCTTCAGTGCGTCCACCAGCATCTCTGTCCTCCGCCGGGCCATCGCACACCTCCCGCAACACCAAACGGCACCAAACGCCGCCGGCCCGCAGGGGTTCCCGATCGCTATCGGCTACGTAATGCTACGAGGGGGCAACGCGCGGGCGGGCAGGGCATCTTCCGCTGTAGTAAAATTTAACATTGCCGTTGGGCCGCATGCGTCTTGCCGTAACCATTCTGATTGTCGGGCTGATGACCGCCGCCCTCGGCGGCGCCTGCGGCCTGCTCGACCTGTCCGCCGATTGGTGCGCCGCGCTGGCCGTGGCGGGCTGGAGCCTGGGGCTTCTCGTCGTGGTTGCCATCTGGGCCGCCTCGGCCGCCCGTGGCCCGGCCCAGAACGCCGGCCCCTGATGCCGCGGCCGCAGGGCCTGGCGAGAAGCCTCGGTGGCAGGATCGGCGCCGCGCCGAGGCTTCAGGCGAAGGGGCTGCGCCGGGCGACAAGGCGGCCCAGGGCCGACCAGTACTCCGGCTCCCCGCGGGCCAGCGCGCGGACGGCACGACTGTAGCGCGCCAGAGGCGCGTTGGACGGCCGTTGCTCGAACTCAGGCTCCGGCAGCGCTTCGGCGGTGTAGATGCACCGTTTGTTATAGAGATCTTCATAGGTGGGAGTGTCGATGCCGAAGGAGCGCAGGCCGGGGGCGGTCTTGCGCCGGATGGCGAGCAACTCGCCGGCCTGGGTGACGAAGGCGAAGGCCTCGTACCGGCGGGAGGCGGGGTTCACGACGACGATCTGGCCATTCTCCAGTGCTGCGGGATCGACGTGGCAGGCGATCATGCGGCCGAAGAGGTTGGGGCCGGTGGGACAGAGCGCGTTGATGCCGTAATTGCGCGTGGCGACGTTGTGGCAAATCGCATCGATGCAATGGGCAAAGACGGGCAGGCCAGGCGGGGCGCCGATGATGGCATTGCTCACCAGCCAGGGCACGTCGCTCAAATTGTCGCGGAACACCTGCAGGCGGGTGGGGGTTTCCGAACAGAGGCCAGCGAAGAAGAAGTTCGACACGTCGCTGTAGAGGCCGCCATGGGCGTGCATGAGGCAGTAGCGGCCCAGATCCGCACGGTAGGTGAGTGGCCTCAGGCCATCATAGGCCGTGGTAACCTCCGGGCCGACATGGTCCGCGATGAAACTGCGGAGTTCATCATCATGATACAGCTTATGCGTGGCGAACGGGTGCTCTGAGCGCAGGCTTTGGATGTTCTGTGCGATCTTTTCGGGCAATGACGAGGGGAGCTCGGAGGTTCCCGTGAGGAAAATAGAGAATAATTGCATTTCAGCCCCCCATGGACTCGCATTTTGCGATCAACCAGGCACATAAACCGTGTATTTACCGGTCATTAACCCAATTATAGGGGTATATCCGGATATTATATTTGAAAAAAACCACACAGAAGCGCTTCGCGCAACACGGGAGCATGAGCTTCAGGGCCGCGGACATCCGCGATTGTTCCAGGCATTGCCGTCGGGAACGTAGAAGTCGCACGCCGCTGGAAACGTCAGGCCATGGCGGTCGCGATCATGGATCCGAACGCACGGCCGCCGCGGGCACTTGCTGGTATGGCCGGCCTGTCCGCACCAGGACCGGTCTGGCGGATGGGGTGGGATTCGAACCCACGGTACGCGTCAACGCACGGCGGTTTTCAAGACCGCTGCCTTAAACCACTCGGCCACCCATCCGGCGCTGCAATTCTAGACCGAACCGCGCCCGTCCCGCCACGCCCCCTGCGCGCCATCAGTCCCGCGGCAGCGTCACCTCCACCACCAGCCCGCCCG
This sequence comes from Acetobacteraceae bacterium, assembly GCA_027483995.1. Lineage (GTDB taxonomy): Bacteria > Pseudomonadota > Alphaproteobacteria > Acetobacterales > Acetobacteraceae > CAMDGX01. The sequence continues at coordinate 8,833 of JAIXTK010000021.1, forward strand.
CCTCGCCATTGCGCAGCACCAGCGTGCCGCCATGGCCCACCACAACGTCGCGCGCGATGGTCAGCCCCAGCCCCACCCCGCGCTGCGCCCCGCCGCGGGCCGGGTCCAGGCGGCGGAACGGGGCCAGGGCCTCCTCCATCCGCTCGGCGGGGATCCCAGGCCCGTCATCGGCAATCGTGACGCACACCCCGCCCGGCGTGTCCGAAAGGCCAACCCGTGCCGTGCCGCCGTATTTCACCGCGTTGTCGATCAGGTTCCAGAACGCGCGCCGCAGCGCCGGCGGATGCCCCGGTGCCTCCGCATGGTCCGGCCCGCGATAGGAACAGGCGCGGCCGAGATCGCCCGCATGATCCACCAGGGTGATCAGCAGGGCCGCGAGATCGGTCGGCCGCCGCGGCCCCGGCCGCGCCTCGCCGCTGGCGAAGGCCAGCGTGCTTTCCACCATGGCCTGCATGTCCTCGATCTCGCGCAGCAGCACCGGGTCCGGCTCCTGCCCACCGCCGGGCTCCACCGCCAGGCGTAGCCGCGTCAGGGCGGAGCCGAGATCATGCGACATGGAAGCGAGCATCTGCGTGCGGTCGGCATCGAAGCGCAGCAACCTGTGCTGGATCTCCTCGAACGCCCGCGCCACCGCCCCGAACTCCGCGAGCCCATCGGCCGGCACCGGCACGAAGGCCCGCGCGGTGCCGATCCGCCCGGCCGCCTCCACCAGCCGGTCCAGCGGGGCCAGCAGCCGGCGCGCCGTGGCGATGGAAGCCAGCCCGATGATCAGCCCACCCACCGCCAGCGGCGAGACCGGAAACGCCGCCAGCAGGCCCAGGTCACCGAACCCCACCGGCGTGATGCTCACCCAGCTCCCGTCCGGCCCCTGCACCGCGATCCGCAGGCTGGCCGGCAACACCTCCTCCGGCGCATCCGGGGGCAGGGGGGTGGTGGCCAGCCCCGCCTCGACCTCCGGCGGCTGCACGCCCACGCGCACGGAGCGGAAGGGAAACAGGTATTCCAGGCTCTGCGCCCGGAATGCCACCGGCATCGCCGGGTCCACCATCGCGCGAACCGTGGCCGCCAGCCGCCGTGCCTCGGGTGCCACCTGTTGCTCCGGCCCATCCCAGGGCGCGGCGCGCGACCACGCCACGGCAACGGGCCTGCCCGCGAAACGCCGGCGCAGCGCCGCGGCGCGCTCGGCCTCCGGCACCGCGAAGGCGGTCTCCGCCACGTCACGCGCTGTCTCCGCCAGCCAGCGCGTGCCCACCAGGTGCACCTCCGCCCGCGCGAACAGCCAGATCTGCACGAAGGCCTGCACCTGCACCGCGAACAGCGCCAGCGCCATCGCCAGGGCGATGCGCCGCCCGATCCCCGGCCGCCGCAGCCAGCCGAGCATCGGCTCAGCCATCCGCAGCGCCCCTCTCCACCAGCGGCGTGAAGATGTAGCCGCCGTTGCGCACCGTCTTGATGAACACCGGCGCCGTGGGCTCGGCCTCGATCTTGCGCCGCAGCCGCATCACCTGCACGTCGATCGCCCGGTCGATCGCCTGGCTCGCCCGCCCGCGCGCGAGATCCAGCAACTGGTCGCGCGTCAGCATCCGGTTGGGATGCTCCACGAAGGCCAGCAGCAACTCGAACTCCCCCGATGTCAGCTCCACATGCGCGCCGGTCGGCGAGGCCAAGGTGCGGGAGCGGGCATCGAGCCTCCAGCCCTCGAAGCGGTAGGACTCCACGGCCGGCCCCTGCCGCCGCTGGTCGCTGGCCGCCCCGCGCCGCAGCGCCACCCGCACCCGCGCCACCAGCTCGCGCGGGCTGAACGGCTTGCACACATAGTCCTCCGCGCCCAGCTCCAGCCCCAGCACCCGGTCGGTCTCGCCGCCCAGCGCGGAGAGCATCAGCACCGGCGCGCCGCCTTCGGCACGCAGTGCCTGCAACAGCGCCAGCCCGCCCTGGCCCGGCAGCATCACGTCCAGCAGCACCAGGTCCACCCGCACCTGCTGCATGGCCCGCCGCATCGCCGGCCCATCCGCCGCCACCGTCACCCGCAGGCCATGCGCCGTCAGCAGCCGGGCCACGCCCTGACGGATCGTGGGGTCGTCGTCGACAACGAGAACATGATGCGTGCCGCTCATGCCCAAACCCTGGCGCAGCCCGCAGGCCGGCTCAAGCTGGGATCGGTTACCGGCCGTAACGCACGCACATCCCCCAGTCATCCGCCCGCCGCCCGCCCCGGCTAGACCGCCTTCATGACCCTGCTGCCCGAACCACCCGCCCCATTGCCCCTTCCGCCGCGCCCGTCTGCGCGGCATCTGGCATGGTTCGCCATCCCCGCCATCGCCCTGGCCGCCGCATTGGCCTGGCACATCCTGCCGGCACCACCGCCCGAGCCCGCCCCGGCGCGCATCCCGCGGCCCCCATCCGTCGTCGGGCTGGGCTGGATCGAGCCGGCCAGCACGATCCTGCGCATCGCCGCCCCCGGCAACCCGGACGCATCCCGCATCGCCACCGTGGCAGTGGAGGAGGGGGCGGCCGTCGCGCCCGGCCAACTCCTCGCCACGCTCGACAGCGCGGCACGGGCCGCCGCCCAGGTGGCGCTGGCGCAAGCCCAGGTTGAACTCCGCCAGCACCAGCTCGCCCGCCAGGCCGCCGACCACGCCCAGCTTATCGCCGCCCGCACCGCCGCCCTGTCCCGCGCCCAATCCGCGATGCTCCTTGCCGAGGCCGAGCACACCCGCCAGCGCACCCTCGTCGCCACCAACGCCGCCTCCCGCGCCGCCTACGACCGTGCCGCGTACGAGCTCGCCACGGCCACCGCCACCTTGCAGGAAGCTCAGGCAGCCCTCGCCCGCACCCAGGCCTCCCCGCACGGCGTGCCGCTCGACATCGCCGTGGCCACCGCGGACCTCCACGCCTCCCAGGCTGACCTCGCCGTCGCCCAGGCCGCCCTGGAGCAGGCACGCATCCTTGCCCCCATCGCGGGCACCGTGCTCACGCTCCGGGCCCGCCCGGGCGAGCGCATCGGCACGGAAGGCCTCCTCGACCTCGGCGACACCACCCGCATGCGCGCCGTGGTCGAGGTCTACCAGACCGACATCGCCCGCATCCGCGCGGGCCAGGCCGTGGCGCTGCGGGCAGACGCGCTGGACCCGCCCATCGCCGGCACGGTGGAGCGGATCGGCCACGCCGTGCGCCGGCAAACCGTGATCAACGCCGATCCCGCCACCGCCACCGATGCCCGCGTGGTAGAGGTCCAGGTCGCCCTGCCGCCCGAAGACAGTGCGCGCGTCGCCCGCCTCTCCCGCCTGCAGGTCACCGCCGTGTTCGCGCCATGACCGGCCTCCTCGCCACCCTTCGCGCCCGCACGCCGCTCGGCTGGCTGCAGCTGCGCCGCAACCCCGCCCGCCTCGCCATCGCCATCGTCGGCGTCGCCTTCGCCAACCTGCTGATCTTCCTTCAGCTCGGCGTCATGGGCGCCTTGTTCGACAGCGCCGCGAAGCCCGTCTCCGTGCTCGCGGCGGATATCGTCCTGCTCAGCCCCGACGCCCGCATCATCGGCCAGCTCGGCACGCTGCCGCGGCGCCGCCTGTTCCAGGCCCTGGGCGTGGAGGGCGTGGCGGGCGGCACCACCCTGCAGGTCGGCCAGGTGGAGATCCGTCAGCCCGGCGCCACCCCTGGCGCCCGCTTCGCCTCCGTCACCGTCTTCGCGATCGACCCGGATGCCCACGCCATCCACGACCCCGCGGTCGAAGCCCAGCGCATCCTGCTGCGCCGCGCCGACACCGCGCTGATCGACCGCCTGACCCGCGCCCCGCTCGCCCCGCTCGTCGCCGCCGTGGCGGCGGGCACGCCGGCCCGCGCCGAGATCACCGGCCGCACCATCAGCTTCGTCGGCCAGTTCGCCCTCGGCGCCTCGTTCAGCAGCGACGGCAGCCTCATCGTCAGCGACCAGACCTTCCTGCGCCTGTTCCCCCGCAGCACCGCAGCCGCGGTCAGCGCCGTGCTGCTGCACACCGCACCAGGCGAGAACCCGGCCATCGTCGCCACCCGCCTGCGCGAGGCGCTGCCCTTCGCCGACACGCAGGTGATGACCATGGCGGACTACACCGACTACATGCGCGATTTCATGCGGCGCAACACGCCCATCGGCGTGGTGTTCAGCTTCGGCGTGGTGATCGGGCTGCTGGTCGGCTTCGCCATCGTCTACCAGATCCTCGCCGCCGACGTGCACGACCACCTCGCGGAATACGCCACGCTGCGCGCCATGGGCTACACGCAAGGCTGGCTGCTCGGCGTGGTGTTCGAACAGGCCCTGATCCTCGCCGCCCTCGGCTTCCTGCCCGGCCTTGCCCTGTCCCTTGGCCTTTACGCGCTGATCGGTGCGGCCACCGAACTCACGGTCGCGCTGCCTCTGGCCCGGGCGGCCGCCGTCCTCGGCCTCACGCTGGCGATGTGCGCCGCCTCCGGCGCGCTGGCCACGCGCCGCCTTGCCGCCGCGGACCCCGCCGATGTCTTCTGATCCAATCCGCCTGCGCGGCCTGTCGCACACCTTCGGCACCGGCACCGCGCAACGCCAGGTGCTGCAGGGGCTGGATCTCTCGGTCGCCGCCGGCGCCTTCACCATGCTCATGGGCCCTTCCGGCTGCGGCAAGACCACCGTGCTCACCCTGGCCGGCGGCCTGCGGGCGGTGCAATCCGGCAGCGCCCGCATCCTCGGCACGGAGCTGAATGGCGCCACGGAGGCCACACGCCTGGCCCTGCGCCGCCGCATCGGCTTCATCCACCAGGGCCACAACCTGCACGCCAGCCTCACTGCGCTGGGCAACATCCGCATGGCGCTGGAGGTGCACGGAACCACGGCGCTGGCGGGCTGGCGCGACCGCTGCGCCGCCGCCCTGGCCGCTGTCGGCCTCGCGGATCGCGGCGGCGCCTACCCGGCCGAGCTCTCCACCGGCCAGAAGCAGCGCGTCGCCATCGCCCGCGCCCTCGTCGCCCGCCCGGCTTTGGTGCTGGCGGACGAACCCACCGCCGCGCTGGACCGCGAGAACGGCCGCCAGGCGATCGAGCTGCTGCACCGCCTGGCCCGGCAGGCCGGCACTGCCGTGCTCATGGTCACCCACGACAACCGCATCCTCGATCTGGCCGACCACGTCGTCGCCATGGAGGACGGGCGCATCGCCCTCGCACCGAAGGCCTTCGACCATGCATAACGCCGCCGCCATCCTTGCCCTGCTGCTGGCACCCGCACAGCCGGCCCACGCACGGCCGGCCAACTACCTCTCGGCCACTGAAGCCGTCGCCGCGCTGGCGGATGGCCAGCCCTGGGCCGGCACCCTCCCCGATGGCGGCCAGATGCGCCTCACCCTCCGTCCCAACGGCACCGGCCGGTTCGAGGGGCCGGTCACCCGAGGCATCACCTGGTCCGTCCAGGGCCAGGAGATCTGCATCGCCATCGGCCTGCCCGTCGGCACGCGCTGCCTGCGCTTCCTGCGCCACGGCCAGGGCTTCGGCGCCCATGAAGCCGGCGAACCCGCCTTCATCCTCTCCCGCTGAACCGCCTGGGGAACGCCCGCATGCCCACGCGCCGCCACGCCCTCCTCGCGGTCCTGGCCCTCGGCGGCTGCGCGGGGCAGGGGACCACCCGCACCGGCTTCCTCACCAGCTACGACGCGATGGCACCCACGCCTGCGCGCACCCATGACCAGATCTTCGTCGCCCCCGCCTACCTCCGCGCCCACTACGACCACGTCATCATCGAACCCGTCGCCTGGCACCCGGCCCCGGAGAGCCCCCCGCGCAGCCCAGACGAGATCGCCGAACTGACCGAAGCCTTCCAGCGCAGCCTGGCCGAACAACTCGGCAAGGACTTCACGCTCCTGGAGCCCGGCGCAGCACCACCGGCGCCCGGCACCCTGCGCGTGCGCGCCGCCATCACCAACACGCGCCGGGCCAATTGGTGGATCAACCTGCCGGCGCAGGCCGCCGGCCTCCCGCCCCCCAACCCCGGCGGCGCCAGCCTGGAGATGGAGGCGCTGGACGCCACAACGAACCAGCGCCTGGTCGCCATCGCCACCTATGCCAACGGTGTCCCCTGGGCCCCACTGGGCTATTTCCGCCGCTACGGCCACGCCCGGCGCGCCTTCGGCCTCGCCGCCGCGCTGCTGCGGGAACATCTGGTGCCGGAGGTCACCGGCGCGTAGCGCGCCACACCTCCAGCGCCGCCCGCACCTGTGCCAGCACGCCATCCCAGGCATCGCCCCGCCCGCGCCGGAACAGCCGCATCCCCGAATACCAGGGCGACCCCTCACCTTCGGTCCCCCAGCGCCAATCCGCCGGCGTCGGCACCAGCAGCCAAACCGGCCGCCCCATCGCCCCGGCCAGATGCGCCACGCTGGTATCAACGGAAATCACCAGGTCGCACAGCGCCACCAGCGCCGCCGTATCGGCGAAATCCGATACATCTTCGCCCACGAACCGCACCCGCCCCTCCGCTGCCACCGCCGCCCGCTCCTCCGCCCGCACCTCCTTCTGCAGGCACAGCCACTCGACATCTGCCTCCAGCAGCCCGCCGAGCGCTGGGAAGGGCAGGGACCGGTTGCGATCGTTGGCGTGCAGGGGATTGCCGCTCCACACCACCCCCACGCGCGGCCGCCCCTCCCCCGGCAGAACCGCCCGCCACGCCGCCACCCGCGCGGGATCGGCCGCCAGGTATCCCCCGGCGGAGGCAAAGCCGGGATGCCCCAGCGCCAGCGGCAGGCTCATGATCGGGCAATGCAAATCGCCCGGACCGGGCCGCGCCGCCTCGCCCACCACTTCCACCCCGTCCACGAACCCGCGCACCAACGGCACCAGCGCGTCCTGCACCGAAACCGTCACCTGCGCCCCCAGCGCCTGCACCAGCGGCACAAAGCGCAGGAATTGCAGCGTATCCCCCAGCCCCTGCTCCCAGAACAGGAACACCCGCCGCCCCGCCACCGGCGCCTCGCCGCGCCAGCGCCCCTCCGGCCCGAACCGCTCCATCAGGGAGCCCGGCATCCGCCCGCGCCACTCGTATTCGGCCCAGCCCTCGCCCCACCGCCCCATCGCCAGCAGCGCCAGGCTGCCATAGGCATGCGCCTCCACATCCCCGGGATCACGCGCCACCGCCGCCGCGAACCCCGCCAGTGCCGCCTCCCCACGCCCGAGATCCATCAGCACCCCGGCCCGCCCGGCCAGATGCCCCGCCGAGCCATCGCGCGCCACCGCTACATCATACTCGGCCAATGCCGCCTGATGCCGCCCGAGATCGCGCAACGTCCCGGCCAGATGCCCGCGCACATCCGCGGCCTCCGGCGCCAGCGCCACTGCGCGCTCCAGCGCCGCCAGCGCAGCCTCCCGCCGCTTCAGGTCGCCCAGCACCACCCCCAGCAAATCCCACCCCGGCGCATGGCCCGGCCAGCGTGCCACCACCGCCTCCGCAGAGCCCAGTGCCTCCGCCCGCCGCCCAAGGCTGCGCAGCGCCGCCCCCCGGTTCACCACCGGCACGGGATCATCCGGCGCCAGCGCCGCCGCCTGGGTGAAATCCGCCAGCGCCGCATCTCCCCGCCCCAGCGCCAGCAACGCCCCGCCACGGTTCAGCAGCGCCGCCGCATCCCCCGGCCGCGCCGCTAGCGCCGCGCCATACCCCGCCACCGCTTCCTCCAGCCGCCCCAGCGCCCGCAGCAGATTAGCCCGGTTGAACTGCCCGGCGGCATGCTCCGGGGCGAGGTCCACCAGCGCGTCATACGCCGCCAGCGCCTCCTCCAGCCGCCCGGCCTCGCGCAACGCCCGCGCCACGCCGAACCGTGCCAGCACCAGGTTCCCCCGCGCCGCCGCATCCCCGGGCCGCGCCGCCACCGCCCGCTGCAGGAACGGCAGCCCCTCCGCATGCCGCCCCGCCTGGCATGCCGCCACCCCGCGCAGATGCAGCGCATCGAACAGCCCCGGCGAAAGCGCCAGCGCCCGGTCGTACAGCGCCGACGCCTCCGCCGCCCGCCCCGCCTGGTGCAGCGCGAAACCCTGCCGCACCAGCTCCAGCGCGGCGGCCGACATCAGGCCACCTTCGGCCCGTCCAGCCCCACGCCCACCAGATGCGAGAACCGCGCCCGCAACAGCGCCAGATCCGCCGCCGGCAGCTTCGGCGCCAGGATGGAGGCGATGTTCTGCCTGAGGTGGCCGACATCGCTGGTCCCGAACAGCACCACATCCACCCCGGGCTCATGCCGCACGAAGCGATAGGCCGCATCCGTCAGGCTCGCCGCCCCCGCGGGATGCAGCAGGAACCCCAGCGGATCCGCGGCCACCTCCGCCGGCAACGCCCCGGCCTCCGCCAGCGCCTTCATCTCTTCCGCGAGCCGCTCGGGCTGGCTGAACACATTCCGTACCACGAACATCAGCAGCGTGCCCACGCCATGCGCAGCCGTGCGCGGGAACAGCGTCTCGCGCGCATTGGTGTGCATCATGTTGAACGCCACCATCATCGTGTCCCACACGGAATGGTCGATCGCGCGGCGCAGCGTGCGGTGCTCATGGTCGTTCGGCGCCGTCTCGGTGATCCCGATATGCCGGACCTTCCCTGCCTCCTTCGCCCGCAGCAGCGCCGGCACGATCTCCGTGTGCACGTAGTCATATTCCCGCGGCAGCACCGCATGCAGCTGGAACACCTCCACCCGGTCGGTGCGCAGCGTGCGCAGGCTTTCCTCCAGGCTGGCGATCACCTCCGCCCCCGTGAACGCCCGCTGCCCCTCGCGCGTCATGCTCTTGGTGGCCAGCACCACCCCCTCGCGCCGCCCGGCCAGCGCGCGGCCCACCACCGCCTCGGTCTGGTAGGCCGCCGCCGTGTCGATGAAATTCACCCCGTGGTCCAGCGCGGCATGCACCACCGCCACCGCCTCGTCATCGCTCTTGCCGCGCCCCAGCCCCAGCCGGCTGAACCCGCCACACCCCAACCCGGCCACGCTCACCCGCAGCCCCGTTCGCCCCAAAACCGTGTAATCCATCTGCCGCTCCCGAGTCCGAAGGGCAGGGGACCCCACGCCGCCAGGCTTGGCAACCGCCCGCCATCCGCCCCCCTCGCGCCCAGGCGCACGCCGGCCGGCGCGAAGCAGCGGCCGCGTTGTCGTGATTCCCGGGCGGGCGAGCCGGCCCTTCCGCAAGCCCGCACAAGCCTCTAAAGAGAGAAAGTAATCACTTCGCGAGGGCGGAATGAACGCACGCGGCCTGCTCTATCCCGGCGCCATCGCTCTCGGCTTGGCCCTGGCCGCGCCGGCCACCGCCCAGGCGCCAGCGCCCGCGCCCGCGCCGGCCAATGACGGCTCGACCTGGACCCTGCAGATGGAGAACGACAGCTTCTCCCTCGGCACCAAGGGCAGCACCGACAAATACTACAGCGACGGCCTGCGCCTCGGCTGGACCACGCCCACCCGCCTGGTGCCCGATAGCCTCAAGGGCCTCGCGACCAGCCTCTGGGGCCAGGGTGAAACCCGCCTGTCCGTCGACGTCACCCACCAGATCTACACCCCCATCCTCACCCAGCGCCGCAACCCGCCGCTCACCGACCGCCCCTATGCCGGTGTGCTGATGGGCCATTTCGGCCTGCTGCAGGATGGCAAGACCCAGACCGGCTACGACATCCGCAGCGCCCTCGTCCTCGGCGTCGGCGTCGTCGGCCCCGCCGCGGGCGGGGCAAGCCTGCAGAACGGCTTCCACGAGCTGATCGGCCAGCGCCAGTCCCAGGGCTGGTCCACCCAGCTCAAGAACGAGCCGCTGCTCCAGATCACCTCCGAACGCACCTGGCGCTTCCCCGTCGCCAAGCTCGGCCCGCTGGAAACCGATTTTCTCCCCAGCCTCACCGCCTCGGCCGGCAATTTGCGCGCCTATCTGCAATCCGGCGTCATGATCCGGCTCGGCCAGGGCCTGCAGGCCGATTACGGTCCCGCCCGCCTGCGCCCCGGCGTCGCCGGCGGCGACCACTACAACAGCCCGGCCCCGCTCGCCTGGTACGTCTTCGCCGGCGCCGATGGCCGCGCCGTCGCGCGCGACCTCACGCTGGATGGCAACACCTGGGCCACCAGCCGCTCCGTGCGCAAGATCCCCTTCGTCGGTGAGGCCTCGGCCGGCCTCGGCGTCATCTACCAGGGCGTCCGCCTCACCTACGTCCACCGCCTGCAAACCCAGGAATTCCGCCACCAGAGCGGCGGCCTGCACCAGACCGGCTCGCTCGCTTTGTCCGTTCGCTTCTAGCCAGCACCACCCGGGGGAAACACCAATGGGCGCCCAATCGCGCATCGCCGAGCTCGGCCTCATCCTGCCGCCGCCGAACAAGCCGATCGGCAACTACGTGCCGTTCCGCATCGGCGGCAACATCCTCTACCTCTCCGGCGTCGGCCCCCGGAAGCCCGACGGCGCCATGATCACCGGCAAGGTCGGCGCCGGGGTCTCTATCGAGAAGGGCTACGAAGCCGCCCGCGATTGCGGCCTGCAGCTGCTCCGCAACATGGAAGTGGCGCTGGGCAGCCTCGACCGCGTGGATACCATCCTCAAGGTCCTCGGCATGGTGAACGCCGCCCCCGATTTCGGCGACCACCCCAAGGTCATCAACGGCTGCACCGATCTCTTCGTGGAGGTCTTCGGCGACAACGGCCGCCCGGCCCGCAGCGCCGTCGGCATGGGCAGCCTCCCCGGAGACATCTCGGTGGAGATCGAAGCGATCGTGTTGCTGAAGTAAATGACTGCTGGGATCGTCATCGCCGGCGCGGGCCACGCCGGCGGCGCGGCAGCCGCGGCCCTGCGCCAGTTCGGCTACAAGGGGCCCATCACGCTGATCGGGGAGGAACCCATCCTTCCCTACCAGCGCCCGCCGCTTTCCAAGGCCTGGCTGAAGGGCGAAGCCACCGCCGAAAGCCTCGCCCTGCGGCCGGAGCGTTTCTACACCCAGCAGACCATCCAAACCCGCCTCGCCACCACCGTGGCCGCCATCGACCGCGCCGATCAGCAGGTCCGCCTCTCCGACGGCACCGCCATCCCCTACGAAAAACTCATCCTCGCCATGGGCGCCCGCCCGCGCCGCCTCCCGCTGCCGGGCTTCACCCTCCCCGGCGTGCTCGAACTCCGCACCGCTGCGGATGCGGATCGCCTCAAGGCCGCCATCCAGCCGGGCACCCGTATCGCCATCATCGGGGGCGGCTATATCGGCCTCGAAGCCGCCGCCTCCGCCCGCGCGCTGGGTGCGGAAGCCTTCGTGCTGGAACGCGAACCCCGCCTCCTCGCCCGCGTCGCTTCCGAACCGCTCAGCGCCTTCTTCCACGCCGCCCACACCGCCCAAGGCGTGGCCATCCACGTCAACACCCAGGTCGTCGGCCTCAAGGGGGAGTGCAAGGTCGAAGCCGTCCTCCTCGCCGACGGCACCGAACTGCCCTGCGATGCCGCCCTCGTCGGCGTCGGCGCCATCCCCAACGAGGAAATCGCCGCCACCGCCGGCCTCGAATGCCGCCACGGCGTCGTCGTCGATGCCCAGGCCCGCACGTCAGACCCCGACATCTTCGCCATCGGCGACCTCACCCAGCGCCCGCTCGCGCTCTACAACCGCACCGGCCGCCTGGAATCCGTCCCCAACGCCCTGGAACAGGCCCGCCAGGCCGCGGCTTGCATCACCGGCCGCCCCGCGCCCAGCCCCGAGGTCCCCTGGTTCTGGTCCGACCAGTACGACATCAAGCTCCAGATCGCCGGCCTCCCCTTCGATGTCACTCGCCTCGTCATCCGCGGCGACCCTGCCTCCGGCGCCTTCGCCGTCTTCCATCTGGACGCCGAAGGCCACGTCCAATGCGTGGAATCCGTCAACACCCCCGCCGAGTTCATGGCCGGGCGCCTCCTGATCCAGAAGCGCAAGGTGATAGACGCCGCCGCCCTGGCCGACCAAACTACGAACCTGAAGGAACTCGCGGCCTGAGCCGCGCGTCGCACGAGAGAGAGCCCATGCCGAAGATCACCTTTATCGAATACAACGGCACCGCCCACACCGTGGAGGTGGAGGAAGGCCTCTCCGTCATGGAAGGCGCCGTGAACAACGGCGTGCCCGGCATCGATGCCGATTGCGGCGGCGCCTGCGCCTGCGCCACCTGCCACGTCTACGTGGATGCCGCCTGGGAAGCCAAGACCGGCGAGAAGAACGAATCCGAAGCCGCCATGATCAGCTTCGCCAATGGCGTGGAACCCAATTCCCGCCTCTCCTGCCAGATCAAGGTCACCGCCGATCTCGATGGCCTCGTCGTGCGTATGCCGGCGGGCCAGCATTAACCGAATGATCGTCGAAGGCGGAACGCCGGAGACGTGAATCATTCGGTCAAGCAAAGAAAGGAAGCAGTTTTTTTGAAAAAAA
>JAIXTK010000364.1 GCA_027483995.1 Acetobacteraceae bacterium
AGGCGCGGCACGGTTTCCAGGTTGTGGTTGAACACATCCGGCCGGGCCTGCACGACGATTTCGAGCGCGCCATCCTTGCGCAGGAAATCCGGCGTCAGCACCTCGATCGTGGTGCCGGGGGCGGCGGCGCGGATGCCCTGGATGACGGCGGCGAAGTGCCCTGCCCCGCCATCCCGGAGGTCGTCGCGGTCCACCGAGGTGATCACCACATGGCGCAGGCCGAGCTTGGCCACGGCATCGGCCACGCGGTTCGGCTCGTCGACATCCAGCGCATCGGGCTCGCCGGTGCGGACGTTGCAGAAACTGCAGGCGCGGGTGCAGGTGTCGCCCATGATCATCATGGTGGCGTGGCGCTGGGACCAGCACTCGCCCACGTTCGGGCAGGCGGCTTCCTCGCACACCGTGGTGAGGCGGTTGGCGCGCATCAGCTCCCGTGTCTCATGGTACACGGGGTGATTGGGCGCCTTCACCCGGATCCAGGCAGGCTTGCGCTGGATCGGGTTGTCGGGCCGGTGCGCCTTCTCGGGATGGCGCGCGATGCGGTGGTCGATGACGACGCGGGTGGTGGTCATGGGCTAGAAGTGGAGGGCGCGCCCGTAGGCGTCAAGCACAGCCTCGTGCATGGCTTCGCTGATGGTGGGGTGCGGGAACACCGTGTGCATCAGCTCGGCCTCCGTCGTCTCCAGCGTGCGGCCGATGGCGTAGCCCTGGATCATCTCCGTGACCTCCGCGCCGATCATATGGGCGCCGAGCAGTTCGCCGGTTTTGGCATCGAAGATGGTCTTCACCAGGCCCTCGGGCTCGCCGAGCGCGATGGCCTTGCCGTTGCCGATGAAGGGGAACTTGCCGACCCGGATCTCCCGGCCCGCGGCCTTTGCGGCGGCTTCGGTCATGCCGACGCTGGCGACCTGCGGGTAGCAATAGGTGCAGCCGGGGATGTTGCCGGTGTTCATGGGGTGGACGCCGGGGACGCCGGCGATCTTCTCCACGCAGATCACGCCCTCATGCATCGCCTTGTGGGCGAGCCAGGGGGCGCCGGCGAGGTCGCCGATGGCATAGACGCCGGGCTCACCGGTGCGGCACCACTGGTCGATCACGACATGGGTGCGGTCCACCTTCACGCCGGTCCCTTCGAGGCCGATGTTTTCCACATTGCCGACGATGCCGACGGCGGAGATGACGCGATCGACGGTGATCTCCTGGCTCTTGCCGGCCTGCTCGACGGTGACGGTCACGCTGTCCGCGCCCTTCTTCACGCCCTTCACGGCGGCGCCGGTGAGGATCTTCATGCCCTGCTTCTCGAAGGATTTGCGGGCGAAGGCGGAGATCTCGGCATCCTCCACCGGCAGCACGCGGTCCATCACCTCCACCACCGTCACCTCCGCGCCCATGGTGCGGTAGAAACTGGCAAATTCGATGCCGATGGCGCCGGAACCGATCACCAAAAGGGATTTCGGCATGGCGGGGGGCACCATGGCCTCGCGGTAGGTCCAGATCAGCTTGCCATCCGCCTCGATGCCCGGCAGCGCACGGGCGCGGGCGCCGGTGGCCAGGATGATGTGCGGGGCCTTCAGCGTGGCGGTGGACTTGCCTTCCGCTTCCACCGCCACGGTGTGCTTGCCGGCCAGCTTGCCGTTGCCCATCACCACGGTGATCTTGTGCTTGCGCATCAGGTGGCCAACGCCGCCCGAGAGCTGCTTGGCCACGGCACGGGAGCGCGCCACCACGGCGGCGAGATCGAAGCGGATATTGTCCGCCGCCAGGCCGTAGGCCTTCAGGTTATGCAGCGTGTGGTAGATCTCGCTGGTGCGCAGCAGCGCCTTGGTGGGGATGCAGCCCCAGTTGAGGCAGATGCCGCCGAGGTTCTCGCGCTCCACCACCGCGGTCTTCATGCCGAGCTGGGCGGCACGGATGGCCGCCACGTAGCCGCCCGGGCCGCCGCCGAGCACGATCAGGTCGAATTGCTGGTCGGCCATGGTGGGTCCTTTCGGGATCAGCCGGACGCGCCCCGGGCACGGGATGCGGCGGCAGGAAGGGGAGCGGTCAGAATGTCAGCTGCAGCAGGGCATGCGAGAACCGGCGCACCAGCGCGGCGATCGCGAGTGCCAGACCGGTGCCGAGCAGGATCAGGATGCCCACCCATTCCCATGCCTGGACCAGGATCAGCCGGAAGAACAGCTTTGCGCTGAATCCGAAGATCGCGCCCCAGATGGCCCAGGTGAACGAGGCGCTGATGCTGAGCAGTACGCGCGCACCCGCCTTGATCTCGAACGGGCCGGACGTTGCTTCCAGCCAGGTGCCGATGCCGAAGCCGATCAGGGCGCACAGCGCGGTGCGCAGGGGCCAGTTGTCCAGGACCCGGCCGGCCAGCAGTTCCAGGGTGTCCCAGGCATGCCACCAGGAGGACATGGCGCCGGGCTGCGGCGTGCGCAGCCGCTGCATGAAGGGCGAGACGATCGCGGCGCGCTGCCCAGGCGTGCGTTCCGGCCGCCGCTTCTCGCGCAGGGCAAGAACACTCTCCGGCCATGGCGGCACCTGTGCAGGGCGCCGGTCCCACGGATTGGACCTGGGCTCGCCACGTGGTGGCTCGGGCATGGCGCCGCTCCTGCCGTGGTTCCTGTCCGCTCCTGTTGGCACCGGCCATGGCGACCGCGCCCCTACCGCCCTGCCACGCGCGCCAGGGTTTCGCCCTGCAGGCGCTGGACGGTCCAGTCTTCCATGCCGACGGCGCCGAGCGAGCGGTAGAAGGCGATGGAGGGCGCGTTCCAGTCCAGCACGGACCATTCCATGCGCGCGCAGCCCTGGTCGAGGGCGCGGCTGGCCAGCACCTTGAAGATGGCCTTGCCGATGCCGCGGCCGCGATAGGCGGGGTCGACGAAGATGTCTTCCAGGTAGAGCCCGGGCTGGGCCATGAAGGTGGAGAAGTTGAAGAAGTAGAGCGCGAGGCCGATCGGCTTGCCGGCATCCTCCACCAGCATGGCGAAGACGCGCGGCGGGGTGCCGAACAGGGCGCGGGCGAACATCTCCGGCGTGCCGGTCGCGAGATGCTCCATCTTTTCGTAGATCGCGAGCTGGCGGACGAAGTGATCCACCAGCCCTTCGTCGCCGGGTACGGCGTCGCGCAGGGTGACGCCGGCGGGCAGGTCGCTCACAGCAGCAGCCCCAGCGGATCCTCGCAGAGGCGCTTGAACTCACGCAGCCATGTGGCGCCAAGGGCCCCATCGACCACGCGGTGGTCGCAGGAAAGCGTGCAGGTCATCACGCGCGCCACGGCCAGCTCGCCGTTCTTCACCACCGGCTTCGGCGCGGCCGCACCCACAGCCAGGATGGCGGCCTGGGGCGGGTTGATGATGGCGCTGAAGTGGGACACGCCGAACATGCCCATGTTGGAGATGGAGAAGCCGCCGCCCTGGAATTCCTCCGGCTTCAGCTTGCCGGCCTTGGCGCGGCCGGCGAGGTCGCGCATCTCCGCGCTGATCGTCTGCAGGCCCTTCTGGTCGGCCTTTCGGATGATGGGGGTGATGAGCCCATCCGGGATGGCCACGGCGACCGAGATGTCCACGTCGTCGAACAGCACGGTGGCGTCGTCGGTCCAGGCCGCGTTCACCGCCGGGACGCGGCGCAGGGTGCGGGCGGCGGCCTTGATGACGAGGTCGTTCAGCGTGATGACGAAGCGGCCCTCGCCTTCCTTCGGGCTGCGCGCGTTGAGGTCTTCGCCGAGCTTCCACAGCGCATCCACCTCGATATCCATCGAGACGTAGAAATGCGGGATGCTGGACTTCGCCTCGCTGAGGCGGCGGGCGATCACCCGGCGCATGGAGGAATGCGGCACCAGCTTGTGCGGCGCGGTGATGACGGGGGCCGGGCCGCGC
>JAIXTK010000210.1 GCA_027483995.1 Acetobacteraceae bacterium
CACGCGAAACGTGTTTCCACCCACCGCCCGGCAACCACCACGGGGATGAACAGCACCAGATAGGCCGCGGCACCAAGCATGAGCGGGGAGGGGTTGTAGCTGTTCGACACCGCCGAGGAGGCCTGGCCCAGGATCTCGCTCACTGCCACCACGGAGCCGAGCGCGGTGCCCTTGGTGATGGCGATGGTGCGGCTGGTCAGCGGCGGGATGGTCATGCGCAGGGCCTGCGGCAGCACCACGAAGAGCAGTGTCTGCGTGAAGGAAAGCCCGGTGCTGCGCGAAGCCTCCCACTGGCCGCGCGGCACGGCGGTGATGCCGGACCAGAAGATCTCCTCGCTGAACGCCATCAGCACCAGCGCCAGCGCCGCCCAGGTGGAAACGAAGCCGGAGGGGGCGATATCCACGCTGGGCAGCCCGAAATAGATCAGCACGATGATCACCAGCGGGGGCAGGGCACGCAGCACGTCCACCACGAAGATCATCAGCCAGTTCAGCGGGCGAATGCCGGCGGCGCGCAGCAGGGCCAGCAGCAGCCCGCTGGCGATGCCGGTGATCACCACCAGCACGGCCAGCTCGATCGTCACCCACATGCCGTACAGGATATCGGGCCAGTATTTGGCCATCACCTTCGCGTTGAAGAAGGTGTCGAGGAACCGCTCCCAGCTCGTCATGCCCGGGGCATCAATGCCGCTGGATCTGGCCGATGAAGGCACGCGTGCGGGCCTCCTGCGGCGCCTCGAAGATCGCGGCGGGGGCGCCCTGTTCCACGATCTGGCCGTCATCCATGAACACCACGCGGTCCGCCGCGGCGCGGGCGAAGCCCATCTCGTGGCTCACCACCACCATCGTCATCCCGTCCTGGCGCAACTCGCGCATCACGGCCAGCACGCTGCCCACCAGCTCCGGATCCAGCGCGCTGGTCGGCTCGTCGAACAGCATCACGCGTGGCTCCAGCGCGATCGCCCGCGCGATCGCCACGCGCTGCGCCTGCCCGCCGGAAAGCTGGCCCGGCGTGTGGCCGGCACGGTCGCGCAGCCCCACCCGGTCCAGCGCCGCCAGGCCCAGCGCCTCGGCCTCGGCGGCGGTCTTGCCCGCCACCTTGCGCAGCGCCAGCGTCACGTTCCCCAGCGCCGTCATGTGCGGGTAGAGGTTGAAGCTCTGGAACACCATGCCGATGCGCTGGCGGGCGCGGTTGATATCGGTGGCGCGGGCCAGAAGGTCGATCCCGTCCACCACCACGCTGCCGGAATCCGGCGTCTCCAGCCGGTTCAGGCAGCGCAGCAGGGTGGACTTGCCGGAGCCCGAAGGCCCGATGACGAAGACCAGCTCGCGCTCCGCCACCTGCAGGTCGACGCCCTTCAGAACATGAAGGGCGCCGAAATGCTTGTGGATCGCGCGAGCCTCGATGATCGGTGCAGCCACCTAGATCAGTCGCACTTCAGGGTGAAGGGGGTGGGGTCGTAGCCCGGCATGCCCGGCACGCCGTAGCCCGGGGTGATCACCCGCTCCAGCGCATCGGCGGCCGGCGCCTGGCCGAACCACTTCTCCGACAGCTTGGCGATGGTGCCGTCCTGCTTCATGCAGTTCAGCACGTCCTGCATCTGGTTGCGCAGCGCCACGCTGTCCTTGCGGAACGGGGCGCCCCAATGGGCACGGGTGTCCGTCAGCTCCAGATCGGCGGCGAATTGCGGATTGCGGCTGGCGGCGTAGCGGATGACGGTGTTGCCGCCGAGCGTGGCATAGGCGCGGCCCGAGAGCACGGCCTGGATCGCGTCCGGCTGGGTGTCGTACACCTGGGTGGTGAAGCCGTGCTTCTCGCCTTCGGCCTTGGAGAGCTGCTCGTACGGCGTGCCCTTGTTCACGGCCACCGCCTTGCCCTTCAGGTCGGCCCAGCCGGTGATCGGGGCGCTGCCCTTCTTGATGCCGAACTGGAAGGCGGTCCAGAGGTAGCCGGCGGTGAACAGCATGTTCTCGGCACGCTCCTTCGTCACCGTGGTGGGGGCGGCGATGAAGTCGTAGCGGCCAGACTGCAGGCCCGGGATCAGGCCGGAAAAGCTGGTGCTGTCGATCACGATTTCGCGCTTCATGCGGCGCGCGGCCTCGGTGAACAGGTCGATCTGGAAGCCTTCGATGCCGCCGCCCAGCTTGGCCATGGCGTGCGGGGCGAACGTGCCGTCCACCCCGGTGCGCAGCGGCGGCTGGCCGGATTGGGCAAAGGCCGGGGCGGCGGCAATGCTGGCGGCAAGAGCTGCGGCCAGGCAAAGCGCGGCCGCCGCGAAACTGCGGCGAGACGGCATGATGAAGGCTCCCTGTGTTTCGTTGTGCGCGCACCATGCCGCGCTGCAGCACGGCAGGCAAGACGGCCGCGGGCACGGCGTGCGGTGGTTGACAGGGGCCTGCCTCCAGCCGCAATGGCTGTGCCCAGGTGCATGGAGCCATTCGCCCCGATGCAGGCCGCTGCGAACATGGCCCCGGTCTTGCCTCCCGTGAACCGCATGGACCTGCGGATGGCGGCACTGCTCGCGCTGGGGGCGCTGGGGCTGTATGCGGCGCTGGGGCTGCGGCTGGCCCAGGGCCAGTATCTCGACTTCTACAACCTCGCCTTCGATTTCGACCCGCCGCGCTACGTGGCGATCCTGGCGCTGGAGGAGCATGAGCGCGGCAATGTGAAGCACCCGCTGTTCGTGCTGCTGCGGCCGCTGGCGTGGCCGTTTCTCGCCCTGGGGTTCGCGCCGAAGCAGGCCGCGGCCCTGGTGATGGCGGGGCTCGGCGCTGCCACGGTGGGAGTGGTGTTCCTCTATCTGCGCAGCCTCGCGGTGGCCGGCGGCACGGCGGTGGCGTTGGCGCTGTTGTTCGCCGTCTCCGGCTGCCAGGTGATCACGTCGATCATTCCGGAAGCCTACGGGCCGGCCGCACTGGGCATCGCGGCCACCTGGCTGGTGGCGGTGTGGCGGCTGGCCGATTTGCGCCATGGCCGGCTGATGCGCTTCGCCGTCGCGGTGTTTTCCTACGGCGTGACCACCACCAACCTGATGCAGCCCGTCTTCGCCGAGGCGCTGGCCTGGTGGCGCCATCGCGGGCTTGCGGGCGCGATCCGGCCGATGATCCGCTATGGCCTGGGTGTCGCCCTGCTCTGCGCGGTGCTGACGATGCTGGTGCGGCTCGACGCGGTGGCGTCCTTCCTGGCCGATCCGGTCGCGGTGGCCAAGGAGGTGTACTGGCAGCGCACCAAGGGCTTCCGCGAAGGCCTGTTCGAGACGGTGCTGCGGCTGGTCGGTTTCACCATGGTCTCCCCGCGCTTCTCCGCGATGCCGCTGGAGGCGGACGGGATCACCATGCTCGATTTCCGCGCGCCGGATTTCGATGCCCTGGGGCAGGTGGCCTTCCTGGCCTGGCACGCGTTCTGGCTGGCGGGCGCGCTGGCCGCGCTGGTGCATCGGCCCACACGCTGGCTGGCGCTGGGGCTTTGGGCCATGCTGCTGACCAATATCGCCTTTCACCTGGATTTCCAGTTCCGCGGCAGCATTTTCATCTATGCGGCGCATACGCATTTCCTGGTCTTCGCGCTCGGGGCCGGGCTGGCGCCGGTGCTGCGCCCTGGGGGCATGGCGGCACGGATCTATCTTGCTGCGGTGGTCGTGCTGATCGGGCTGGTGGGGGCTGTCACGCTCGATCGCGCCTGGGCTCTTGCGACCGGCTTCGACGATGTCCGCGTCGGCTGCCCGGCACCCTGCACGGAGCAGCCTCGTTGAGCGACACCGGCTCTGCACACACCCTGGCACTGCCGCAGTCGGCCCATGCCGACCTGCCGCTGTGCGTCGATCTCGACGGCACGCTGGTGCGCACCGACACGCTGGTGGAAGGGCTGCTCGCGCTGGCCGGCGGGATGCGGTTCGGCACCCTGCTGGGGGCGTTCGCCGGCGGCCGGGCGGCGCTGAAGGCGCGGGTGGCGGCAGCCGCGCCCACCGATCCCGCATTGCTGCCCTACAACGAGGCGCTGCTGGACTACCTGCGCGACCAGCGTGCGGCCGGGCGGCGCCTCGTGCTCGCCACCGCGGCGAACGAGGATGTGGCCCGCCGCGTGGCCGAGCACCTCGGCCTGTTCGACGAGGTGATCGCCTCCTCCGCCACCCGCAACCTCAAGGGGGCAGCCAAGGCCGCGGCGTTGGTGGAACGCTTCGGGCGCGGCGGCTTCGTCTATGCCGGGGATGCGCGTGCCGATCTGGGCGTGTGGGAATGGGCCGGTGCCGCGGTGCTGGTGGAAGCCTCCGCCGGCGTGGCCGCCCGCGTGCTTGTGCCGGTGGAACGGCGCATCGCCACGCGCCCGCATCTGGCGCCCACGCTGCTGCGCGCCATGCGGCCGCACCAGTGGGTGAAGAACCTGCTGGTCTTCGTGCCCATCCTCACCTCCCACGCGCTGCTGGACCTGGGCAGCTGGTGGGGCGGGCTGCAGGCCTTCGCGGCGTTCTGTGCCGCCGCTTCCGGTATCTACCTGGTGAACGACCTGCTCGATCTCGCCGCCGACCGCGCCCACTCCGCCAAGCGGCGCCGGCCCTTCGCATCGGGGGCGGCGCCGCTGGGATGGGGCATCGGGCTGGGGGCGGCGCTGCTGGCACTGGCCGCGCTGCTGTCCTGGCAGGCCGGTATCCTGCTGGTGGTGGCGATCTATGCCGGTGCCTCCATGGCCTATTCGCTCTCGTTGAAGCGCCAGCCGCTGGTGGATGTGTTCACGCTGGCCGGCCTGTTCACCATCCGCATGTTCGGCGGCGGCGAGGCGACGGGGCATTCGCTGTCGCTGTGGCTGCTGGCCTTCTCGATCTTCCTGTTCCTCAGCCTCGCCCTGGTGAAGCGGGTGGCGGAACTGCGCGAGAGCAGCGCGCGCGTGCAGCGCACCGTGGCCGGGCGCGGCTATGGGCCCGGTGACATCGAGATCCTGCAGATGTTCGGCGTCTGCGCCTCCTTTGCCGCCAGCCTGGTGCTGGCGCTGTATGTGCAGAACGAGGCCGCCACCGGGCGCTTCGCCGCCCCTGGCCTGCTGTGGGGCATCGTGCCGCTGGTGCTGCTGTGGAACTGCCGCATGTGGCTTTCCACCGCGCGCGGCTACATGCACCACGACCCCATCCTGTATGCGGTGCGCGACCGGGTGACCTGGGCGATCGTGCTGGCGGTGGTGGCGGTGATGCTGGCCGCGCGCACCGGGCTGGGGATGAGATAGGCGATGAACGGTACGATCCTGCTGCTGATCCTGGCCAGCGTCGGCCTGGGCGCCGTGGCCCAGGTGCTGATGAAGCTGGGCATGACGGCCGGGCCGATGAACGAGGCGCTGGCCACCGGCGCGCCGGTGCGCATCGTGGTGGCGGTGCTCACCAGCCCCGGGGTGATGGGCGGGCTGGTTCTGTACGGCATCGCCACGGTGCTGTGGCTGGGCGTGCTCTCCCGCGTGGAACTGTCCCAGGCCTATCCCTTCGTCGGGCTCAGCTTCGTGCTGGCCGCAGTGCTGGGCTACTTCGTGTTCGCCGACGCGGTCTCGGCCACGCGGGTGGCGGGCATCGCGCTGATCGTGGCCGGGGTGGTGCTGGTCGGCCGCGGATAGCGTCACGCGGACGTGCTGGAGAAGCGCGGTCCGCCCCCCTACAGTGCCGGGGAACACACGGGAGACGACAGATGGCCGGATTGCGCGATGCCCTGCCGATGCTGCTGCTGGCCCTGGCCCAGTGCGCCATGCCGATGGCCACGGGCCCGGCCGTTGCCCGCACGCTGGAGGTGGGCGAGACGCGCGAGTTCAAGATGCCGTCCGAGGCGATCCGTGCGGCGAAGGATGGTGACCGCGTGGTGATCGACCCCGGCGAGTATTTCGACTGCGCCGTGGTCTCCGCCAACAACCTCACCATCGAGGGCGCCAAGCCTGATGCCAGCGCGGTGATGACCGACAAGGTCTGCCAGGGCAAGGCGTTGCTGGTGACCACGGGCAAGGGCATCACGCTGCGCAACCTCACGCTGCAGCGCGCCCGCGTGCCGGACAACAACGGCGCCGGCATTCGGGTGGAAGGCGCCAACCTCACGATCGAGCGGGTGAAGTTCATCAACAACCAGAACGGCATCCTGGCCGCCAACAATCCCGAGAGCACCATCACCATTCGCGACAGCGAGTTCCTGCGCAACGGCTTCTGCTCGCCCTGTGCGCACGGCATCTACGTGAACCAGGTCAAGCTGCTGCGCATCGAACGCAGCCGCTTCGCCGATACGCGCCGCGCCCACCACATCAAAAGCCGCGCCCTGCGCACCGAGATCATCGGCGTGGAAACCCGCGACGGCGACAGCGGCACGGCCAGCTACCACATCGACATTCCCAACGGCGGCAGCGTGGTGGTGCGCGACAGCACCATGCAGAAGGGCCCGCAGGCAGAGAACCGCTCCGCCATGATCGTGATCGGCGCCGAGGGCGTGAGCCAGCCGACGCGGGAGATCACGATCGAGAACAACACCGCGATCAACACCGGCGACTACGAGACCTTCATGGTGGTGAACCTCACCGCCACCGAGGCGATGCTGAAGGGCAACCGCCTCACCGGCCCGGTGAAGCCGCTGCGCGGGGATGGCGAGGTGCGCTGACCGCCGCCCGGGGTGCTGGCCGGCGCGGTGTTTGGGTGTATGATCCCGGATACACGCAATTGAAGCGTGAAAATGGCCGGCGCAGATCATGCCGGCCGGGCAGGAGAAGACCGGAATGGCCAGCACCCTCAAGCTCGACAAGCCGCTGCGCGGCCGCATCTACGACAGCATCGCCGAGACCATCGGCAACACGCCGCTGGTGCGCATCCCCAACATCACCAGGGAAGACGGCCTCAAGGCGGACGTGCTGCTGAAGCTGGAGTTCTTCAACCCGCTCGCCAGCGTGAAGGACCGCATCGGTGTCAACATGATCGAGGTGATGGAGGCCGAGGGCAGGATTGGCCCCGGCGCCGTGATCATCGAGCCGACCAGCGGCAACACCGGCATCGGCCTGGCCTTTGTCTGCGCCGCGCGCGGCTACCGGCTGATCCTGACCATGCCCGAGAGCGTTTCGATCGAGCGGCGCAAGATGCTGCAGTACCTGGGGGCCGAGATCGACCTCACCCCGCGCGAGAAGGGCATGAACGGCGCCGTGGCACGGGCGAAGGAACTGCTCGCCCAGCACCCCGGCAGCGTGACGGCCGACCAGTTCGGCACGGCCTCCAACCCCGACATCCATCGCCGCACCACGGCCGAGGAGATCTGGCACGATACCGCCGGCGGTGTGGATGCGGTGGTGAGCGGCGTTGGCACCGGCGGCACCATCACCGGCGTGGGCCAGGCGCTGAAGGCGAAGAAGCCGGGCGTGCGCATCGTGGCGGTGGAGCCGGCGGCCAGCCCCGTGCTCTCCGGCGGGTCGCCCGCGCCGCACCCGATCCAGGGCATCGGCGCCGGCTTCGTGCCGACGGTGCTGGATACCAAGGTGTACGACGAGATCATCCAGGTGACCGGCGACGAATCGATGGCCGCTGCCCGCCGCCTGGCTCGGCGCGAGGGTATTCCCGGCGGCATCTCCTCGGGTGCCGCGATGGCCGCCGCCCTCAAGCTCGCCGCCCGGCCGGAGATGGCGGGCAAGCAGATCGTGGTGATCATCCCGAGCTTCGCCGAGCGCTACATCACCACGGCGCTGTTCGACGGGCTGGGCTGACCCCTACACCGTCGGCAGCGGTCGGCGGCGGCGCAGGAAGCCGCGCAGCAATGCGCGGCCGATGCGCCCGCCGCTGCCGGGCCGCAGCCCCGGGCGGGAGCGCTCCTTGAGGAAGGTGCGCAGCAGCATCTGCAGCGCATGCACCAGCGGGAAATGCTTGCGCAGCAGAACGGCGTAGTTGCCGAAATAGAGCACCTCGCCCACCGGGCTGCGCTCCCCGCCATCGGTGGAGGCGCCGGAATGGTGCAGCAGCATCGGCTGCTCCACATACTGGATCGGCACGCCCGCCGCCTTCAGCCGCAGGCAGAAATCGGTATCCTCCCAGTAGACGAAGAAGCTCTCGTCCAGCAGCCCCACGCGCTGCAATACCGGCGCCGTGATCCCCAGGCAGCAGCCGCTGGCGAAATCCACGATGCGGCTGCCGGGCAGGTAGGGGTCGTGCCGGTTGGCGAAGATCCAGCCGTATTCCAGATGCCCGCCGGCATACCAGGCCCGGTCGGGGTCGTCGTAATACATCACCCGCGGGGCGATCACCTGCGCGCCGGTTTGGTCCCAGGCGTCCATCAGCCCGGACAGGAAATCCGGGCCGAACTCCGTATCCGGGTTCAGCAGCAGGCTGCGCGGAATGCCGCCCTCCAGCGCCCGGCGCAGCCCCTGGTTCACGGCGCGGGCGAAGCCCAGATTCTCCGCGTTGCGCACCACCTCCACCCGCGCATCGCCGCGGGCTGCGAGGAAATCGCCGCCGCCATCCTCTGGGCTGTTGTCCAGCGCGATCAGGCGCCAGTCCTGGCAGCTCTGCGCCCGCAGGCAGTCCCAGAGCGGGCCCAGCTCCGCCCGGCTGCGGTAGAGCACGACGATGATGGCCAGCTGGGTCATGCGAAATCCGCGCGAATCGTGGCGGCCAGCGCCGCGGGCTGGCGGTCACGGGCGATGGCATCCAGCGCGGCCTGGAAGCGGGCATAGGCGGCCGCGTCGCGCAGCGCCACCGCGTCGTCCAGCAGGGCCTGCACCCCGGCGAGGTCGTCGCACAGATGGCCGATCGGGCCATACTGCCGCGCCAGGGCCTCCAGCGCGGTGTTGCGCACGGCCAGGATCGGCTTGCGTTGGTTGATGCAATCCAGCAGGGAGCCGCTGGCGGTGAGCTCGTATGCGCCGCGGAACGCCACGAAGGCGTAGTCCGCCGCGCGGATGCGCGCCAGCAGCGTCGGCCGGTCCAGCCAGCCGGCCGGCACATCGAGCCCCGCCAGCGCCGCCGGGTCGTATTCCGCGCTGGCGGCGCCGGCAACGGTCCAATCATGGCGCGCGCCGCATGCGCGGTGCAGGCCGAGGAAATCGTCGAACCCCTTCTGCTTGTTGGCGCTGCCCACCCAGGCGATGCGGAGCCGCCCCGGCGCTGCCCAGGCCCGGGGGGGCGCGGCCTCGCCTTCCACCACCGGATGCGGCCATACCAGCAGCGTATCGGCCAGGCGGTGGCGCAGGGCGGCGGTGCGGATGTAATCCTCCAGCACCACCAGGCGGATGCGCGGATGGCGCGCAATGCGCAGGCCGGCACGCAGGTCGATCAGCCGCCGGCGCGGATCGCGTGACCGCCAGCCGATGGCGCTGGGCAGTACGCCGTGCAGCACCAGGAACAGGCGCAGCCGCGGGAAACGCAGGGCGAGCGCACGCGCCACGAACAGCGTCTCCGGCCCGGTGGAGAGCAGCACCAGCAGCGTGGGCCGGTGTTGCGCCACCAGCGCCGACAGCATGCGCCACTGCGCCAGGATACGGCCGGGCTTCACGCCCCCCGCCGGCATCACCTCGATCTCCTGCCATGCCGAGGCGCCCAGAGCCTGCGGATCGGCTTCCAGGATCGCATCATGCTGCACGCGCGTGGTCGCCAGCACCGCGGGCCCGGCGGCACGCCTCAGGGCCTGCACCAGCGCGGCGTTGATCGGGGCATGGTCGCCGCCACGGAAAGTGGGCTCGGCCACCAGCAGCCGCGGGCTGGCGCCAGCTGTCACGGCGTGGGCCCGGCCACCGGGCTGCCCGTGATGCGCCCGGTCAGCCTGCGGAACTCGCCCCACAGCGGATGATCCAGCACGCGCAGCCCGATGACCCAGCACACCACGCCGGCCGCGATGCCGCCCAGAACCTGAGCCAGCGGCGCAGACGGGGACCACCCGTGCGCGAGCATCACAAGCCCCGCCGGCGTGACGGCCAGCATCATCAGGACCATCCCCTGCCCCATGATCGGCAGCACGTCGCGCAGCGTCGTGTCGGTGAGGCGTGCCAAATGCGGGCGGTAGAGCACGACGTTGAACATCGCTTCGACAATGCGCGCCATTGCCGCGCCGGCAATGCCGAACAGGCAACCCACCCCGAACGCCACCACCCCGAAACCACACTGGATCGCCTGCAGCCGCACCATGCGCCGGGTCTCGTTCGCTGCGAGGAAGAGCTCCCAGGTCATCAGGATGGTTGTGCCAATGACCGCACCCACCATCAGCAGGCTCAGCGCCACATGGGCGTCGACCCACTGCGCCCCGTACAGCGTCAGCAGCAGCGGCCCGGCCACGACGGCCACGCCGCCGAAGGCAGGCCAGAGGAAGGCGGTGGCCACCGACAGCACGCGCAGGTAGCTGGAGCGGAACGACAGCCCCATGCGCTTCTGTGCCACGAGGTCCACATAGATCACGCGCAGGATGATCAGCTGGAAGTTTTCCCACATGATGGTCAGCAAGCCGCTGGCGCGCGCATACAGCCCCAGCGCGTGCAGCCCCAGCAGCCAGCCCACCATGAATTCGGAGAGGCGCATGTAAAGCTGCACCACCCCCGTCGTGGCCAGCATGTCGAGGCCGTAGCGCGTGATCTCGCGCCAGCCCGTCAGCCCGAACCGCAGGCTGGCATAGTGCCGCCCGGCAATGTTGATCGCGATCACGGCGGTCACCGCGCCGGCCAGTTGGCCATAGGCCAGGCTCATGTAGCTGTGCCCGGCGAAGGCGGCCGCCAGCATCACGCCGGTGGCCACCAGGTTGCGGCCAAGATTGACCATGGAGATCACGCGGAAATTGCCCTGCCGCTCGATGCAGGCGGAGGGCAGCAGCTCCAGGCTGGAGAGCAGCGGCACAATGGCCAGCGCCAGCAGAACGTCGCGCACCCCGGGCTCGCCCAGCAGATGCCCGCCCAGCAGGCTCATCCCGACAATCAACGTCGATACGGCAACCGCCAATGCCGCGTTCACGGTGAAGACGCCGGCGAGGAAATCCCGGTCCACCGACGCGGCGCGGATCACGTAATTCGACAGGCCGATGGTGCGCAGCATGCCCAGCACCCCGGCCACCGCCGCAGCCATCGCGAACACGCCGGTTTCGTAGGGGGAGAGCAGCCGCGCCAGAACCAGGGAGGCGCCGAACTGGGTCACGGCCTGGCCGGCCTGCGAGATGGTCATCCAGGCCAGGCTGCGGCGGATAGAGAATGCCATACTGTCTTCCATAAGGCGCCGGGTGCCGCGCCGGACATATACAGGAGCGCCCCCGCACCGCACCAGCGCACCGTGTGCTGCGCTGCGGGACGCCCACGCAAGCTTGACCGGTATCTCTTGCGGAACGATAAAACCGCCGCCCTGGCCCGCGGCGACATCGCCGGCAGCTAGCGCCGCCCCGGCATCCGGTGGCGGAAGGCCAGCGCCTCGGCCACGTCCTGGCGGCGGATCGTGGCGGCGCCGGCGAGGTCGGCGATGCTGCGGGCGACGCGCAGCGTGCGGGTATAGCCGCGCGCCGACAGCCGCAGCCGGTCTGCCGCCTGTTCGGCCAGGGCGCGGGCCTCCGCCTGCAGCTCGAACTTCGTCGCATCCGCCTCGGCGTTGGTGGCCGCCCCGCCCTCGCCGAAGCGCGCGCGTTGGGCCTGGCGGGCCCGTGCCACGCGGGCGGCCACCACGGCGCTGGGCTCCCCGGGCGGGGCGCGCGAGAGCTCGCTGGGCGGGATGGGCTGCACCTCCACCGTCAGGTCGATGCGGTCCAGCAGCGGGCCGCTGATCTTGCCCTGGTAGTCCTCCCCGCAGCGCGGCGCCCGGCCGCACTCGCGCGCGGCATCGCCCAGGTAGCCGCAGCGGCATGGGTTCATCGCCGCCACCAGCTGGAACCGCGCCGGATAGGTCACGTGGGCGGCGGCGCGGGAGACGGTGGTGCGCCCGGCCTCCAGCGGCTGGCGCAGCGCCTCCAGCGCGCCGCGCGGAAACTCCGGCAGCTCATCCAGGAACAGCACGCCGCGATGCGCCAGGGAAACCTCGCCCGGCTTGGCGCGCTGCCCGCCGCCGGTGAGTGCGGCCATGCTCGCGGAATGATGCGGCTCCCGGTAGGGCGGGCGCATCACCAGCCGCCCGCCTTCCAGCATGCCCGCCACGGAATGGATCATGCTCACCTCCAGCGCCTCCAGCGGCGCGAGGTCGGGCAGCAGGCCGGGCATCCGCGCGGCGAGCATGGACTTGCCGGAGCCGGGCGGGCCGATCAGCAGCAGATTGTGCCCGCCGGCCGCGGCGATCTCCAAGGCGCGCTTGCTGGCTTCCATGCCGCGCACCTCGGCGAGATCCGGCATCGCCGGCCCCTCCGCCAGCCCCGCGGCGGCGGGCGGGGAGAGCACCTGGGTGCCGCGGAAATGGTTCACCAGCGCCAGCAGGTCGGGGGCCGCCAGCACCGGGAACTGCGCCCCGGCCCAGGCCGCCTCGCCACCCTGGGCGGCGGGGCATACCAGGCCGAGCTCGCGCGCATTGGCCGCCATCGCCGCCGGCAGCACGCCGGCCACCGGGTTCAGCGTGCCATCCAGCGAAAGCTCGCCCACGGCAGCGAACTCGCCCATCTCCTCGCGCGGCAGCACGTCCATCGCCGCCAGCACGGCGAGTGCGATCGGCAGGTCGAAATGGCTGCCTTCCTTCAGCAGGTCGGCCGGGGCCAGGTTGATCAGCACGCGCTTGGGCGGCAGCGAAAGCCCCATGGCCGTGAGGGCCGCGCGCACCCGTTCCCGCGCCTCGCCCACCGCCTTGTCCGGCAGGCCGACCACCAGGAAGGCCGGCACGCCCGGCGAGATCTGCACCTGTACCTCCACGGGCACGGCCTCGATGCCGGAGAAGGCGAAGCTCTGGATGCGGGCGATCGTCACGGGCGGGAGTGTCGCAGCAGAAGATGCCGATCGTCAACGAGAAGACCCATTCTTACGCGCCGCCACCGGCCAGCCCGGCGCGCCTCAGCCCAGCTCCACCAGCACCACCTCCGGCGGCACGCCCAGGCGCACCGGCATCATGCTGATGCCCAGCCCGCCGGTCACGATCATGTGCCGCCCGCCCTCCACCACGTGGCCATAGGCGTAGCGGTTGCCGAACCGGGAGGGCACCAGCGGCGAATACCCCGCCAGCCGCACCTGCCCGCCATGGGTGTGGCCGCACAGTGTCAGCGAAACCCGGTCCGGCACCACGGGGAAGATATCCGGCTCATGCGCCAGCAGGATCAGTGGCGCCGGGCCCCGCGCCATGCCCATCACATGGGGCAGGTTGCCCAGCCCGTGAAACCGGCCGCCCCCCAGACGGATCGCCAGCATGGAGGCCAGGCCGCCGAGCCAGAACGCGGTGTCGCCCTCGCCCAGCCGTACCGCCCGGTTCTCCAGCAGCCGCAGCCCCGCATCCCGCATGGCGCGGCGCCAGAGTTGCGCGCCGCTCCAGTAGTCGTGATTGCCCAGGATCGCATACTGCCCCATCGGCGCCCGCAACCGCCCCAGCGCCGCAGCCGCCTCGGCGGGCTCCACCACGCGGGTGATGAAGCGATGGCTGGCGTGATAGTCGCCCAGCACCACGGCGAGGTCCGCGCGCAAATCATTCGCCGTGTCCACGATCCGGCCAATCCGCGACAGGCCCATATAGGGCTCGCCCACGTGCAGATCGGCCAGCACCGCGATGCGCAGTTTCAGGCCCGCCGGCCATCCGGGCGGGGTGAGCGCGTAGCGCACCACCTCCAGCCGCCAGGCCGGCTCGATGGCGAAGCCGTACGCCGCCGGCACGGAGCCACCGAGCAGCAGCCCGGCGCCGGCGCGCAGCAGCGTGCGGCGAGCAATCAGGCTCCGAGCCCGGAGAGGAAGCGCTGCAGCAGGCGCCCCAGCGCATCCAGGTTGTAGCCGCCCTCCTGCACCACGGCACAGGGCAGGCCGGCCCCCGCGATCGCCTCGCCAGCGCGGGCGAAGCCGTCATCGGTGATGTCCAGGAAGTGCAGCGGCTCGTCCCGGCTGGCATCCATGCCCAGGCTGATCACGAGCGCCTCCGCCCCGTGGCGCCGGATCTCGCGCAGCCCAGCCGCGATCGCCGCCAGCCAGGCCTCGTCGCCGGTGCCTTTCGCCAGCGGCATGTTGAGGTTGCAGCCCGCCCCGGCGCCCGCCCCGCGTTCCCCGGCATGGCCGACATACCAGGGGTAGTAGCCATTCGGGTCGCCATGCACGGAGGCGAAGAACACGTCGTCGCGTTCCCAGAAGATGCCCTGGGTGCCGTTGCCGTGGTGGCTGTCGATATCCAGGATCGCCACCCGCGCCGCCCCGCGCCGGCGCAGCCGCTCGGCGGCGATGGCGGCGTTGTTGAGGTAGCAATGCCCGCCGTCCCGCGCCGCATAGGTGTGGTGGCCGGGCGGGCGGCAGAGGGCGTAGGCGGTGCGGCCGGCAGCGGCTTCCTCC
>JAIXTK010000494.1 GCA_027483995.1 Acetobacteraceae bacterium
GCCGTCGCCATCCGCAAGCGGCTGTCTTCCATCGCACCGCTGCGGCTGTCGGGCACGCGGCCCGGCATCCTGGCCATGCTGGTGGAGGATACCGACCGCATCGAATGGCGCGCCCTGCGCGAGCGGCTGGAGCTGGAAGGCGAGGCACGGCAGTTCCTGGCCCATCCCAGCTCCCGCGGCGTGATCGCCGTCACCTGCTCGTCGCGGCTGGAGATGCTGGGGGCGGCGGCGCCGGATGCGGCGCCGGAAGGGGAGATGCGCTTCCGCAACCCGTCCCACCCCGCGGCCAAGGTGGCGGGGCTGGCACCGGCGGTGCTTTCCTCGGTCTAGCGCTATCTGCTAACCGGCGGGCATGACCCGCATCCAGGCCACCTACCGCATCCGCGGCGACGCCGCTTCCATCGCCGCGCGTGCCCAGGGCATCGCCGTGGAGCAGAGCGTGGAAATGCCGCTCGGCGCCATCACCGACAACCGCGTGCTGCGGGAGGTGGTGGGCGAGGTGCAAGACATCGCCGATCTCGGCGGCGGTATCTTTGAGGTGCGGATCGGGCTGGCGGCAGAGACCGTGGGCAACGATGCCGGCCAGCTGATCAACATGCTGTTCGGCAATACCTCGCTCCACGAGGACGTGACGCTGCACGATTTCGAGATGCCGCCGGCCATGGCTGCGGCCTTCGGCGGGCCGAACCATGGCGAGGCCGGCATGCGCACGCGGCTCGGCATCGGGCCGGGCAGGGCGCTCACCTGCTCCGCCATCAAGCCGCAGGGCGCGCCGATCGAGCTGCTGGCCCAGCTCGCCGGGCGCTTCGCCGAGGGCGGGATCGACTGGATCAAGGACGACCACGGCATGGCGGACCAGGGCTATGGCCGCTTCGCCCACCGCATGGCCGCCTGCGCCGCCGCCGTGCTCGTGGCCAGCCGCCGCACCGGCCACAACACACGCTACGCGCCGAGCCTTTCCGGCACGCTGGAGACGATGCGCACCCAGATCCGCCAGGCGCGCGAGGCGGGGCTCGATTCCGTGGTGATCGCGCCGATGGTCTGCGGGCTGTCCACCTTCCACACCCTGGGGCGAGAGACGCCGGATTTCAGCTTCCTCGCCCATCCCAGCATGGGTGGCGCCGCGCGCATCGCGCCGCCCGCGCTGATCGGCAAGCTGTTCCGCCTGCTGGGCGCCGATGCCGTGGTCTTCCCCAGCCATGGCGGCCGCTTCGGCTACTCGCAGCAGACCTGCACCGATCTCGCCACCAACGCCCGTCAGGAATGGCACGACATGCCCGGCGCCGTGCCCGTTCCCGCCGGCGGCATGACGCTGGCGCGGGTGGGCGAGATCCTTGACTTCTACGGCCCGCGCACGATGGTTCTGATCGGCGGCAGCCTGCTGGAAGCGCGTGAGCGCCTGGCCGAGGAAACCGCCGCCTTCACCCGCGCCGTCGCCGCCCACCCCACCGGAGCCTGAGCATGGACAGCGAACACACCGGCACCGTCCGCCCCTTCCAGGCCTGGCGCTGGAACGAGGTGCCGCTGCATCCCTACAAGGAAGAAGGCGCCGCGCCCTTCAAATCCATCACCCGCCAGACCCTGTTCAACGACCCCGGCTTCGGCTGCGAGCTGCGCTATTTCGAGATGGATGACGGCGGCCATTCCAGCATGGAGCGGCACGAGCACATGCACGCCGTGCTGATCCTGCGCGGCGAGGGCCACTGCCTGCTGGGCGATACCGTGCACGTGGTGAAGCAGAACGACCTCGTCACCATCCCGCCCTGGGTCTGGCACCAGTTCCGCGCCACCGCCGGCGCGCCGATGGGCTTCCTGTGCATGGTGAACCAGCTGCGCGACAAGCCCCAGCTGCCCACCGAGGCGGAGATGGAGGAACTGCGCCGCACCCCGGCCGTGGCCGCCTTCCTGGACAACAAGCTGCCATAGCGGGGCCTGCCCGCAACCAACCGGCCAGGCGCGCGTTGCCCCCCGCACGCCGCGCCTTCGCCTTGAAAGAGTCCTCACGCAGTCGTCATGCGTCTGTGCGAATTCGGCCATCTGTCGGCCATGATCTTGGGGCCATCTGCGCGCCGTGGAAGCAAGCGACACCTTCCAGGAGCCGCCCGATGACCGAGTCCGACTACAGCCGCAAACTCGATGAACTCGACCGCCTGCTGAACGATCCCGACGTGCGGCTGGAACCCGGCCGCGTCTGGGCGCTGCTCGCCGAGGTGAGCCAGGTGGAAACGGCCCGGCAACCCGCCGAGCGGCCGTAACTACCCCCCACGCCGCGCGCCGATCAGGAACTCCCGGTTCCCCTCCGGCCCCGTGATCGGGCTTTCGGCGATGCCCAACACCTCCCAGCCCGGCAGCCCCGCCCACCATTCCCGGATCTCTGCACACACCCGCTCATGCACCGCGGGATCGCGCACCACGCCCTTGCTGCCCACCTCGCCCGGCCCGGCCTCGAATTGCGGCTTGATCAGCGCCACCGCCCAGGCCCCCGGCACGCACAACGCCAATGGCGCCGGCAGCACCGTCCGCAGCCCGATGAAGCTGGCATCGCATACCAGCACCTGAGCCGGCTCCCCGATCGCCTCCGCCGTCAGGTGCCGCGCATTGGTGCGCTCATGCACCACCACCCGGGGATCACTGCGAATCTTCCACGCCAGCTGCCCATGCCCCACATCCACCGCATGCACCCGCATCGCGCGATGCGTCAGCAGCACATCGGTGAACCCACCCGTGGAGGCGCCAATGTCCAGGCACACCCCCCCCTCCGGCGACAGCCCGAACGCCTCCAGGGCCTTGGCCAACTTCATCCCCCCGCGCGAGACCCAGGGATGCTCCTGCCCCTTCACCTCCAGCGCCACCCCGTCCCCGACAGGCTGACCCGCCTTGTCGATGCGAACCGTGCCGGAAAACACCTTCCCCGCCAGAATCAACGCCTGCGCCTTGGCGCGCGACTCCACCAACCCGCGCTCCACCAATGCCACATCCGCGCGCTGTTTCATGGGCGTGACGGCAGGAAGGCCAGGGCTCTGCCCTGGACCCGCTGGGGCCTTAGGCCCCAGACCCCTTCACTTTTCCGCCTTCGGCGGGGAGGGGCCGCCCGGGTCTCTCCACCGCCTCGACGGCCCCTCCCCGCCGAAGGCGGAAGGTCACGTGGGTCCAGGGACCTCAGGTCCCTGGCGGGTCCAGGGCAGAGCCCTGGCCTTGCTTCCTACAGATCCTCCACCAGCTTCGTCTCGAACTCCGCCGGCGAGGTGATTTCCAGGATTTCGATATCGTCGCTGTGCCGCACTTCGCGGTGCTTGATCCGCGGCGGCTGCAGCACGGAGCTGCCGGCTTCCAGGCGCACGAAGCCCGCATCCTCGTATTCGAACTCCACCCAGCCCTTGAGGATGTACACGAACTGGAAGTCCAGCTCGTGCAGGTGCCATTTCGGTTCCGCATGGGTCTCCGGCACGGCGCGGATCACATGGGCGCCGAACTTGCCGTCGGTGGCCTGGGGAATACCGAGGTGGCGGTATTCGAAGAAGGCGCGCAGCCCGCGGTCGTAGCTGGCGTCCTTCGCGTGCGTCACGATGGTCTTGCTCATGGCGCTCAATCCCGCTGCAGCAGTTCGATGGAAACGTCTTCCGGTCCGGTCAGGAACGCGATGCGCAGGCCCGGCCGCAGCAGCTTCGGCTCCATGGTGAACACCGCCCCGCGCGCCTTCAGCTCCGCCACCGCGGCTTCCAGGTCGGCCACGCGCAGCCCGAAATGATCCAGCCCCTGGTGCGGGTGCCCCGGTGCGGCGGCCGCATCGCTGCCAGCCGGCGCGATGAAGATATCCATCCCACCGAGCCGAACATCCAC
The DNA here is from genome assembly GCA_027483995.1 of Acetobacteraceae bacterium. Classification (GTDB taxonomy): domain Bacteria; phylum Pseudomonadota; class Alphaproteobacteria; order Acetobacterales; family Acetobacteraceae; genus CAMDGX01. The sequence continues at coordinate 3,841 of JAIXTK010000494.1, forward strand.
CCGCGGGGCGCCTGCCACCACAGAGCGGATCACCTCGGCACCGAACATGTGCCCGAACCAGTCGGCGGTCTTGTCCGGATCGGGGCTGCGCAGATGGATATGCTCGAACTCATAGGCGGCCATGGGCGTCGCTCCCGCGCGGTTGTTTGCGCACAGCCTACAGGAGCGAGCCCTGCCGTTCTACCTGCGCCGCCGCAGCCCCAACGCGGCCAGCGGCCCCAGCAGCAACGCCGCCGAGGCCGGCTCCGGGATCTGCGCCACCACATCCACCGCGAAGGCCGCGCTGCGCCCGCACCCGTCCACGCCCGAAACGTCGTTGAACGAAGGCTGCGCATCCGGGCAGCCGAACCCGGTGGTGAAGCCCGCCTGCCCCGTGCGCTCGAACCCATCGGCCAGCGTGGGCCCGCGCGCCAAATTGTCGAACTGCGCCACCGCCAGCGTGTAGTCGCCGCCCGCCAGCACCAGCACCAGGAAGGCATCGAACGTCGCCCCGGTCAGCGCATCGGGGGGCACATCCGCCCCGCCATCGTCGTTCTGGCCCACCAGCATTCCGCCAGTGTCGAACAACGCCAGGATGGGGTCGAACCCACCCCGCGGCACCGTGCCCCCCAGGGCATCGGTACCACCGGCGTAGCTGGTGGTGCGCAGCGTCACCACCGCGGGCCCCGGCAGGTGCAGCGCGAACAGCTGCACCTCGTCATCCCTCGTCAACGTGCCGGCGAAGGTCCATGCCATCGGCACGGCCCCCGCACCGGCCGGCGCCAGCGCCAGCATCAGCGCCACGGCAATCCGGCGAAACATGGCGCGCCCCTCAGCCGAAATCGGACTTGGTGAGCTGCGACAGCCCCATGAACGTCACCTGCGTGCTGTCCGCGAGCGTGATCTGCACGCCGCCGCCCACCTGCACCTGGCTGGCCAGCGCCGCCTTCACTGCGCTGCCGCCATAGCCTTCCAGCTTGATGCGATCATTGCCATCGAAGCCCCAGATGATGTCGTGCCCGCCGCTGGATCCGCGGATGAAGGCATACACGTCCTTGCCAGGTCCGCCGCTGATGGTGGAATCGCCCAGCCCGGCCACGAACCGGTCATTGCCCCAGCCGCCCACGATCTCCGTGTCGCCGCTGCCGGCACGGAAGATGTTGTCCCCATCTGCAAGCGCGCCGAACAGCGTGCTGGCACCGGGCCCGGCATTCAGCTCCTGGTTGCGATCGCCCTCGGCATAGATCACGTCGCCATCGCCGCCGCCGAACACCGTGGCGCGCCCCGTGCCGGCATAGATCAGGTTGTTGCCCGCGCTGCCGCCGCGGAACTCATTCGTCCCCTCACCACCGAAGATCGTGGCGCTTCCCGCGCCGCCCAGCACCGTGGCCGGCCCCGCCCCGCCGACGAAATACAGGCTGCCGCTGCCACCCCACACCTGCTGGCTGGTGCCGCCGCCATGGCCGTGATCATCGTCGTCGCAATCGCCGCCCGCCCCGGCGCTGGCAATGATCGTGGCACTGCCGCTGCCCAGCACGATCCGGTCCCGCCCTTCGGAGATCACCAGGTCGCTGCCCCCGCCGAGCTGGATCGCATTGCGCCCGCCCCCGGCCGCCACCGTGTCGTTGCCGCCGCCCAGCGCGGTGATGATGTCATCACCGCCCCCGGTGTTCACCGACCAGGCGCCGGATTTGCCCGGCAGGAAGATGCGATTGTCGCCGCCGCCCGCCACCACCGTGCCGCTGCCACCACCGCTGTGGAAGGTCAGGTTCCCATTGGCCAGCACCGACATGTTGTCCTCGCCGGTGCCGAAGATCGTCGCCTTCTTCGCGGTGGAGACGATCGCCGCATAGTTGTCCGGCAGCACCGTGGCCCCGTTGCCTTGCTGCACCCATTCGCCCAGCTTGCCCGCCGGCACAGCGGGTGGCGGCCCCGCCTTGCTGGCCGCCGGCACCAGCGCGCCCGACAGCACCCCCTGGGTCACCGCCCCGGCCAGGCTACGGGCCAGCACGGCATTATCCGCTGAATCAAAACTGAGCGTAACGGTGGCACCGCCGGCGCCGAGCACAGTGACGTTGGTCATGAATGCGGTATCCCTTGGCTTCGCGACATCCGGGGCGGGGCGCCACCGGAGAATGCGTGCGGCCAATACAGCACTCGTAATCGTCCAGTACGCACGAGAAAAGATTGTGAATCGCCGTCAATATTCCATCCCCATTACAATACCAATAAACGGGTCCCAAATGAACAAACCTGGTTGTCTTGTTCACTAAATTGAAACGCCATGGCGCGCGAAATCAACCAATTTGAAACAGGTTGCACGGCGCGCGACACCCTGTCGCACACCGTCACAAACCCACCACGATCGAGAATCGAGAAAGCCGGCTCAGCCGGCCGCGCGCGCCCAGGCCAACGGGATCAACCGCGCCAGCCGCTCCGCCCATTCCTGCTGCCCGGCCACGCCGGCGATCAGGTCCTGGCGGATCTCCAGCTCCAGGTAGCGCACGCCATTGCCCTGCGCATGCGTCGGCACCGAATGATCGGAACTGGCCGTCAGCACATACGGCTCGTTATCCCCCACCACCAGGCCCGCCTCGGCCCGCAGCAGGTCCAGCATCACCCGCGCCAACGGCAGCGAGCGCGCATCCTCCACATCATACAGCACCCCGGCATGCCAGGGCCGCGAGACACCCTTGTACACCGGCGTGAAGCTGTGCATCGCCACGAACAGCAACGGCTCCCCCGTCGCCACCCGCGCCCGCACCGTGCCCTCCAGCGCCGCGTGATACGGCGCATGGATCTCCGCCACCCGCGCCGCCCGTGCCGCCGCGGAAATCCCGGCATTGCCGGGGATCGCCGTGCTCTCGCTGATCTCCGGCACCGCACTCGCCCAATCCGGGTTGCGGTTGCAGTCGATCACCAGCCGCGAATACCCCTGCCCGATCGCCAGCGTCCCCAGCCGGTCGGCCAGCATCGTGGTCGTGCCCCAGATGCCGATATCCCAGCCGATATGCCGGTCCAGCTCCGCTTCACTGATCCCAAGATCCCCCAGCCGCCGCGGCAGACGCTTGCCGGCATGATCCGCGGCCAGAAGAAAGGGGCTGCCGCCCCCCGCCGCCCAATCCGCCGGGTTCACCCCCGGCGGATGCAGCAACACGGGCGAGGGCTCGTCAGCCCCCAGCAACGGTGCGGCAGCGTCGTTCATCGCTCAGGCGGTCTTCAGCACATGGATCACGCGGCTGGCCACATGCTCGCGCGTCTTGGCGGCATAGGCGGCCATGTGCGGCGCCGCGCCATGCGCCTTCAGGTCGTCCGCCGTCGCCCACTTCTCCACCACCACGAAGCTGTCCGGCCCCAGCGGCGTCTGGATCGCGCCGAAATTCTCCACATCGATCACCGGCTGGTATTCGATGCAGCCCTTCTCCGCGTGCACCGCCGGCATGTTGGCGCGAAACGCCGTCAGGATCGTCTCCCGCATGCCGGGCTTGGCGGTGATGATGGCGAGCACATGGATCATGGACCGTCTCCTTGGTTGCGGCTGCAATGCCGGCCGGCACCCTAGCCTCGCGCGCCGAGCCGGGCCAGAGTGCCGCAAAGCACGGCCGCGCCGGAGGAAACGCACAATGGACCCCACCTTCCTGTCGGCCCGCCGCCAGGCCGCCCTCATCCGCAAGGGCAGCATCGGCGCCCGCGAACTGCTCGATCACTACATCGCCCGCGTCGAACGCCTCGATCCCCGCATCAACGCCGTCGTGGTGCGAGACTTCGACCGTGCCCGCAAACAGGCCACCGCGCTCGACCGCAACAAGGCCAAGGGCCCCACCGGCCCGCTCCACGGCGTGCCCATGACCATCAAGGAAAGCTTCGACGCCACCGGCC
>JAIXTK010000335.1 GCA_027483995.1 Acetobacteraceae bacterium
CCCCAGGCCAGGAAGGTCCAGCTGGCGCCGTGCCAGAAGCCGCACAGGACGAACACCAGCAGCAGGTTGCGGAAGGTGGCCGCCGCCGAGCCGCGATTGCCGCCCAGCGGGATGTAGAGATAGTCGCGGAACCAGCCGGACAGGCTCATGTGCCAGCGCCGCCAGAAATCCGTGACGGACTGGGCGATGTAGGGCCGGTTGAAGTTGGCGGGGAACCGGAAGCCCAGCATGTGCGCCAGCCCGATTGCCATGTTGGAATAGCCGGCGAAATCGAACAGGATCTGGATCGTGTAGCAGGCTGCCCCCAGCCAAGACGTGGCCAGGGTCAGCTCCGCCGCCGGGAGCGCGAAGATGCGGTCCGCCGGCAGCGCCACGGTGTCGGCGATCAGCACCTTCTGCGCCAAGCCCAGGATGAACACCTGCAGCCCCATGCGGAACCGCAGCAGCGACACGCGTCGCCCGGCGATGCGCCCGGCGATCATGCGGTAGCGCACGATGGGGCCGGCGATGAGTTGCGGGAACATCGCCTTGTACATGCCGAACGCCACCAGGCTGCGCTGCGGCTTCACGTCGCCGCGCCAGATGTCGATCAGGTAGGAGATGCCCTGGAAGGTGAAGAACGAAATCCCGAGCGGCAGCGCGATCTGCGGCACCGGCAGGGCTGGCAGCGCGCCCAGCGCATTCACCTGCGCCACCAGGAACCCGGCATACTTGAACACCAGCAGCAGGCCGAGATTGGCCGCGATGCCCAGCACCGCCACCAAGCCTGTGCGGCGCGGATCGGCCATGGCCAGGCCGGCCGCCCAGTTCACCACGATGTACACCAGCAGGATCGGCAGGTGGGCCAGGTCGCCCCAGGCATAGAAGGCCAGGCTGGCCACAAGCAGCACCGCATTGCGCCACGGCAACACGAAGTAAAGCAGCAGCACCACCGGCAGGAAGTAGAACAGGAAGGTGATCGAGCTGAAAACCATCGGAATCGCCAGCCATGCCTGCCGGGGGGCGCAACGATCCCCGCCCCTGAGGCCATAGACCAGCGCTGCGGGCCTGTATACCGGACGCCGCGCCGCCGTTGACCGGCCGCGGCGGCTGTGGCCTGCTTCGCAGAGAATGCAGTGCCAGTGGCACCAGCGGAGGAAGCATGTCCCAGGCAGCAACGCGCGGTGTCGTGCCCGATGCGACAGACGTGGTGGTGGTCGGCGCGGGCTTCGCCGGGCTCTACATGCTGCACCGGCTGCGCAACCAGGGGCTTTCGGCCATCGCCTTCGAAGCCGGCGAGGATGTTGGCGGCACCTGGTACTGGAACCGCTACCCCGGCGCGCGCTGCGACGTGGAAAGCGTGCAGTATTCCTACGGCTTCTCCAACGAGATCCAGCAGGAATGGCACTGGCCGGAGCTGTATTCCGCCCAGCCGGATATCCTGCGCTACGCCCGCTTCGTGGCCGAGAAGCTGGATCTGCGGCGCGACATCCGCTTCTCCACCCGCGTGACCGCAGCGCATTTCAACGAGGCCACACGGCGCTGGACCGTGCGCACCGACCAGGGGGACGAGGTTTCGGCGCGCTATTGCGTGATGGCCACTGGCTGCCTTTCCACCACGCAGCTGCCGGATTTCCCGGGGCTCGACGGCTTCTGCGGCGCCACGTACCACACCGGCCACTGGCCGCATGAGGGCGTGGACTTCAGCGGCAAGCGCGTGGCCGTTATCGGCACCGGCTCCTCGGCCATCCAGTCCATCCCGGAGATCGCCAGGCAGGCCGCGCACCTCACCATCTTCCAGCGCACGCCCAATTTCTCCCTGCCCTCGCGCAACGCGGCGATGCCCGCCGAGTACGAGCAGGAGTGGAAGGGCGACTACCCGGCCCGCCGCGCCGCCCAGCGTTGGACGATGAAGGGCGTGGTTGGCGCCCCCGCCGAACGCTCCGCGCTGGAGGTTTCCGCCGAGGAACGCACGCGCGTGTTCGAGGAGCGCTGGAAGCTCGGCGGCGCCGCGCTGATGACCTCCTTCACCGACCTGCTCACGGTGAAGGAAGCCAACGATCACGTGGCCGATTTCGTGCGCAGCAAGATCCGCCAGATGGTGCGCGACCCCGCCAGTGCCGAGGCGCTGCTGCCCACCAGCTACCCGATCGGCACGAAGCGCATCTGCATCGATACCGCCTATTTCGAGACCTATAACCGCCCCAACGTGACGCTGGTGGATATCCGCAATGCCCCCATCGAGGGCATCACGGCACAGGGCGTGGTGGCCCATGGGGTGGAGCACGAGGTGGATGCCATCGTGTTTGCCACCGGCTTCGATGCCATGACCGGCACGCTGACCCGCATCGACATCCAGGGGCGCGACGGCGAGACGCTGAAGCAGAAATGGGAGGCCGGGCCGCTGACCTATCTCGGCCTGATGACCGCGGGTTTCCCCAATCTGTTCATGATCACCGGCCCCGGCAGCCCCTCCGTGCTTTCCAACATGATCGTCTCGATCGAGCAGCATGTGGAATGGATCAGCGATTGCCTCGCCGCCATCGGCAGCCGCCAGGGCGATTGCATCGAAGCGACCGGCCAGGCGGAGCAGAGCTGGGTGCAGCACGTGGCGGAAGCCGCCGACCGCACGTTGTTTCCGCTCGCCAATAGCTGGTACATGGGCGCCAACATTCCCGGCAAGCCGCGCGTGATCCTGCCCTACGTCGCCGGTGTGGGCACGTATCGCAAGATCTGCGACGAGATCGTGGCGGACAACTACCGCGGCTTCCGCATCACCGGGGCGGAAGCCAGGGCGGCGGCCGAGTAG
>JAIXTK010000453.1 GCA_027483995.1 Acetobacteraceae bacterium
AACCGGTAGCGGCGGATCGGGGAAGGAAGGCAAGGCCAGGGGCTTTGCCCCTGGACCCCACCAGGGACCTGAGGTCCCTGGACCCACAATAGTTCCGCCTGCGGCGGGAGGGGCCGACCCGGTCTGTGTCGCGCGCCGAGACGGCCCCTCCCGCCGCAGGCGGAAAAGGTCGAGGGGTCTGGGGCCTAAGGCCCCAGCGGGTCCAGGGCAGAGCCCTGGCCTTGCTGTCTCCCTCCCCGTTCCCGCCGCTGCCGATCTCGGGCAGGCTGTGCGGGCACAGGGGAGAACGGGCTGATGGCAACCATGGTGAACACTGTCACGGGGCCGATTCCCGTCGGTGCGTTGGGGCGCACCTTGATGCACGAGCATTTGTTCATTGCGTTCGCGGGGGCGGAGTATGACCCGCTGGCGGTGCTGGACCGGCCGGCTTTCATTGCGGAGGCCGTGACGCGTTTGGTGGAGCTGCGCGAGGTGCATGGCGTGCGCAGCTTTGTGGATCCCTGCCCGATCGAGTTGGGGCGGGACGTGACGATGATGAAGGAGATCAGCGAGAAATCCGGCGTGCATGTGGTGTGCACCACGGGCTTCTATTTCGAGGAGCTGGGCCTGCCGCCCTATTGGCGCGCGCGCACGGTGGATGAGATCGCGGCGCTGTATGTGCGGGAGATCACCCAGGGCATCGGCAGCACGGGCATCAAGGCCGGCGCGATCAAGGTGGCGACGGGGGCGCCCGTGATCACCGAGCTGGAACAGAAGTTCCTGGCGGCGGCCTGCCTGGCGCAGAGGGCCACCGGGGTGCCTGTTATCACCCACACGCAGGATGGCGTGGGCGGGCCGGAGCAGCAGAAGTTGTTCGCCGATGGCGGGGTGGGCGCGCATCGCTGCCTCATTGGCCATTGCTGCGGCAATGCGGACCCGGCGTATCATCGCCGCGTGGTGGATGGCGGCAGCTATATCGGCTTCGACCGCATCGGCATTTTGCGCCTGATGCCGGACGAGACGCGCGCCGACAATCTGGCCAAGCTGGTGCGCGACGGCTTCGCCAAGCAGGTGATGATGAGCCAGGACCGCCATTGCGGCTGGCTCGGCAAGTACCAGCGCCAGGTGAGTGCGGCGGAGCAGGCCGAGATGGACCGGCTGCGCCCGCTGGGCAAGTGGCCGCCGCCGTACAGCTACATGTTCACCGATTTCATCCCGATGCTCCATGCCCGCGGCGTGACGCAGGCCGACATCGCCCTGATGCTGGACGAAAACCCCCGCCGCTTCTTCGCTGCCGAGACGCTGCCGGGCTGATCGGGCCGGCGCGCCGTGCGTCATTCTTTCCCCGAAGGGGAAGGAAAGAATGATGCATGGCGCGACGGAGGCCCCGGCGCCCGAGGCAGCGAATGACGCGTCATTCGCTTGTACGTACGGTGAAGCTTCAAGCGCCCGCAGCGCCATTCCGCCGGCCCTGGGGGGCCGCCGGAAAAGCGCGGCGGGGAGAGTCTAAGGGGTCAACCACGGTGCCTGCGTCCCAGATAGCACGTTCCGGCGGTATTGTCAATATATATAACTAACTATTAGAATTCAATGCTTTAACGCCCGCGCGGCATGCGCCAAGTGCGCTGAGCGACACGCGGAACGACGCGGCGAATGACGCGCCGAATGGCGCATTGCATGGCACGAATGGCGCGGTCGTTCCGCCTTCGGTGTTTTTTGCACCGCAGCATTTGTTGCCTTCGCAGGTGCAGCAAAGCCTGCCATCCTGCCCTGCATGACCTTCCCCGCCTGGTTGCCCTTCCTCCTGGGCCTGCTCACCGCCGTCGGCCCCCTTGCCACCGACATGTACCTGCCGGCCTTCGACGCGATCGAGGCCGATTTCGGCACCGCGCCGGGCACCGCCCAGCTCACGCTCTCGGCCTGGTTCGCCGGGCTCTGCGTGGGGCAGATGACGCAGGGCACATTGTCCGACCGCTTCGGCCGCCGCCGCCCGCTGATTGTCGGCACGCTGCTCTTCGCGCTCGCCTGCGCCGGATGTGCGTTGGCCAGCGACATCCCCACCCTGTCCTTCTTCCGCATGGTCTCCGCCTTTGGCGGTGCGGCCGGCATGGTGATCCCGCGTGCCATCGTGCGGGACATGGCCGAGGGCCACGCCGCCGCGCGGGTGATGAGCAAGCTGATGCTGGTGATGGGTGCCGGGCCCATCCTGGCCCCCTCCCTCGGTGGGCTGCTGCTGGGCTTCGGCGGCTGGCGCGTGATCTTCTGGGTGTGCGGCGGCTACGGCCTGTTCTGCGCGCTGATCGCCTGGACCGTGCTGCCGGAAACCCTGCCGCGCTCCGCCCGCGTGAAGCTGGGCCCCTACGCCCTGCTCTCCCGCTACCGCCATATCCTGACGGAGCGGGGCTTCATCACCCATGCGCTGATGGGCGGGTTCGCGATGTTCGGCATGTTCAGCTACCTCGCCGGCTCGCCGCAGGTGTTTGTGCAGCAATTCGGCCTGCCGCCGAGCTTCTATGGCGCGCTGTTCGGCGTGTGCGCCGCCGGCTTCATCGCCGCCACGCAGCTGAACCCCAGCCTGGTGCTGCGCTTCGGGGCGGAGCGGGTGAGCTGGCTGTCCACCAAGGTGTTCCTGGCCGCCACCTTCGCCATGCTCGCCATCGCGCTCACGGGCACGCCGGGCAGCCCAAGCTGGGGCGGCTGGCTGCCGCTGGCGGTGTGCGCCTTCTTCTCCATGTCCTCCCAGGGCTTCACCACCCCCAACGCCGTGGTGGGCGCGCTGCACCGCCACGCCGCCCATGCCGGCAGCGCCAGCGCGCTGATGGGCACCATGCAGTTCGGCCTGGGTGCGGTCGCCGCCGCCCTGGTGGGCGCCTTCAGCGACGGCACCGCCCGGCCCATGGGTGCCTTGATGCTGCTGGGCGCCATCGGCAGCAACATCGCCGAATATTGCCGTCCTCGGCGAGGGTGATATGACGGCGCGATGACACGAAAGGCCCGCCCATGTCCCTGATCGTCGGCATCCCCGCCTGCACCGTGGAAGTGCGCGGCCACCACCAGCACGCCACCCCGGCCCGCTACGGCGCCGCCGTGATCGGCGGATCCGGCGCCATGCCGATCCTGCTGCCCCCGGTCGGCGAGGGCCTGCTGCACATGCTGGACCGGATCGACGGCCTGCTCCTCTCCGGCTCCCCCAGCAACGTCGCACCCGCCTGCTACGGCGTGGAGGAGGACGAAACGCCCGAGTGGCACGACCCGCACCGCGATGCCACCACCCTGCCGCTGATCCGCACCGCCCTGGCCCGCGGCCTGCCGGTGCTCGCCATCTGCCGCGGCATCCAGGAGCTGAACGTCGCCCTCGGCGGCACGCTGCACCAGCGCGTGCACACCGTCCCTGGCCGCATGGACCACCGCGCCGGCGAGGGCACGATGGACCAGCGCTACGCCGCCAAGCACGACATCGCCCTCACCGGCCAGATGGCCCGCATGCTCGGCCGCACCGCCACCCAGGTGAACTCCCTGCACGGCCAGGCGATCGACCGGCTCGCGCCCGGCCTGGTGGTGGAAGCCACCGCACCGGATGGCACGATCGAAGCCGTGCGCGTGGCCAATGCGCCGGGCTGGGCCTTCGGCGTGCAATGGCACCCGGAATGGCGCTTCGCCGAGAACGCCGACAGCATGGCGCTGTTCCAGGCCTTCGGTGAAGCGTGCCGGGCACGGTTGCGCAAGGCAGCATAAGCAAGCGTCTTCTTTTTTCTGAAGAAAAAAGAAGCAAAAAAGACTTCATTCGTTTGAGGCGGAAAGGCCACGCCTCAAGCGAATAAAAGTTTTTTGGTTCTTTTTTTCAAAAAAGAACCGCTTCCTTCCTTCCCGCCCCACCCCGGGTTGCACAGCGCTGCACCCTGCGTCTAGCCTTCCGTCAACGGCACCAAGCCGAAAAGACGGAGGAAACATCATGACGCAGCACGATACGGGCGGCCTGTCGCGCCGGTCCCTGCTCGCCGCGCCGGCCCTGCTGGGCACCGCCGCCGCGATGGGGGCGAAATCCGCCCTCGCCCAACGGCGCGACCCGCGCGAGCTGCGCTTCATCACCTCCGTCGGCCTCACGGTGCTGGACCCGATCTGGACCGCCTCGCTGGTCACGCTCAACCACGCCTATGCCGTGTACGACACGCTGTACGGGGTGGCGCAGGATCTCTCCCCGCGCCCGCAGATGGTCGCCGGGCATACCGTCTCGGACGATGGCCGCGTTTGGGATTTCAAGCTGCGTGACGGGCTGGTGTTCCACGATGGCGAGCCGGTGCTGGCCCGCGATGCCGTGGCCTCCATGAAGCGCTGGTGGCGCCGCGACAGCTTCGGCCAGCTGGTGGCCGAGGCGCATGAATCGATCGAGGCGGCGGATGACAAGACCATCCGCCTGAAGCTCAAGCGCGCCTTCCCGCATCTGCTGGTGGCCCTGTCGCGCGTGGGCGCGCTGACATGCTTCGTGATGCCGGAGCGCCACGCCAACGTGGATGCCTACACCCAGATCAAGGAGGTGATCGGCAGCGGGCCGTACAAGTGGATCCCCAGCGAGTACAACGCCGGCAGCCGCACCGCCTACGAGAAGTTCGACAAGTATGTGCCGCGGCAGGAAAAGGCCGAGCGCACCGCCGGCGGCAAGGTCGCGCATTTCGACCGCATCACCTGGTACACTCTGCCGGACCCCGCCACGGCGGCCAACGCCATGCAGGCCGGCGAGATGGATTGGTGGGAAGCGGTGCCCACGGATCTGCAGCCGATGATGGAAAAGGCCCGCGGCGTGGTGGTGCAGCCGAAAGACCCGTACAACTGGTACGGCATCGCCCGCTTCAACCTGCTGCAGCCGCCCTTCAACAACGTGAAGCTGCGCCGCGCCCTGCTGGCCGCGATCAACCAGGAAGACTACATGCGCGCCGCCTTCGGCGACGACCAGCGCACCTGGCGCACCTGTGCCGCCATGATGCCCTGCGGCGTGAAATACGTGGATGAGATCGGCAAGAAAGACATGCCGGCGCTGAACATCGCCGCCGCGCGCAAGCTGATCGCCGAGAGCGGCTATAACGGCGAGCGCACCGTGGTGCTGGCGCCGATGGACTATGTGCAGTTGGGCGCCTTCGGCCAGGTGACGGCCGACCTGATGAAGCGCCTGGGCATGAACGTGGATTTCCAGCCGGTCGACTGGGGCACCCAGATCGCCCGCACGGCGAGCCGGGAGCCGGTGGAGAAGGGCGGCTGGAGCATGTTCCACACCTCCGGCTCCATGCCTTCCATGCTGAACCCGGCGCTGAACATGTATATCCGCGGCCAGGGCCAGAAGGGCTGGACCGGCTGGTACGAGAAGCCGGAGATCGAGCAGATGTCGCAGGAATGGCTGTCCAGCCCGACGGATGCCGACCAGACCGCGCTGTTCGACCGCATGCAGCGCACCCTGCTGGACGATCCGCCGCTGCTGCCGCTGGGCCAGTACGGCGTGTACACCGTGCGCCGCAGCGACATCACCGGCATCCTGGACGGCTCCGCCTCCTATCCCTGGAACATCAGGCGCACTGCCTGAGCCCATGCAAAGGGGCCGGGGCCTGTCCCCCGGCCCTTCCTGCGTCGGCTGGCCGGTTCAGCGCCGGCCTCCATCGCGGAGGCCTCCATCAGCGAGGTGCGGCGGCACGTGTGCCTCTGCGCTCCTGGCGGGGATGACCGGCCGGCGTTCCTGTGGCCCGCATCACGGCACGCGGCTCAGGCCGGCGCGGCAATCGCCTCGCGCGCCGCCGCCAGCGCATCGGGCACCGTGGCGTTGTAGTCCACGTCCGGCGGCCGCACGCCCTGGCCCAGCAGCACCTGCCGCACCTGCGGGATGGCACCGGCAATATGCACCCGCGCCTGGCGCCGCCGCGCCTTGCGCACGAAGCTCTCGATCGTGCTGGCGGCGGTGGAATCCAGCAGCGGCACGGCGGAGAAATCCAGCACGAAGGCGCGCGGCCGCTCCGCCAGGTGATCGAGCGCGATCGCCACGTTCGCCGCCGAGCCGAAGAAGAACGCGCCGGAGATGCGGTGCACCAGGATATCGGGGTCGGAGGCGCGGGCCGGATCATACGGCACGCGCCCCGTCTCCGGCGTGCTGTCGGCCACGTCCTCGGCCACCATCGGCAGGCCGGTCTGCACCTCCACCGCCTGCGCCATGCGGTGCAGGAACAGCAGCACGCCCAGCCCGAACCCCACCAGTATGCCTTCCGTCAGGTCGCGGAACACCACCAGCAGGAAGGTGGCCAGCAGCACCACCGCATCGCCCCAGCTGGCGCGCACCAGCGCCGCGAACTCGCGCTTCTCGAACATGTTCCACGACACCAGCGCCAGCACCCCGGCCAGCGCCGAAAGCGGGATGTAGGCGGCCAGCGGGGCCGCCACCAGCATGAACAGCAGCAGGAACACCGAATGCAGCATGCCGGACACCGGGCCGCGGGCGCCGGCGCGCACATTGGTGGCGGTGCGCGCGATCGTGCCCGTCACGCAGAACCCGCCGAACAGCGCACTGGCCATGTTGCCCAGCCCCTGGGCCACCAGCTCGCAGTTGGAGCGATGGCGCCGCCCGCTCATGTTGTCGGCCACCACGGCCGAGAGCAGGCTCTCGATCCCGCCCAGCAGCGCGAAGGACAGGGCCGCCGGCAGCACCTCCATCACCCGGGCCGGCGACAGGTTCGGCAGCGCCGGCGCCGGCAACCCGCTTGGAATGCCGCCGAACTTCGTGCCGATGGTGGCGATATCGAGCCCCACCGCCCAGCTGCCGACAGAGGCCGCGGCCACCGCGATCAGCATGCCGGGCCAATGCGGCCGAAAGCGCCGCACCAGCAGGATCACCGCCATGGTGCCGAACGAAACCGCCATCGCGGCCGGCGTGATCGTGTGCCGCACCGCCCACAGCGCCTCCAGCTTGTGCAGCAGCTCGCCGGGCTCGCGCTCCAGCGACATGCCCAGCAGCTCGCGGATCTGGCTGGCGAAGATGATCACCGCGATCCCCGCGGTGAACCCCACCGTGACCGGGAAGGGGATGTACTTGATGAACGTCCCCAGCCGCAGGAACCCCACCGCCAGCAGCATCAGTCCCGAGAGGAACGTGGCCAGGATCAGCCCGTCGATCCCGTGCAGCGTCACGGTGGCCAGCACCAGCACGATGAAGGCCCCCGCCGGCCCGCCGATCTGGAACCGGCTGCCGCCCAGCAACGAGATCAGGAAGCCGCCCACGATGGCGGTGTACAGCCCCCGGTCCGGCGACACGCCGGAGGCGATGGCGATGGCCATCGAAAGCGGTAGCGCCACGATCGCCACCGTCAGCCCCGCGATCACGTCGCTGCGCAGATGGCCCAGCCCGTAGCCCTCCCGCAGCACGGTCACCAGCTTGGGGGTGAAGAGCTCCACGAAGGTAGGGGCGGCGCGCTGCTGCATCCGGCATCTCCTGGCGGCAGCCTGCCGCCACGCGGTGAGGCTGGCCCCAGCATGCACCCGCGCCGCGCATGCGCAAGGCCGAATGCACGCTTCGATTCATCGTGGCAATTGACTTCTGCGTGCAGCGCCAGGACGATAGCGGCAACCCGGCGCAAAGCCGGCACGGCAGAAACAACGGGAACCAGGAGGCCACCATGCGCGACATCATGCGGCGGAGTGCGCTCGCAGGCTTGGCGGCGATCAGCGCGAGCCTTCTGGCCACGACGGCCAATGCCCAAAGCCGCTACAAGGAAGCCCCCGCCCTGGCCGAACAGGTCCGCGCCGGCCGCCTGCCCGCGGTGGACCAGCGCCTGCCGGAAAACCCCCTGGTTGTCCCCGTGGTGGAACGCGCCGGCGATTACGGCGGCACCTGGCGCCGCGCCTTCCTCGGCCCGGCCGATGCCAACAACTACGTGCGCGTGGTGTACGACAGCCTGTTCCGCTTCTCGCCCGACGGCGCCACCATCGAACCCAAGATCGCCGCCGGCGCCGACCCCTCGGCCGATTTCAAAACCTGGACCATCCGCCTGCGCAAGGGCTCCAAATGGTCCGACGGCGCGCCCTTCACCGCCGACGACATCGTGTTCTGGTACAAGGACGTCCTGCTCAACAAGGACCTCACGCCCAGCCTGCCGGGCTGGATGCGCAACGCCGATGGCTCGCCCGCCGTGGTGGAGAAGGTCGACGAAACCAGCGTGCGCTTCACCTACGCCGCGCCCGCCACGCTGTTCCTCACCGCGGTGGCCAATGCCGACGGCGCGGACCGCACCTACGCCATGTTCCTGCCGGCGCACTACCTCAAGAAATTCCACCCCGCCTACACGCCCAAGGACGACGTGGACAAGGCCGCTCAGGCCGCCGGCTTCAAGACCTGGACCGAGCTGTTCGCCAACCGCAACGCCCCGCCGGAAAACCCGGAACGCCCCACCATGGGCGCCTGGGCGCCGGCCAGCCGCGCCAGCGACCAGATCTTCACCCTGCGCCGCAACCCCTACTTCATCGGCGTCGACCCCCAGGGCAACCAGCTGCCCTATATCGACGAGGTGCGCTTCACCTACTTCGCCGACGTGCAGGCCCTGAACCTGGCCGCCATCGCCGGCGCGTTCGACATGCAGGAACGCCACATCCAGATGACCAACTACCCGGTGCTGAAGGAACAGGAGCGCACCGGCCGCTACCGCGTCATCACCTGGCCCACCTTCGGCGGCGCCGATGCCGTGATCGCCTTCAACCAGACCTACAAGGCCGACCCCGAGGTGGCGAAGCTGCTCGCCAACCGCGATTTCCGCATCGCGCTGAGCTACGCGATCAACCGCGACCAGATCAAGGAATCGGTCTTCCTCGGCCTCGGTGAAGCCCGCCAGGGCGTGCCCGCCCCCTGGCACCCCTATTTCCCCGGCGCCGAGTACGCCCAGAAATACACCGAGTTCAAGCCAGACGTGGCCAACAAGATGCTCGATGCCATCGGCCTCACCCGCAAGGACAGCGCCGGCATCCGCCTGATGCCGAACGGCCGCCCCGCCACCATCGAAATCTCCGTCGTCCCCGCCTTCGGCGCCTGGCCGGACGTGGCGCTGCTGGTCGCCAAGGACTGGGAAGCCGTCGGCATCAAGGCCGTGGTGCAGATCCGCGAACGCGCCCTGCACTTCAAGATGAACGAGAGCAACGAGCTGATGACGGAGATCTGGAACCAGGATACCTCCGCCTTCCCCTATACCGGCAACGCCAAGGTCGACCCGCGCAACGCCCCCATCCTCACCATCGGCCCGCAGTTCCGCACCTGGATCAACTCCGGCGGCAAGGACGGCGTGGAACCCACGCCCGAGTTCAAGCGCATCATCGCCCTGGTCGACCAGGCCCGCACCGTGGGCCCCGCCGGCCAGATCGAAGCCGCCAAGGAAATCTACCGCATCTGGGCCGATAACCTGTTCGAGATCGGCACCGTGGGCCTCACCCCCATGGTCCAAGGCGTGGTCGTCGCCAATACCCGCTTCCGCAACGTGCCAACGACGCTGGGCAACGACTGGCCCCTGCGCAGCCCCGGCAACGCCCGCACCGAGCAGTTCTTCTTTGCGCGCTGAAGCAGGCCCGGGGTACCGCCTCGGATCAAGGCCAGGGGCTTTGCCCCTGGACCCCACTGGGGCCTTAGGCCCCAGACCCCTCGACTTTTTCCGCCTTCGGCGGGAGGGGCCGTCTCAGCGCGCGACACAGACCCGGTCGGCCCCTCCCGCCGAAGGCGGAATTAATGTGGGTCCAGGGACCTCAGGTCCCTGGCGGGAT
>JAIXTK010000018.1 GCA_027483995.1 Acetobacteraceae bacterium
GTCGAATTCGATGCGACCCTGCGAAGGGGTGGGGAAGGCCAGCGGGTTGGTGGACGGCGCGATGGTGGGGCGGGCGCGGAGCAGTTCCACGATGCGCTCGGCGGCGGCGGCGGAGCGCTGCACCTCGCCCCAGATCTCGCTCATCGTCGCACCGGAGCTGGCCAGCAGCACGGCGTAGAACACGAAGGCGGAGAGGTCGCCGCCGGTGATGCGGCCGGCGAGCACGTCGTGCCCGCCGACCCAGAGGCTGAAGGTGATGGCGCCGAAGCCGAGCAGGATCACCTGCAGGATCAGCAGGGCGCGGGTGCGGATGCGCGCCTGGGCGGCGGCCACCGATTGCTCCACGCGCTCGGAAAAGCGCGCGCGGTCGATCGGCTCGTGGGTGAAGGCCTGGACGGTGCGCAGGAAGCCGACCGCTTCCTCCGCATAGGCACCGAGATCGGCGATGCGCTCCTGCGCGGTGCGCGACAGGCGACGTTCGCGGCGGCCGAACAGGATGGCGGGCACCACCACCACGGGGATCACCAGCACCACCACGCCGGCCAGCTTGGGGCTGGTGATGACCAGCATGGCGAGAGCGCCCACCAGCATCAGCGCGTTGCGCAGCCATTGCGAGATGGCCGAGCCGACCAGGGCCTGCAGCACCGCCACATCGGCGGTCATGCGCGAGAGGATGTCGCCGGTGCGGGCTGTTTCGAAGAATTCGGGCGAGAGGGCAATCACGCGGTTGAACACGTCGCGCCTGATATCGGCGGCGACGCGCTCGCCGAGCCAGGAGACCAGGTAGAAGCGGCAGAAGGTGGCGCCGGCGAGGATGGCCACCACGGCGAACATCAGGAGTGCCGCGCGGTCCAGCTGCGCGGGGGAGCCGGTGCCGAAGCCGTGGTCGATCAGCTGGCGCAGGCCCTGGCCGAGGCCGAGCACCATGCCTGCTGCCACCAGCAGCGCCAGCGTGGCGGCGAGCACCCGCCAGGCATAGGGGCGGAGATACCCCAGCAGCACCAGCAGCGGGCCGAGGTCGCGCGGGCGCTTTGCCTCAGCCATGACGCTGCGTCCGGCGGTGCTTCGCACGGTTTGGCGGTGGTGGCAGAGTGGGCGCCACTGCCGCCGGAGCAACTGGGCCCATGAAGATCACCGATATACGCTGCGCCATCATCGGCGAGAATCCCGTTGTTCGCGTGTGCACCGATGCCGGGCTGAGCGGCTTCGGGCCGGTGGAATACACCAAGCCCTATATCAAGGCGCATGTCGCCATGTTGCGAGAGGCGTTGATCGGCGTGGACCCAACGCTGGTGGAGCGGGCGATGATCCCGCTGCGGCCGAGGGGCGCGTTCAAGCCCTGGGGGGCGGCCGTGAGCGCCATCGAGATCGCGCTGTGGGACATCGCGGGCAAGGCGGCCGGCGTGCCGGTGCACAAGCTGCTGGGCGGCAAGGTGCGGGACCGGGTGCGGGTGTACAATGGCGGAGTGCGGGGCGCGATGCCGGGGTTCCAGCCGGAGGATTTCGCCCGCGCGGTGGCGGACATGAAGGCGGCGCCGCATGGGTTCAGCTTCGTGAAGCAGGGCATCGGGTTCCATTCCGGCATGCGCAATGCGGTGCCGGGGTTCCATATGGGGGAGAGCCGGACGACGCCGTTCCATTCCTGGATCGACCGTGGGCTGCTGACGGAGCGGGGGCTTTCGCACATGGTGGCGTGCGTGGCGGCGATGAAGGCGGTGCTCGGCGACGAGGTGGGCCTCGCGCTGGATTGCGGGCCTGGGATGACGGTGCCGGATGCGATCCGGTTTGCGCGGGCGATGGAGCCCTTCAACCTGGTGTGGCTGGAGGACATGATCACCGGGGATTACTCGGTGCATGCCGGGGCCGACCTGTATGCCGAGGTGACGCGGGCGACGTCGACGCCCACCCATACCGGGGAGCAGATCTACCTGCGGCAGAATTTCCGTGAGCTGATCGAGCGCAAGGCGGTGCGGGTGATCGGGCCGGATCCCTGCGATATCGGCGGGTTGGCGGAACTGAAGTGGGTGGCGGAATACGCCGACCTGCACGGGGTGATGATGGCGCCGCATGGGATCGCGGATGGGCTGCTGGGCACGGCGGCGCTGGTGCAGGTGTGTGCGGCGCTGCCGGACAACTACATCGCCTTCGAACTGCCGGCGATACGAGGGGCATGGTGGCCGGAGATCCTGGCGGGGGTGCCGGAGGTGAAGGACGGGTTCATCGAGGTGCCGGATGCGCCGGGGCTGGGGGTGACGTTCGATATCGGGCGGGCGCAGCAGTATCTGGCTGAAGCGGACAAGGGGTTCTTCGACTGAGCATGGACCGCCTGGATGTGATCGCCACCTTCGTGCGGGTGGCGGAGCTGGCCAGCTTCACCGCGGCGGCGGCGGCGTTGGGCATCTCCCGCACTGTGGCCTCCGACCGGGTGATGCAGCTGGAGGCGCGGCTGGGGGTGAAGCTGCTCAATCGCACCACGCGGCGGGTGAGCCTGACGGAGGCGGGGTTGGCCTATCTCGATCGGGCGCGGCTGGCGCTGGCAACGCTGGAGGAGGCGGAGCAGGAGGCCAGCACGCTGACCGGCCGGCCGCGCGGGGTGCTGCGGGTGAATGCGCCGGTGACCTTCGGGGCGCGGCATGTGGCGCCGGCGGTGGCGAGTTTTCTCGCCGCCCATCCCGAGCTGGGCGTGGAGCTGACCTTGGCCGACCGGCGGGTGAACCTGCTGGAGGAGCAGGTGGATGTGGCGGTGCGGATCGGGCGGCTGGAGGATTCCTCCCTGGTGGCGCGCCGGCTGGCACCGTGCCGCAGTATTGTATGTGCCGCACCGGCCTATCTCGCGGCGCGGGGGATGCCGGAGCATCCAGGCGATCTCGTGAAGCATGACTGCCTTTCCTATGCCTATGCCGCCGATGGCGATCTGTGGCGCTTCGAGCGAGACGGCCAGCAGGAGACTGTGCGGGTGGGCAGCCGCATCTGGTCCAACAATGGCGAGGCGCTGGCCTATGCCGCCATTGCCGGGCTGGGCATTGCGCTGAAGCCGACCTTTATCGTGGGCGAGGCGCTGCGCGACGGGCGGCTGGTGCCGGTGCTGCCGGGCTGGAGCGTGCCGCCGATGGGGGTGCATGCGGTGTGGCCGCCCAGCCGCTATTTGCCGTTCAAGACCCGGGCCTTCATCGACCACCTGGCGGCCTGCTTCGGGCCGGATCCCTATTGGGATCGCATCTGACGGGATTGTCCGGCATCACCGAATAGTGTTGCCGCAACAGTGGCGACGATAGGCGCGCCCGAGAGGTTTAGATCTTCGGCATCGGCGCGGACACACCGCGCCCCCCCCTGCCAGGAGAACCCCCATGCCCACCACTGCCCCCTATGGTGCCTTCGCCCTTCGTCTCGCGCTCGGCGTGGCCGCCCTGGCGCACGGGCTGCTGAAGCTGCTGGTGTTCACCCCGGCGGGAACGGTGAAGTTCTTTGCCTCGCTCGGCCTGCCGGAGATCGCCGCCTATGCCGTGATCGCCGCCGAGGTGGGTGGCGGGCTGCTGCTGATCGCGGGCGCCTATGTCCGGCTGGTGTCGCTGGCGCTTGTGCCCGTGCTGCTGGGCGCGCTGTGGGTGCATGCCGGCAATGGCTGGATGTTCTCCAACCCCCGCGGCGGCTGGGAATTCCCGGCCTTCTGGACCGTGGCGCTGATCGCCCAGGCGCTGATCGGCCCCGGTGCCTTCGCGCTGAAGGTGCCGGAGCTGGGCGCCCTGCCGGGCCGCCGTGCGGCTGGCGCCCAGGCCTGATACGATCCCCTCCTCACTGTAACCCGACGCCGGCGGGGCGCGTGCCCGCCGGCGATGGAGCATTCCGATGACCCAGCCTGCCATTTTCGTGAGCCATGGCTCGCCGACCCTGCCGCTGGACGACGTGGCGGCGCGGCGCTTCCTCTCCGGCCTCGGCGCGCGGATCGACGCGGCCTATGGGCGGCCGAGTGCCATCCTGGTCGCCTCCGCCCATTGGGAGACCGCGACGCCGGAAGTGAGCGCGCCCGCCATCAACGAGACCATCCATGATTTCGGCGGCTTTCCGCAGGCGCTGTACGAGATGCGCTACCCCGCCCCCTCCGCGCCCGGCGTGGCCGCCGCGACCTCTGGCCTGCTGCGCAAGGCCGGGTTCCGCGCCACGATCGACCTGGAGCGCGGGCTGGACCACGGCGCCTGGATCCCGCTGCGGCTGATGTACCCCGATGCCGATATCCCGGTGGCGCAGCTTTCGGTGCAGACCCATCTGGGGCCGGAACACCATCTGCGCATGGGCGAGGCGCTGCAGGAACTGCGCGAGGACGGCATCCTGGTGCTGGGCTCCGGCGCCTATACCCACAACCTGATGGAACTGCGCGGGCTGCGGCAGGCGGGGATCACCGAGGAGCCGGACTGGGTGCGCGGCTTCGCCGACTGGGCCGATGCGGCGCTTGAAAACGGGCGGCAGGAAGAGTTGCTGGCGTACCGGCGCCTGGCGCCTTTCGGGGCGCGCAACCATCCGACCGAAGAGCACCTGGTGCCGCTGTTCGTGGCGATGGGGGCGGGTGGGGGTGGCCCGGCCGACCATCTGCATGCCAGCGTGACGCATGCGGCGTTGCGGATGGATGTGTTTGGGTGGGGGGCTTCGGGGTTGAAGTAAGCGCCTTCTTTTTTCTGAAGAAAAAAGAAGCAAAAAAGACTTTCTGACTTGGTGCTTCGTCTGGGTGATGCAGTTCAGGCATGAGTCATCGCCGCGGGAGGCGGGGTTTTGTTGACGGATTCGGGGTGAAAACGGCCTTATGCCGCACAAGGAGGCGCGCGGGCGGCTTGCGGCGGGCAGAGTGCGGGCGCGCGATGGCCGGACAGGCCCATGCCCTCGGCGCAGTCGCAGCGCAGAAGCCAGCCGAGGCGGGCGCGCAGGCGACGGATGCGGCGGAGGGTGTACCAATCGAGGGGGGAATCCGAGTCCTCGCCGGACTCGGGGTTCGCGGCGAAGAACCAGTCCTTGCGCAGGAGGTGCCGCGTGCGGCGCGGGGCTTCCGCCATCGAGAGGGCGGCGAGCAGGGCCAGCAACAGGAGCTTCAACGGCGCCGGAATCCGGGCGTGCAGAATCGCCCGCGCCCAGGGGCGCGGTGCGTCGGCTTCGCTCGGTGCGGCGGTTGCTGTGGTCATCACCGGTTAGTTGAGCACAGGCAACACCGGTGGACAAGGAAAAAATTACGTGTTTAGGATTTTATGATTGGATGAGGGAAATTATGCTCTCGCGTGGGGCGTGGGAGACCAGCTACACGCTATGTGGCTTCGACCCCTCACCCAACCCTCTCCCCCAAGGGGAGAGGGCTCTTTTGCGGGACCGGCCAACCGTTGGCCGCACGACCCGGCGCTTAGGTGGGAAAGTTTCTTGGTTCTTTTTTTCAAAAAAGAACCGCTTGCTTCCTTACCGCGGCAGCAGCGTACGCCCCATCAGCGCCTCATCCACCGACCGTGCGCATTGCCGCCCTTCGCGGATGGCCCAGACCACCAGGGCCTGCCCGCGCCGCATGTCGCCGGCGGCGAAGATCTTGGGGACGTTGGTGCGGTAGTCGCGGTCATTGGCTTCGACATTGCCGCGCGGGTCCAGGCTGGCGCCGGATTGTTCGACGAGGCCGGGGACGCGCGGGCCGGTGAAGCCCATGGCGAGCAGGACGAGGTCGGCCTGCAGGCGGAGGGCGCTGCCGGGGATTTCCTGCATGGACATGCGGCCGCCGGGGCCGCGGACCCATTCGACGCGGACGCATTCCAGCGCTTCCACGCGGCCATGGACGCCGACGGCTTTCTTGGTGAGCACGGCGAAGTCGCGGCCGGCCCCTTCCTCATGGGCGTGGCTGGTGCGCAGCTTCAGCGGCCAGTTCGGCCAGGTGAGGGCCTTGTTCTCCATTTCCGGCGGGCGCGGCATGATTTCCAGCTGGGTGACGCTGAGGGCGCCCTGGCGGAAGGAGGTGCCGATGCAGTCGCTGCCGGTATCGCCGCCGCCGATGACGACGACATGCTTGCCCTTCGCGGTGAGGGTGCCGGTGGGGGCGGCGACGGGTTCGCTGTCGCCGGCCACGCGCTTGTTCTGCTGGGTGAGGAAATCCATGGCGAAGTGGATGCCGTCCAGCTCGCGGCCGGGCACTTCGAGGTCGCGCGGCTGTTCGGCGCCGCCGGAGAGGATGACGGCATCGAAGCGTTCGGAGAGGGAGGCGAGCGTGACATCGCGGCCCACTTCGACGCGGGTGCGGAATTCCACGCCTTCGGCTTCCATCTGGGCCATGCGGCGGTCGATGAGGTTCTTGGCCATCTTGAAGTCGGGGATGCCGTAGCGCAGCAGGCCGCCGATGCGGTCGGCCTTTTCGAACACGGTGACGGCATGGCCGGCGCGGGCGAGCTGCTGGGCGGCGGCGAGGCCGGCGGGGCCGGAGCCGACGACGGCAACGCGCTTGCCGGTGCGCTTGGAGGGCGGCTGGGGCAGGATCCAGCCTTCTTCCCACCCCTTGTCGACGATGGCGCATTCCACCGTTTTGA
>JAIXTK010000462.1 GCA_027483995.1 Acetobacteraceae bacterium
GTGGAAGACGATGGCCGGCGCTGGCGGATCACGCTGCGCGAGGGGTTGCGTTTCCATGATGGCGCCCCGGTACTGGCACGCGATGCGGTGGCGAGCCTGAAGCGGTGGCTGGGCGTTGATGTGTTCGCGGCCAAGATAGCCTCGCAGCTGGACGAGTTGCGGGCGGATGGGGACCGGGTGATCGAGTTCCGGCTGAAGCGGCCCTTCCCGCTGCTGCCCTATGCCCTGGCCAAGCCCGCCACCTACCCGGCCTATATCCTGCCGGAGCGCCTGGCCGGCGGGGCAGAGCGCGGGCGGATGCCGGAAGTGGTGGGCAGCGGGCCGTTCCGTTACCGGGCCGATGAGCGCGTGGTGGGCTCGCGTGTGGTGTACGAACGCTTCGCCGGCTACGTGCCGCGCCCGGAGCCGGGCAGCTACATGGCCGGCGGCAAGCTGGTGCATTTCGAGCGCGTGGAATGGCGCATCATCCCCGATGCCTCCACCGCGATCGCCAGCCTGCAGAAGGGCGAGGTGGACTGGGTGGGCGATATCGGGCCCGACCATGCCCCCTCCTTGCGGCGTGACCCGGCGCTGGCGGTGCAGATCCAGGATTTCATCGGCGGCGAGGCGATCCTGCGCTTCAACGCGCTGCATCCGCCGTTCGACAATCCCGCCGTGCGCCGCGCGGTGCTGCCGGCCATCCGGCAATCCGATTTCATGACCGCGATCGCCGGCGAGGACCGCGATGTGTGGCGCGACCGGGTGGGCGTATGGAGCCTGGGCAAGCCGATGAGCACGGATGCCGGGGTGGAGGCGATGGCGGGCGACCTCGCAACCGCACAGCGTCTGCTGCGCGCCTCCGGCTATGGCGGCGAGAAGGTGGTGGTGCTGGCGGCGGGCGATTATCCCAGCCTGTTCGCCGTCTCCCAGGTGGGCGCCGACCTGCTGAAGCGCATCGGGTTCAACGTGGACCTGCAGGTGATGGCTTACGGCACGCAGATCCAGCGCCGGGCGAACAAGGCGCCGCCAAGCCAGGGCGGCTGGAGCGTGGTGTTCAACTGGTTCAACGGCCACAACCGCTACGACCCCGCGGCGCATCTGGGCATCTCGCCAGGCTGGGTCGGCTGGGTGCCGGTGCCAGAGATCGTGGCGCTGCGCGATCGCTGGTTCGAAGCGCCGGACCTCGCCGCCCGGCAGGCGATCGCGCGCGAGATCCAGCTGCAGGTGTGGCGCGACGTGCCCTATATCCCGCTGGGCACCTACTATCCGCTCACGGCCTATCGCCGCGGGCTGGAAGGCGTGCCCAAGGGTGGGGTGACGTTCTTCAACGTGCGGCGGATGACTTAGCGGCCGGGACCGCCTACCTGTTGCAGACCGGTGCGCGCATCCATGCCCGCGCCCCAACCAAGGATACAAACGATGATCGGTTTCGTTACCGTCGGCACCAACGACATGGATCGCGCGGCCGCGTTCTACGATGCGCTGTTCGCCGTGATCGGCGCCAAGCGCCTGTCTGACAATGAGCGCTTCAAGGCCTGGGGCATGGCGCCCGGCACCCCGCGCGTGGCCGTGGTAAAGCCGTATGACGGCAGCACCGCCACCGCCGGCAATGGCACCATGGTGGCCCTGGCGGTGGAAAGCCGCGCGCAGGTGGAAGCCATGCATGCCAAGGCACTGGCGCTGGGCGGGGCGGACGAAGGTGCGGTGGGCCTGCGCGGCGAGACGTTCTACGCCGGGTATTTCCGTGACCTGGATGGCAACAAGTTCGTGGCGTTCAAGGTAGGATAAGAAAGCGTCTTCTTTTTTTCTGAAGAAAAAAGAAGCAAAAAAGACTTCACAACTTTGCGCTGGGGATAGCCCCCAGCGCAAAGTTTCGAAAGTTTTTTGGTTCTTTTTTTCAAAAAAGAACCGCTTACCTTCCCTTAAAGTCAGGCGTGCGGCGTTCGCCCATCGCCTTCACGCCCTCGCGGAAATCCGCGGTGCGGCGCTGCCATTCCTGTTCCACCAGTTCGCGCTCGGTGGCGGTTTCGATCGCATCGGCGAGGCCGCGGCGTAGGGTTTCACGGGTGGACTGGAGCGCCAGCGGGGCAGCGACCGCGATCTCGGCGGCGAGCGCCATGGCGGTGGCGCGCAGCTCAGACAGCGGCGCGAGCTGGTCGGCGAGGCCCATGGCGACGGCTTCCTCCCCGGTGTAGCGCCGGCCGGTGTAGAAGATCATCTGCGCCTTCTGCTGGCCGACCAGGCGCGGCAGGGTGGCGGTGAGGCCGAAGCCGGGGTGGAAGCCCAGGCGGGTGAAATTGGCGCTGAAGCGGGCCTCAGGTGCTGCGATGCGGAAATCCGCCACCAGCGCGAGGCCGAGGCCACCGCCGATCGCCGGGCCCTGGATGGCGGCGACGATCGGCTTCTTGTTGCGGAAGATGCGGACGGCTTCCTTGTAGAGGTGCTTCGTCACCTGCCCGCCTTCCTCCGTCACCAGGCCGGTATCGGGCCGGTTGGAGAAATCGGCACCGGCGCAGAAGGCCTTGCCCTCGGCGCAGAACAGGATAGAGCGGATCTCGTTGTCGGCATCGAAGGCTTCCAGCGCGTCGGCAATCTGGTTGATGAGGGCGACGTCGAAGAAGTTGTGCGGTGGCTTGCGGATTTCCACGATGCCAACGCGGCCTTCGGTGGTGGCGGCGATGTCCTGGTAGGTGGCCATTGGGTGTTCTTTCAGTTCAGCTTTGAGAGGAAGGCGAGCACCGCCTCGTTGAAGGCGGCGGGCTGGTCGATGTTGGCGGCGTGGCCGGCATCGGGGATGACGACCTTGGTGCTGCCCTCGATCTTGGCCGCCATGTAGTCGGTGGCAGCGAGGAACGGCGTGTCCTTGCTGCCGACCAGCACCAGCGACGGCACCTTGATGCCGGGCAGCGAGTTGATCACGCCGGCATCGCGCTGGGTGAGCATGCCGCGGGCGGCGTGGGCCAGGCCGGTGGCGTCGCGGTGGCGGGATTTGGAGCGCTCGGGCGAACCCTTCAGCAGCGGGGCCAGGCCCTCGGCATCGAAGCGGGCGGCGGTTTCATGGCTGCGGGCGTTCCAGGCGTCGCGGGCTTCGTCTTTCTTGAAGCCGGGGCCGGTGTCGATGATCAGCAGGGCGCGGCAGCGTTCGGGGTGGCGCAGGTGGAAGGCGAGCGACATGTAGCCGCCGAGCGACAGGCCGCCGATGATGGCTTTCGGCGCGCCAACGGCATCGAGGATGGCGGCCATGTCGGACACCGTCGCCTCCTCGCTGTAGAGCGTGGGATCGCTGGGGTAGTCGGATTCGCCATGGCCGCGCATGTCCCACAGGATCAGGGTGTGGTGCTTCGACAAGGGCTCGATCTGGCCGCGCCACATGGCCGAGGTGGCGGAGAAGCCGTGGCTGAGCAGCAGCGGCGGGCCGGAGCCGTGGGTCTCGTAGTGGATGTTCACGCCGTTGTTGCTCAGCATGGGCATGGGGTTGGTTCCCTTTTAAGAGTCTTCTTTTTCTGAAGAAAAAGAAGCAAAAAGACTTTTATCCGTTCGCGGCGCAACCGCCCGGGCCAAACGGGAAAAAGTTTTTTGGTTCTTTTTTTCAAAAAAGAACATGCTTACTTGCCTTCAAACACTTTGGCAGCCCTGAACGCCGCGATCTCGCTTTCCGAGTATCCGGCATCCCGCAGGATCTGGCTGCTGTGTTCCCCGATATCCGGTGCGCGGTGTGCCGGGATCTTGGGCGCCCCTTCGATGGTGAAGGGCGAGTCCACGGTCAGGTAGGGCGTGCCTTCGATCGGGCGCAGGGCGCCGATGGCCAGGGCCTGTTCGTCCTTGGCGATTTCATAGGTGGTGCCGATGGGGCCGAAGGTGATGCCGGCGGCGTCCAGCCGGGCGCGCCAGTCCGCCAGCGGGGCGGTGGCGAAGACCGCGTCGAACGCGTCCATCAGCGCGCGGGCGTTGGCGCGGCGGGCGGCGGTGGTGGCGAAGCGGGGGTCGTCGATGAGGTGGGCGAGGCCCATGGCACTGGCGAGCGGGGCCCATTGGCGGTCTTCGCTGACCACGGCGATGATGAACCAGCGGCCATCCTGGGTGCGGTAGAGGTTGCCGAGCGCGTTGGGCGCGTCTTCCCGCTTCGGGCGGGGCGGGATGGTGCCGCCGCAGAGGGCGGCCTGGATCAGGAAGGTGTTGGCCCACATGCCGGCGTTCATGAGGTTCGCGCGCACCTCGCCGCCCTGCCCGGTGCGCTCGCGGCGGTAGAGGGCGGCCGCGATGCCGCCGAACAGGGCGGATGCGGTGGGGTGGTCGCCCATCCCTGGTACGGAGCGGGCGGGCAGGGCTTCGTGGTCGGCGCGGACCTCGTCCATCAGGCCGGAGCGGGCCCAGTAGGCGGTGGTGTCGAAGCCGGTCTTGTCGCCTTCGGGGCCGGCCTCACCGTAGGCGGTGAGGGAGGCGTAGATCAGGCGTGGGTATTTGGCGGCGAAGTCGGCGTAGCGGGTGCGCAGCCGCTCGCGGACAGGAAGCGGAAAATTGGTGACGAAGACATCGGCCTGGGAGACGAGGCGCTCCAGGATGGCGCGGCCCTCGGGGGCTTTGAGGTCCAGCGCCAGGCCACGCTTGTTGCGGGAGACGGCGAGCCAGGCGTAGTCCACGCCCGGGTTGGGTGCGCCGGGCCGGGTGAAGAGCGAGCGATAGGCGTCGCCGGCACCGGGGGGTTCGATCTTGATCACCTCGGCGCCGTGGTCGGCCAGGATGGTGGCGGCGGCGGGGCCGGCGATGAAGCTGGCGCAGTCGATCACCTTCAGGCCGGCGAAGATCGGTTCGCTCATGCGGGCTGCTCCGTGGGCGCGAAGATGTTGCGCAGGGTGCCGATGCCGTCGATGGCAACTTCCACCACCATGCCGGGGCGCATCGGCAGGGCGCCGACCGAGGTGCCACAGGCGATGAGGTCGCCGGGCTCCAGCGTCATCTCGCGGGACAGGAGGGCCACGATGCGGGCGGGCGGCAGGATCATGTCGGAGATCGGGTAGTTCTGGCGCTCGCGGCCGTTGAGCAGCACGCGCACACGGGCATCGGCCGGGAGTTCGGAGACGATGCAGGGGCCGACAGGGCCGAAGCTGTCGGGGGATTTGGCGCGCGCCCATTGCGGGAAGGCGGGGTCGGCGGTGAGGATGTCGGTGGCGGTCACGTCGTTGACGCAGGTGTAGCCGAAGATGTTGCGCGCGGCCTCGGCCTCGTCGGCATGGGTGGTGCGGCGGCCGATGACGATGCCGAGCTCGCCCTCGTAGATCACGCGGCCGGTATAGCCGGGGGGCGGGAGGATCGGCGCCTCGGGCCCCACGATGCTGCCGGGGGATTTCAGGAAGGTGAGCGGCTCGGTTGGGATCGTATTTCCCTGCTTGGCGGCGAGTTCGTGGAAATTGTTCCACAGCCCGATGAACTTGCCGGGGCGGACGGGCGCGCGCAGCACCACGGCGGCGGCCGGCACCGTCTCACCGGTGGGGGTGGGGCTGTCGAACATGTCGCCGCGGTGCAGCGCCACGGAGCCGTCCGCGTTCAGCGTGCCGAAGGCACCTCCGCCGCCATGTGCCAGCCGAACCCAGTTCGCCATGCGTTTCCTCTCCCTTGGCCGCGAAGCTTAGGCGGGGGGCGGCGGGGAGGGAAGAACACTCCCTTGCCAGCCGCCGCGCGCGGCGCATGATGTCGACAATCGGGAGAGAACGAACATGACCTGGCAGCCGGAACTGGATGAACTGCGCCGTCGCGAAGAGATGGCCCGCCAAATGGGCGGCACGGAGAAGGTGAAGCGCCAGCACGATGGCGGGCGGCTCACGGTGCGCGAGCGGATCGACGGCGTGCTGGATACCGGCAGCTTCCACGAGGTCGGCGCGATCGCCGGCAAGGCGCAGTACGACGAGCAGGGCAATCTGCTGGAGCTGGTGCCGTCCAACTGCGTGTTCGGGCGCGGCAAGATCGATGGCCGGCCGGTGGTGGTGGTGGGCGACGACTTCACCGTGCGCGGCGGCTCCGCCGATGCCACGATCAAGGCCAAGCCGATCATGGCGGAGCGCATGGCGGCCGAATTCCGGCTGCCGATCATCCGCATCATCGAGGGTTCCGGCGGCGGCGGCAGCGTGAAGACGATCGAGACCACGGGGCGGGCGAACCTGCCGGGCGGCGTGGGCGGCGGCGAGGGGTTCTTCCTGGCCACCGACAACATGAGCCAGGTGCCGGTGGTGGGGCTGGGGCTGGGCTCCGTGGCCGGGCTGGGGGCGGCGCGGCTGGCGGCGACGCATTATTCGATCATGACCAAGGAAACCTCGGCGATGTTCGTCGCCGGGCCGCCGGTGGTGAATGCGCTGGGCCACAACGTCACCAAGCGCGAGCTGGGCGGCTGGGAAATCCAGACCAAGGCTGGCGGCGTGGATGACGCGGTGGACACGGAGGAGGAAGCCTTCGAGCGCGTGCGGCGCTTCCTGTCCTACCTGCCCTCCAGCGTGCATGGCGTGCCGCCGGTGGAGCCGAGTGCCGACCCGGTGGACCGGCGCGACGAGAAGCTGATGAGCGTGATCCCGCGTGACCGGCGCAAGGTGTACAAGATGCGCACCATCATCGACACGGTGGTGGACCAGGGCAGCTTCTTCGAGATGGGGCGCCATTTCGGCCGTTCGGTGATCACCGGCCTGGCACGCCTCGGCGGGCACCCGGTGGCGATCATGGCCAGCGACCCCTACCACTATGCCGGCGCCTGGACGGCAGATGCGTGCCAGAAGGTGGTGCGCTTCGTGGACCTGGCAGAGACGTTCCACCTGCCGGTGGTGTACCTGATGGATTGCCCGGGCTTCCTGATCGGGGTGGAAGCGGAGCGCACCGCGGTGATCCGCCACGGCGTGCGGGCCATGGCGGCGATGAACCAAACGACGGTGCCGTGGTGCACGATCGTGGTGCGCAATTCCTTCGGCGTGGCCGGCGCGGTGCACACCCCGGCCGGGCGGCTGGCCCTGCGCTATGCCTGGCTATCGGGCTGGTGGGGCTCCCTGCCGCTGGAAGGCGGGATCGAGGCGGCGTATCGCGCCGATATCGAGGGCGCCGAGGATCCGAAGGCGAAGCTGCATGAGATCGAGGACCGGCTGAACAAGCTGCGCTCTCCGTTCCGCACCGCCGAGACGTTCCAGGTGGAGGAGATCGTGGACCCGCGCGACACGCGGCGGCTGCTGTGCGAGTTCGCCCAGCTGGCCGAGCCGCTGCGCACCCCGGGGCGGCCGCGCATGCTGCCGCGGCCGTAACGGCGGGATTGTGCGCCTGGGGTGAAGCACGCAGTATCCGGCCGCGCATTTTCATGAGCCCGAGACATTGCCCGACCACCCCGAGGCGCGCTTTCGCGCGATAGCCTGCCGCCTGGAGCCGGTATTGTTCTTCGGCTTGCTCGCGCTGATGGCGGCAATGCTGCTGGCGGTGGGGCCGGTGCTGACCAGCGACGGACCGGCGCATGTCAGCATCGCGCATTTCCTGCGCCATGCCGGCGATCCCGCGTGGCCGCAGCTGAACCGGCTGATGGAACCGAACCCGGTGCTGACGCCCAATGCCTTCGGGCATCTGGCGCTGGCCGGGCTGATGTTCGTGCTGACACCGCTGCAGGCGGAGATGGCGCTGCAGGCAGCCTGCCTGCTGGGCATCCCGCTGGCCGCGCGGCTGGTGCTGCGGCAGATCGCGCCAGAGGCAGCGTGGCTGGCGCTGTTCTTTTTCCCGGTGGCGCTGCAGCGGCTGTTCTATCTCGGGCTGTACAATTTCTCGTTGTCGGTGCTGGGCTTCCTGCTGAGCCTGTGGGCGTGGCTGCGGCTGCGCGAGCAGCCCGGTGCGGGGCGGGTGGTGGTGCTGTCGGCCATGCTGCTGCTGACTCTGGCATGCCAGGCCTCCGGCTGGATCGAGGCGCTGGCGGCGTTGCTGGCAATGCTGACGGTGGAGGCGCTGGTGGCGCTGCGGCCCATCTCCGCACAGCGGGCGGTGCGGCGCCTGGCCGGTGCCACCGCCGTGGCCACCTTGCCCTCCTTGGGCCTGTTCATGGTGTTCGCGGCGGAGGCCGGCGGCAACGCGCCGATGATCTATGGCGCACCGCCGGTGGAGCGCATCTGGGGCGTGCTGCTGGCAGCGCCGTTCGCCACGGTGGGGTCGATTGCGCATGCCGCGGGGCTGGGCGCGACGCTGGCGATACTGGGGCTGGTGGCGGCCGGGCTGGCAGGGCTCTGGCGCCAGTGGCGCCGCGGGGAGGCGGTCAGCACATTGCCGCTTGCGCTCTGCGCCGTGCCATTGGCCCTGCTGGCGTTGATGCTTGTTGTGCCAGATCGGGCCGCCGGCGGCTGGACCCATGTGGCGCGGGCCCAGCTCTTTCCCTATGTCGGCCTGGCGCTGGTGGCCGCGGCACTGCCCGTGGTGGCCTGGCTGCGGCATGCCGCCATGGCGGTGGCAACGGGCAGCGGGCTGGCCGTGATCGGCGTGGCAGCCTGGCTGCAGGCAACCCAGGTGCCGCCAGTGGTGGCGCAGTTTGCCGAGGCCGATGCACTTGTGGGGCCGCATTGCACGGTGGTGCCGGTGCTGGGCCACTACAAGCTGGATCGGGCGAACACGGCCCGCGTGATCCACCACCCGGCCTTCCATCTGGCACACCGCCTGCAATGGCACGGCGACCGGCCGGTGCTGTTCAGCTACGCGGCACGGCTGGCCGTCTATCCCGCGCGGTTCCGGCCCGGCATGGACCCGCAGCTTCTGCTGTATGGCTGGGAGCCGATGCAGGGCGACACCATGGTGCGCGCGCTGGATCTGCCGCGATGGGAGGCCGCAACCAATATGCCCGTGGACTACGTGCTGCTGTGGGATGTGCTGCCGGATGACGCGCCCGGGCCGCACCAGGGGCTGCGCAGCAGCGAATTGACGGAGTACAGGCTCGTCCATCGCAGTTCGGATGGGCGGCTGGAGCTCTACCGGCGCGGCGGCTCCGTCACGGGGGCCTGCGCCGCCCCGGGTTGACGGCGTGGCACGACCCGGGCGGCGAGGCGCCAGGCCAGGGCAAAGCTGGCGCGGGCGGCACCCAGCACCGGGCGCAGATAGGCGGCGGCGACATTGCCGTGCGGCTGCGTGGCCACGCCCGCCAGCCCAAAGGTCAGCGTTTCCCGCTGCTTCGGCAGATACAGCGTGCCGAAGATCCAATCCCAGAACGCCCAGTGCTCGGCGAAGTTGCGGTCCAGGTGCTGCGGCAGGGCGCTATGGTGGATCTGGTGCTGGGCGGGGCTGACGATGATGCGGCCGACCAGCGGGCCGTAATAGACCCACACATGCGAGTGGTGCAGCACATGGCCGAGCATGTTGAACAGCACCGCCATGGCATTGAGCCCGAGGATGGTGAGCACCGTCACCTCCCCGGCATAGAGGTAGAGCGCGGGTGCGAGGACGAGGCCGGTGATGACCGCCTGGATCGGCCCCATGGCAAGGCGTTCGAACGGATGCACCCGCGCGGCGGTCAGCGGGGACAGCACTTCGGCCGAATGGTGCAGCTTGTGGATTTCCCACAGCGGGCCGATGCGGTGGGAGGCCCAGTGGAACAGGAAGTAGCCGAAATCCGCCGCCATCGACATCAGCACGGTGAAGGCCAGCAGCGCGCCCAACCCCCATTCGGCGCCGATCGGGCTGGGGCCGAAAGTGGCGGTGAGCCAGGTGGTGATCCAGGCGGCAACCGCGGCGCCGGACAGGCGCCAGAACAGGTTGGCGGCGGCATAGGCATAGACGTGGTTGACGAAGCCCACCTGTAGATCCACCCAGGTGGAGCGGTTGAGCCAGATCCGGCGCGGGAAGCAGTAGCGCAGGAAGCCGCGCAGGCCGCGGGCGGGCGGGGCATCGCCCAGCGGGATGGCCGACGGGGCGGCGCGGAAGGCAAAGACCCAGCCGGCGAGGATCAAGGCCGCGATCAGCGCCAGCCAATGGAACCGCCCGCCGAAGTCCCGCACCGGGCCCATCAGGTATTCCAGCGTGCGGCGCAGCAATACCGCCGCCCAGGCGGCCTGCGCCGGCAGCACGGCGTTGGCCCAGGCCACGGCCGACTCGATCATCCCGTCCAGAACCGCGCGTAATGCGTCCACGTCACCTGCCAAGGAATGGCCGGCCCCTGCGTGCCGGTGCGGCAGGATAGGAATGCTGCCGCGCGAAAACCAGTGCCATGCGCGGGCGGCGCTTGCGCGGGCGGGCGGGCAGTGGTTCGCTCCCGGCAGTGGCGCGCAGGCGCCGTGACTGACGGGAGAGAAACCGATGGAAGCTATGGGGGCCTTCCGGGCCGAAACCCGCGCCTGGCTGGAGGCGAACTGCCCGCCCACGATGCGCACGCCGATGCCGGCCGAGGAAGCCGTGAACGGCGGCAAGAACGCCAGCTTCGCCAACCCGGATTCGAAGATCTGGTTCGAACTGATGCGCGACCGCGGCTGGACGGCACCGACCTGGCCGAAAGCCTATGGCGGCGGCGGGCTCTCCAAGGAGGAGGGCATGGTGCTGGAGGAGGAGATGAAGGCGCTCGGCTGCCGCGCCCCCCTCGTCGGCATGGGCCTTTCGATGCTCGGCCCGGTGCTGCTGGAATACGGCACCGAGGAACAGAAGCAGGAACACCTCACCAAGATCATCCGCGGCGAAATCCGCTGGTGCCAGGGCTATTCGGAGCCGGGCGCCGGCTCCGACCTCGCCGGGCTGCAAACCCGCGCCGTGCTGCAGGGCGACCACTTCCTGGTCAACGGCCACAAGATCTGGACCAGCAACGCGCATTATGCCGACTGGATCTTCTGCCTGGTGCGCACCGACCCCACGGTGAAGAAACA
>JAIXTK010000501.1 GCA_027483995.1 Acetobacteraceae bacterium
AACACCACGCCCACCAGCACGAAGGGCAGCAGGTAGTGCAGGCTGAAGAAGCGGTTCAGCGTCGGGTTGTCCACCGAGAAGCCGCCCCACAGCCAGGTCACGATGTGCTCGCCCACCAATGGGAAGGCCGAGAACAGGTTGGTGATGACGGTGGCACCCCAGTACGACATCTGGCCCCAGGGCAGCACGTAGCCCATGAACGCGGTCGCCATCATCAGCAGCATGATGACCACGCCCAGGATCCACAGCAGCTCGCGCGGGGTCTTGTAGGAGCCGTAGTAGAGGCCCCGGAACATGTGGATATAGACCACGATGAAGAACATGGAGGCGCCGTTGGCGTGCACGTAGCGCAGCAGCCAGCCCCAGTTCACGTCGCGCATGATGCGCTCGACCGAGTCGAACGCCATGTCCTTGTGCGCGGTGTAGTTCATCGCCAGGAAGATGCCGGTGGCGATCATGATCACAAGGTTGATCATCGCCAGGGCGCCGAAGTTCCAGAAGTAGTTGAAGTTGCGCGGGGTGGGAAACACCCCGTACTCCTTCTGGAGCATCGTGAAGATGGGAAGGCGCGAGTCAACCCAGCGGATCACCGGGTTCTCGAACTCGCTCTTGTGCAGGCCGGCCATGGGCATGTGCTCCGAAGGCTGCGATCGCGTGTGGGTGCGATCAGCCGATCTTGATCTTGGTGTCGCCCTCGAAGGCGTAAGGGGGTACGGCGAGATTTGCCGGGGCGGGTCCCTGGCGGATGCGGCCGGAGGTGTCGTAGTGGCTGCCGTGGCAGGGGCAGAACCAGCCGCCGTAATCGCCGCGCACCTCGGTGCTGCGGTTGCCCAGCGGCACGCAGCCCAGATGGGTGCAGATGCCGACCACGATCAGCCACTGCTCCTTGCCGGGCTTCACGCGGGCCGCATCGAGCGCCGGGTCCGGCAGGCGGCCCTTGTCGTCGGTCTTCGCCTTGGCGATCTCCTCGGGCGTGCGGTGGCGCACGAACACCGGTTTGCCGCGCCACATCACGGTGATCGCCTGCCCGGCCGTCACCGGGGCAAGATCCACCGTGGTGGAGGACAGCGCCAGCACATCGGCCGACGGGTTCATGCTGTCCACAAGCGGCCACGCAATGGCGCCCACCCCAACGGCGGCACCGGCGGCGGTCACCAGTTTGAGGAAGTCGCGCTTCGTGACCTCGGCCCCGCCCGCGTGCGGGGCTGCGTGGGGGGCGGCGGCGCTATCAGCCATACGTGACCTCGGTTGCCTGCCCCGCGAGGGGCGTTCTTGTCCCTGACCTGCGGAGGGCGGCTGGCCGTCGCCCGGCGCGGATCGTCGTCAGCCACCCCCCGGGATGCCGCGGTTCCCGGCGCCACGCCTTGGCGCCTGAACCCGCTGCAACGGGGCGGTGCTAGCCGATTAATCCCACATGCGCGTGCGGGCAAGGCCTCGCGGGCGCGCACAGGGGACAAATCGTACCCAACCCCACCATAGGCCTCGGGTACGCCCTCCGCAACTCGCTCGCCCTGTGTCTATTCTGCCACCCATGACCGACACCCCGCCCCCCCATGCCGCCCTCAAGCCCGATGCCCGCGCCTGGTTCGAGGCGCTGCGCGATCGCCTCTGCGCCGCCTTCGAGGCGATCGAGGACGAAGCCGCCGGCCTCGCCCAGTACGGCCCCGGCGCCCCCGGCCGCTTCGAACGCAAGGCCTGGGCCCGCCCCACCACCGAAGGCGCGGATGGCGGCGGCGGGGTGATGAGCCTGATGCGCGGGCGGGTGTTCGAGAAGGTGGGCGTGAACGTGTCCACCGTGATGGGGGAGTTCAGCCCGGATTTCCGCGCCCAGATCCCCGGCGCGGCCGAAGACCCGCGCTTCTGGGCCAGCGGCGTCAGCCTCGTGGCCCACATGGCCAGCCCTCGCGTGCCGGCCGCGCACTTCAACACCCGCATGATCGTCACCACCAAGGGCTGGTTCGGCGGCGGCGGCGACCTCACCCCCATGCGCCTCGACAGCCCGGAGTCCGAGCACGACGCCCAGAGCTTCCACGCCGCCTTCAAGGCCGCCTGTGACCGCCACGACCCCGCGTACTATCCGAAATACAAGGAATGGTGCGACCGCTACTTCTTCCTGCCGCACCGCGACGAACCCCGCGGCGCCGGCGGTATCTTCTACGACCAGCTCTTCACCGGCGATGTGCAGGCCGACCTCGCCTTCACGAAGGACGTGGGCTTGGCCTTCCTGGATGCCTACCCCGCCATCATCCGCCGCCGCATCGCCGAGCCCTGGACGGTGGAGGAACGCCAGCACCAGCTGGTCCGCCGCGGCCGCTACGTGGAATTCAACCTGATCCACGACCGCGGCACCCTGTTCGGGCTGAAGACCGGCGGCAACGTGGAAGCCATCCTGATGAGCCTGCCGCCGGCGGTGGCCTGGCCCTAGGGCGGGGCAGACCCTCGCGGTTCCCGCGCGGGGTCAGTCCAGCGCAGAGCCTGCCGTGGGGCCCTGGCCGCGGCCAGGGGTCCAGACGGGGTCGGGGGTGCGCCACAGGATCGGGTCGGCCATGCCCTGGGCGAGGGCGGCGGCCATGGCGTTGAGCAGGCGTTCGCCCTTCTCGGCGGTTCCGGCGCGGGGGTCGCCGATGGTGCCGGTGATGGGCGCGCGCTCGGAGAAGCTCCAGAAGCGGCTATAGCCGGGCCGGCCGGTGATGGCGGCCGGGGCCTGCTGGACAGCCTCCTCCAGCTTGTCGGTGCGGACGGTATCCGGTGTCATCGCCAGCATGACGGAGGTTTCGGCCTCGCAGGCATGGGCGGGGCCTTTCTGCTTTTCCAGGATCCCGGCCACGGCCTCGGCGGCCACGTTCCAGGGGGTGCAGGAGACGATCGGCAGGCCGTATTCCACGGCAAGTTCGCGCGCGGCGACCGAGAGCGGGTCGATATTGCCGCCATGGCCATTGACCAGCAGCAGGCGGGCGAAACCGAGGGCGCGCAGCGAGCGGGCAACGCCGGAGAGAACGCCACGGAACTCGGCGAAGTTGAGCGTGATGGTACCGCCGAAGGGCAGGTGGTGCTCGCTCATGCCGGTCCACATGCCCGGAAGCACGAGCACGGGCATGTCCGGCGCGGCAAGCCGCGCCGCCCGAATGGCGATTTCCCACGCCGTGCGGGTATCGGTGATGACCGGGAGGTGGGGGCCGTGCTGTTCCAGCGAGCCGACGGGCAGAACGGCGAGCGCGTTGCCACGGGCGGCGACGGCGCGGATCTCGGGGCCGGTCAGGCGGGCCCAGTCGACCTCGGTCATGGGGCGGTCCTTAGCGGGAGGGGCCGAAGCCGAGGAAGCCGGCCTGGGGCACGGGGGTGCCGGGGTCGTTGTACGCCGGGCGCGGGCGGGGCGGCGCCGGCTGGGGCACGGCGGCAACACGGGCCGGGGCGGGTTGCGCGGCCGCCTGGCGCGGCGGCGGCCGGGTGGCCGCGGGCGGCGGGGCGGACGAACCGCTGGAGGCGCCACGCATCGACAGCAGCAGGAAGGTGAGGTCGTTGCGGCCGAGGTCGATGGCGGTTTCGAGCGCGGTGAGGCCGAGGATGTTGCGCGTATCCACATCGGCGCCGCGGCCCAGGGCATCGCGCGCGGCGGCGATGTCGCCGCGGTTCACGGCATCGAACAGCGCCTCGTTGGGCGCCATGTCGGCGGCGGGGCGTTCCGGGGCGGCGGGCGTGGCCGAGGTGAAGCGGGACCCTGGCAGGGCGGAGGGCTTCTTCTGCTCCTTCCAGCGGTTGTTGTCCTGCTGCCCGGCGTTGCTGAGGGGCGAACTGCCGCCGAGGGCGTTGCTCTGCGCCGCCGCCGGGGACGCGGCGAGGGCGAGCAGGGTCGCGAGGGCGAGGCGGGAGGGAATGTTCATGGGCGCCATGCGGTTCCTGTCAGGGGTTCAGCCACCAGAACCCGAGGTTGAGATACGTCGCATAGAGGGTCCAAAGCAAATACGGCAGCATCAGGAAGGTGGCGCGGCGGTCCAGCATCAGGAGGGCGCGCAGCGTCAGGCCGATGAGCGGCAGCAGCACGGCGAGAACCACAAGGCCGAGGCCGGTGCTGTTCAGGCCGAAGAAGGCCGGCGTCCAGAGTGCATTGGCGAGCAGTTGCCAGCCCCAGAGGCGCAGCGCGTGCCAATGGCCGGGCTGGCGCCAGGCGAGCCATGCGGCCGTGCCCATCATGACGTAGAGCGAGGTCCAGACCACCGGGAAGGCCCAGTTGGGCGGCACGCCGGGGGGGCGGTTGAGGGTGAGGTACCAGCCGCGAACGCTCTCGGCCGTCAGCGTGCTGCCGGCGGCGCCGACGAGCAGGCACAGGCCGATGAAACCGACCAGCGCCAGCAGCGAGGGCAGGCCGCGCGGGGGATGTTCAGGGGGTTCGAAGGCACTCTCCTCCCGTGTCATGCGCCTTCGCGCCGCCAGGCGAGCAGCGCGAGGCCGAGGATCAGCGGCAGGGCGAGCCAGGAGGGCAGCAGCGGGCTGGCGCTGATGCCGGTAACAACGTGGTCGTGCCGGCGTTGCAGGCCGATCCAGCCGGTGCCGCTGGCCTCCCGGTTGGGCTCCGTGCGGCGCAGGGTGGGGGCGCCCTGAACCATGCCGTCCAGCCACTGGGTGCTGCCGCCGGTGGCCTTCACCTGCGGGGCGAGCAGGGTGGCGGTGGCGCGCATGTCGGCCATCTCAACCGGATTGGCCGCACCGGCGGCGGCATAGGCGGTGCGCACGCCGTCACTCACGCTCCACACCCCCGGGGCGGCGGCCGGCATGGTGCCGACGGAGCGGCCGGGGCGCACCGGCTCCGGCGCCAGGCGGCTGGCGGCGCCATCGGGGTCGGTGACGGTGAGCGGGGGCGGCGGCGCATCCTCCGTGGTGCGGCGCTCCACCGTCAACTGGCCGCGCTCGATGCGGGCGAGCAGGGCGGTTTCCTCCAGCTCCGGCTCCTTCATCAGCCAATGGGCGATACGGCGCAGCAATTCCCCCTGCGGGCCGCCGCCATCGTGGCCGCGGGACCAGAGCCAGATATGGTCGGACAGCAGCAGGGCCGCGCGGCCTTCGCCGATATGCTCCAGGGTGAGCAGCGGGGCCGGGTCGCCGCCGCCGGGGGTGGGGGCGGCCAGGATCACGTCGCCGCGCAGATTGGCCGGCTCGATGCGGCGGTACCAGCGGCCCCAGCTGGGCGGCGCGCCGGCCTTCCAGCCCGGCAGGTTCTCGGTGACCGGGTGGCGGGCGCCAAGGGCCGTCACCTCCGGGCGGAAGGCGTCCTCCACCAGGGCGTTGCCGCCGGGGGCCGGGCGGGCGGGCAGCACGGTGGCCAGCGGGCTGGCGGCCAGCGAGAAGGCGGAGGCGAATTCGGGCCCCGCGCTCATCAGCAGGGCCCCGCCTTCGCGCACATAGTCGGCGATGTTGCGCAGATAGACCGGCGGCAGGGTGGAGCGGTTGGCGAACCGGTCCATGATGATCAGGTCGAATTCCTTGATCTTCACCTGGAACAGCTCGCGCACCGGGAAGGCGATCAGCGCCAGCTCGTTCAGCGGCGTCATGTCGTCCTTTTCCGGCGGGCGCAGGATGGTGAAATGCACCAGATCCACCGCCGGGTCCGCCTTCAGCAGGCGGCGCCAGGTGCGCTCGCCGGGATGCGGCTCGCCGGAGACGAGCAGCACGCGCAGCCGGTCGCGCACGCCGTTGATGCTGACCACGGCACGGTTATTGGCGTGGGAGACCTCGCCCTGCAGCGGATCGACCGACAGCTCCACCACGGTGGGGCCGCCGCGGGTGATGGGGATTTCCACCTCGCGCTCCACGCCGGGCGGCGTCTCCTCCGTGCGCGGCGGCTCGCCATCGCGGCGGATGGTCAGCCGCGCGGCGCGGCCGGCGGCGAGGCCGCGATTGGGCAGGCCGAGATCCTCGACAACCACCTTCAGCGTCACGGTCTTGCCGACAATGCCGTAGCCCGGGGCCTCCACGACGCGCACGCGGCGATCCACTTCCTCCGCCTTGGCGGGGATCAGCACATGCAGCGGG
Organism: Acetobacteraceae bacterium; assembly: GCA_027483995.1. Lineage (GTDB taxonomy): Bacteria > Pseudomonadota > Alphaproteobacteria > Acetobacterales > Acetobacteraceae > CAMDGX01. The sequence goes on from JAIXTK010000501.1 coordinate 6,028, forward strand.
GCATCCGCCACCGGCGAGTCCGGGATGTCGTGCGCCTGGCCGTCGGTGATGGCGATGATCCCAGCCAGACGGGAGCGGGGGATGTCGGCCAAGCCGCGCTCGATGCCGGCGAACAGGCGGGTGCCCTCGCTGCCGGCTTCCGGCACCGTCACGGTGCGCAGCTCCAGCCCCGGCAGGTCGCGCGCCTGGGCCTCGATGCGGGCGCGGGCGCGTTCGGCCAGCGCGGCGCGGGTGCCGACCTGCATGGAGGCGCTTTCGTCCACCACCATCAGGGCGATGTCGGGCAGGCCCTCGCGGGTTTCCTCCACCACGCGCGGGCCGGAGAGCCAGAGCAGCAGCACGGCGAAGGCCAGGAAGCGCCAGGGGGTGCCGCGGGCGCGCAGGAACGCGGCGAGGACGAGGGCCGCGAGGCAGAGCGCGGCGAGGGCGGCCAGCAGCCAGAGCGGCAGGGCCGGCTCGAAGCGGATGGCGGCGATGGCTTGTTCCATGCGCATCAGCAAGAAGCCTTCTTTTTGTGAACAAAAAGAAGCAAAAAAACTTCATTTATGGCGCCTCGTTCTCCACGTGGAGAGCGAGGCCAGTCGGAAAAGTCTTTTTGCTTCTTTTTCTTCAGAAAAAGAAGACTCCTTCCTGTCATTGCCCTAGCCTTTCCAGAATGGCCGGGATATGCACCTGATCGCCTTTGTAGTTGCCGGTGAGCGCATACATCACGAGGTTCACCCCGAAGCGATAGGCCAGGGTGCGCTGGCGGGCGCCGCCGGGGATGGTGGCGTAGGGGTTGCGGCCTTGCGCGTCGATCGCCCAGGCGGCGGCCCAGTCGTGCCCGCCGATGATCACCGGGGAGACGCTGTCGTTGGTACGATCCTGCGCGCGCTGCACCCAGATGGTGTCGCCGGTGAAGCGGCCGGGGAAGTCCTGCAGCAGGTAGAAGCTGCGCGCCAGCACGTGCTGCGGCGTCAGCGCGGCCAAAGGCGGCACGGCGAGGTTGCGGGCGAGCTGTTCCAGCGCCTGCTCGCCGCCGGCGTTGAAGCCCTCGCCGCTGCCGCCGTTGCGGGTGTCGATCAGGATGATGCCGCCATGGGCCATGAACTCGTTCAGCGCCGTTACCTGCGCGCCAGACAGCGGCGGGCTGCCGGGGACGATGGGCCAGTAGAGCAGCGGGTAGAACGAAAGCTCGGTCTCGCCCAGCGTGATGGCCGCGGGCTCGCCCAGGGCGGCGTTGGTGCGGCGGTTCACGTAGTCCGACAGGCCAGCCAGACCGGCGCGGGCGATGCCGTCCACCGTGGCATCGCCGGTGACGACATGGGCAAGGCGGGTGACGAGGGCGGGGTGGGCGGGCGTTTGCGCCGGCAGGAGGGTTTGCGCCTGGACCGGCAAGGCGGTGGCCAGCAGCAGGATCGCCGCCCGCGCGGCAACGCGGCCGCGCACCAGGCCGCGCAGGAACAGGGAGATCACGAGGTCGATGGCAAACAGGGCCAGCGCGGCTGCGAGCAACCACGGCGCGAGCAGGCGTTCCGGCGCGGTGCCCGTCACCGGCTCCTCCCGCGCGCCTGCAATGGCGGGGGCGGCGGCCAGCGGGGGATGGCGGCTGGCGAGGTTCAGCGTGCGGCGGCCATTCTCCGGGCCATACAGCCCCGGCGGATGGCGCGGGGAGGCGGCGGTGGCGGCGAAATCGCGCGCCGCGATCGGGCCGGCGGCGGCCTGGGGCGGGCCGAGCGTGCCGAAGCCGTCCAGCGTTTCCACCGGGGCGAGGCGGGTATCGTCCGCTTCCGCCACGCCGGCGATCCCCGCCGAGAGGGCAACGAGGCGGCGCAGCATGTCCACGAACAGGCCCGACAGCGACAGGTCCGACCAGTCCGCGTTCGCCGTGGTATGGAACAGCACCACCCGGCCCAAGCCGCGGCTGGCGTGGGTCACCAGCGGCGTGCCGTCTGCCAGCCGCGCCCAGGTGGCATCGGTCAGGCGGGCATCGGGCTGGGCCAGCACCTGGCGCGTCACGCGCACCTCGGCCGGCACGCGCAGCCCGGCGAAGGGGGAAGCGGCCGGGAAGGCATCGAGCCCGGCAGGCTGGCTCCAGGACATCGCACCACCCAGCTGGCGATCGCCGGCCAGCAGCTTCACCGGCAGCAGCGCATCGGGCTGCTCGGCCATGCGCGGGCCGGCGAAGCGCAGCAGCAGGCCGCCCTTCTCCACCCAGTTGGCCAGCATGGCCTGCTCCGGGCCACTGGCCACCACGTGGTCGACCAGGACCAGCACGGAGAGATCGCGCGACAACAGCGTGGCGAGATCGCCCAGGCGCAACTCCACGTAAGGATCCAGCGCACGGCGCACATAATACAGCGCGCCGGTGAGCGGGATTTCGGCGGCCACCGCATCGCCGGCCAACAGCCCCACCGGGCGGCGGCGCCAGCGTTCATCCAGCAGCACCACGCTGCCGGCGGAGGGCGGGCCCTCGATCACCAGGCGCGCGAGGCGGTTGCGCAGTTCCGGCGGCAGCAGGAAGGCGATCTCGGCTTCCGTGGCGCCGGCCGGCACGGTGGCGGTGGCGCGGGCCAGGGTGCGGGCATCGCCGGATTGGGCGAGCACCGCCACCTCCTCGGCCAGCGGGCGCGGCGCCTGCTGGATGGTGGCCACCAGCCGGTCCGGCTCGGCGCGCGGGGCGAGCAGCAGGCGGGCCGGCGGCACCTCGTCGCGCAGCACGGTCACCGGGCCGATGGCGGCGAGTGCCGTGGCGAAGCCGTCCCAGCCCGGGCCGGTGAGGCCATCGGCGACATAGGCGGCGCCGCCCTTGCCGGCCCAGGGGCGCAGCGCCGCAGCGGCGGCGGCGCGATCGGCGGGCCAGGGCTTCGGGCGCAGGGCGGCAAGCCGGGCGCGCATCTCGCTCACCGGCATGGCCGGGGTGGCGGATGGCGCTGCGGCGGTTTCGCTGGGCGCGGTGGTCACCAGCACCACCTCGCGCCCGGCACGCTCGGCGCGGTCGAGCACCCCGTTCGCCGCGGCCACGCGGCGTGGCCAATCCGGCGCGGCGGACCAGCCATCATCCACCACCAGCACCAGCGGGCCACCGCCGGCCAGCGACGTGCCGGCATCGATCACCGGGCGTGCCAACCCAACGATCACCAGCGCGGCGGCCAGGATGCGCAGCGCCAGCAGCCACCACGGCGTGCGCGCCGGCGTCTCCTCCGGTGCCGTCAGGCCGAACAGCAGCCGGATCGCCGGAAACGACTCCGTGCGCGGGCTCGGCGGCGTGATGCGCAGCAGCCACCACAAGATCGGCAGGGCGGCCAGCGCCAGCAGCACCCAGGGCGAGGCAAAGATCATCGGCGGCCCGCCTGCGGCGCCAGCGCGGTATACAGCCCCAGCAAGGCCGCCTCCGGCGTGTGGTCCGTGCGGTGCACGGCAAATCCCCAGCCAGCGGCGGTCGCTATCGCCTGCAACCCCGCCTGCTGCGCCGCCAGCCGCTCCGCATAGGCGCCGCGCACGCCCTCCACCCGGGGGATCAGCATGTCGGACTCGCGCTCCAGCCCCTCGAACCGCACCCGCCCCTCATACGGCAGCAGCGCCTCGGCGGGATCCAGCACCTGCAGCAGATGCCCCGTCGTCGGCGTGCCCGCCAGCCGGGCCACCACCTTCTGAATCTCCTCCAGCGGCGACAGCAGATCCCCGATCAGCACCACCCGGGCATGCCGTGGCACCGGCACCTCCGGCGGCATGCCCGTGCCCTCCGGCAGGCGCGCCATCTGGTCCGCCATCCGGTCCAGCCCCACCCGGCCCGACAAGCCCCGGGGCTCGCCCCCCATCAGCCGAACCCGCTCGCCGCCGCGCAACAACAACGACGCCAACGCCAACAACAACAGCTCCGCCCGCTCGATCTTGTCCACCGGCGCCGCCTTGGACCGCCAGCGCATGCTCGCCGAGCCATCCCGCCACAAACAAACCGTCTGCGCCGCCTCCCACTCCGTCTCGCGCACATAATGCCGGTCCGACCGCGCCGACTGGCGCCAATCAATCCGCGCCGCATCGTCCCCGGCCAAAAACGGCCGATACTGCCAGAACGAATCCCCCTGACCCACACGCCTCCGCCCATGCACCCCCTGCGCCACCGTCGCCGCCACCCGCTCCGCCGCCACCTGCAACGGCGGCAACCTCGCGCCCAACGCCTCGGCCCGGCGGGCGGACACGGTCATGGGTGGGTTGAGCCGGGGGAAAGCAAGGCCAGGGCTCTGCCCTGGACCCGCCAGGGACCAGCGGTCCCTGGACCCGCGTCAGTCTTTCCGCCTTCGGCGGGAGGGGCCGTCTCAGCGCGCGACACAAACCGGGTCGGCCCCTCCCGCCGAAGGCGGAAGAAGGTCATGGGGTCTGGGGCCGCCGGCCCCAGTGGGGTCCAGGGGCAAAGCCCCTGGCCTTCCTGTTCCCCGGCCCAGCTCATCCAAGCCGTTCCACCAGCCGGGCGATGACGGTGTCGAGTGCGAGGCCGTCGGCGCGGGCGGAGAAGTTCAGCGCCATGCGGTGGCGCAGCACCGGCGGGGCGAGGGCGGCGACGTCGTCGATGGAGGGGGCGAGGCGGTTGTCCAGCAGGGCGCGGGCGCGGCAGGCGAGCATCAGGGCCTGGGCGGCGCGCGGGCCGGGGCCCCAGGCGACGTGGCGGCGCACGGTTTCGTCATCGCTGGCTTCGGGGCGGCCGGAGCGGACCAGGGCCAGGATGGCGTCCACCACCGTATCGCCCACCGGCACGCGGCGGATCAGGGATTGGGCGGCGATCAGGTCATCGGAGGTAAGGGCTTGACCCGGCTTGTCTTCGGCGGCGCCGGTGGTGGCCACCAGCATGGCGCGTTCGGCGGCGAGGTCGGGGTAGGTGACCTGGATTTCCAGCAGGAAGCGGTCGAGCTGGGCTTCCGGCAGCGGGTAGGTGCCTTCCTGTTCGATCGGGTTCTGGGTGGCGAGCACGTGGAAGGGGCGCGGCAGGGGGTGTTCCACGCCGCCGATGGCCACGCGCTGTTCCTGCATGGCCTGCAGCAGGGCGGATTGGGTGCGGGGCGAGGCGCGGTTGATCTCGTCGGCCATCAGCAGCTGGCAGAACACGGGGCCGGGCACGAAGCGGAAATGGCGACGGCCATCCTCCCCTTCATCCAGCACTTCGGAGCCGAGGATGTCGGCGGGCATCAGGTCGGGCGTGAACTGCACGCGCTTGGAGGCGAGGCCCATCACGGTGGCGAGCGTTTCCACCAGCTTGGATTTGCCCAGGCCCGGCACGCCCACCAGCAGCACGTGGCCGCCGGAGAGCAGGGTGATCAGGGTTTGGTCCACCACGTCGGGCTGGCCGTAGATGGCGCGGCCGATCTGGGTGCGGGCGGCGGCGACCTTGCGGCCCAGGGCCTCGATCTCGGCGAGCAGATCGTCGGACGCGGGGGCAGGCTGGAAGGGCGCGGGGGTGGCGGGCATCAACCTCATCCTGATGGGAGGGCAACTGATTCGGAGATTGTGCGCCTTTACCGGGTTACGACCCCGCGCGGGCATCTTTCACTCCGGGGGGGATGCTACCTATATCTGCGCCCAGGGCGGAAGCATTCTCTGTCCCGGGGTATGCAACGTGAATGAACTGATCCAACCAGAACCTGGCCAGCAGGCAAAAGCGGCGCATCGCCCCGGCAGGGGGCCATCCGCCGCCCGATCGCCGCACGACCATGGAACGCTGCCATTCGTGATCCGGCGCGACGGGTCGTGGTGGTATCGCGGCAGCACGATCGGGCGGAAGGAACTGGTCTGCCTGTTCTCCTCCGTGCTGAAGCGCGACGTGCGCGGGCAGTTCCTGCTGGAGACGCCGGCCGAGCGCGGCGTGATCGAGGTGGAGGATGCGCCGTTCGTGGCGGTGGAGCTGGGCTGGGCCGGGGTGGGCCGCGACCAGGTGCTGACCTTCCGCACCAATGTGGACCAGGTGGTCACGGCCGGGCCGAAGCACCCGATCCGCATGGCGCATGACGTGGTTTCGTGCGAGCCGACCCCCTATGTGCATGTGCGCGACGGGGCCGGGCGGTTCGCGCTGGAGGCCCGGATCGGCCGGGCGGTCTATTATGAACTGGTGGCGCTGGCCGAGCCCGGCATGGTGCAGGGGCGCCAGGTGCTGGGGGTGTGGAGCAGCGGGGCGTTCTTCCCGCTCGGCGACCTGCCGGAGGAGAGCGCACACGACGACGGCGACGCCGAGGGTTGAGCTTCCGGCTTCGCCCGGCCGGGCGTAGGATGGCCGGGTGAATCGCGATCTCCTGCGGGCGCGCCTGGCCGCGCCCATTCCCGCACCCGGCTCTGCCCAGGAACCCGCTCGCACGGTGGCGGACCCGCCCGCGATCGGCGCGCCGTTGCAGAGCAGCGATGGCGAGGATCTCGCCGCGGGCAAGCTGGTGCCGGCGGCCGTGCTGGTTTCCCTGGTGCTGGGGGCGCGGCCCGGCGTGCTGCTGACCAAGCGCACCGCGCATCTGAACAAGCATGCCGGCCAGGTGAGTTTCCCCGGCGGGCGGATCGACCCGGGCGACGAAAGCGCGGAACATGCCGCGCTGCGCGAGGCGGATGAGGAGGTGGGGCTGGCCCCGCGCCACGTGGAGCTGATCGGCCGGCTGGAGGATTACGTCACGGGCACCGGCTATCGCGTGACGCCGGTGCTGGGCCTGCTGCCGGATGGGGCGGAGCTGGACGATCTTGGCCTGGTGCCCTCCCCACATGAGGTGGAGGCGGTGTTCTCCCTGCCGCTGTCGGTGCTGCTGGACCCCGCGTCGCCGGAGCGTCGGCGGTCTCACTTCCGTGGGGCGTGGCGCGAATTCTGGGTCTGGCCGCATCCCGAGCACTACATCTGGGGCGCCACGGCGGCGATGCTGGTGCATCTGGCGCACCGGCTGCGCGCGGGCGGATAGGCGATGATCCGGTTGCTGGAGGTGGTGCTGTTCCTGATGCCCTTCGCCGGGTACGGGCTGTGGCTGTGGAGTGGGCGGCAGTACACCAACCAGGTGCTGTGGGGCACGCTGGGCGCCATGTTCGTGCTGCTGTTGGCCGCCGGGTGGCTGGAGCTGAGCGGCGCGGTGCCGCCGGAGATGAGCTACGTGCCGCCGCATATGGAGGATGGCCGGATCGTACCGGGCCAGGCGGTGCGCCGGACCTCCCCATGACCGAGGCTCCGGCCGCGCGGATCGACCCCCTGCCGGATTTCCTGGAAGAGGCGGGCCTGCGCGCGGTGCTGGCGGCATTGCCCCGGGCGCGCATGGTGGGCGGCTGCGTGCGCGATGCGCGGCTGGGCCGACCGGTTGCCGATGTGGACCTGGCCACGCCGGACGCGCCAGAGGCGGTGATGGCCGCCCTGCGCGCGGCGGGGTTGAAGGCGGTGCCCACCGGGCTGGCGCACGGCACAGTCACCGCGGTTGCGATGCATCGCGGCTTCGAGGTGACAACGCTGCGGCACGATTTGGCCACCGATGGGCGGCACGCCGTGGTGGCATTCACCGAGGATTGGCCCGCGGATGCCGCGCGGCGCGATTTCACCATCAACGCCATGTCCCTGACCGCGGATGGCGCGGTGTTCGACTATTTCGGCGGGCTGGCGGATCTCGCGGCCGGGCGGGTGCGCTTCGTGGGCGATGCGGCCACGCGGATCGCCGAGGACTACCTGCGCGTGCTGCGCTTTTTCCGCTTCCACGCGCGCTACGGGCGCGGGACGCCGGACCCGGCGGCGCTGGCTGCCATCCGCGAAGGGGTGCCGGGGCTGGCGCGCCTGTCGGCCGAGCGGGTGTGGAGCGAGCTGAAGCGCATCCTCGCCGGCCCGGACCCGGCCGGGACGGTGGCGCTGATGCGCGAGTGCGGCGTGCTGGCCGCCGTGCTGCCAGAGGCGGGCGGGACCGCGCTTTTGGCGAATGTGGTCGCGTCGGGCGCGCCGGCGGACCCGGTGCTGCGGCTCGCGGCAGTGATTGAAGGCGATGGGGCAGCGGCGGCGGCCCGGCTGAAGCTCTCCGGCGCCGAGGCAACTCAGCTCGTCGCGCTGCGGGCAGCGGCCGCGCCGCCGGACGCGGCCGACGACGACGCGCTGCGGCGCGCGCTGGCCGATACACCGAAGCCTGTGCTGGTCGGCGCCGCCTGGCTGGCCGGGCGCGGCGAGGCGCTGCGGGCGCGGCTGGCAGCGATGCCGGTGCCTGTCTTCCCGCTGGCCGGGCGCGACCTGGCCGCCGCCGGGGTGCCGGCAGGCCCGGCGATGGGGGTGCTGCTGCGCGAGCTGCGCGGCTGGTGGCTCGATGGCGGGTGCCGGGCGGATGCGGGCGCCTGCCGGGCGGAATTGGCGCGCCGGCTGGCCGGCTGATACACGGCGCCCATGGCAGACCGTGTCGCGATCACGTCCGAAACCACCCAGGCGCTGGTGCGCCGGCTCTGGCGCGAGCATGTGCGCGGCCATCGCGGGCTGCTCACCGTCATCCTGAC
>JAIXTK010000125.1 GCA_027483995.1 Acetobacteraceae bacterium
CCGTGCTCGACAGTTCCTTCTTGGCCTTTTCGGCCTCTTCGCGCAGGCGCTGCAGGGCCAGCTTGTCCTTGCGAAGGTCGACGCCCTGCTCCTTCTTGAACTCGTCGGCCAGGTAGTCGATGACGCGCAGGTCGAAATCCTCGCCGCCGAGGAAGGTGTCGCCGTTGGTGGACTTCACCTCGAAGACGCCGTCGCCGATTTCGAGCACGGAGACGTCGAAGGTGCCGCCGCCGAGGTCGTAGACGGCGATGGTGCCGGACTTTTTCTTGTCCAGGCCATAGGCGAGGGCGGCGGCGGTGGGCTCGTTGATGATGCGCAGGACTTCGAGGCCGGCGATGCGGCCGGCATCCTTGGTGGCCTGGCGCTGGCTGTCGTTGAAGTAGGCGGGCACCGTGATGACGGCCTGGGTGACGGGCTCGCCGAGATAGGCCTCGGCGGTTTCCTTCATCTTGCCCAGGGTGAAGGCGCTGATCTGGCTGGGTGAATACTTCTCGCCGCGGGCTTCCACCCAGGCGTCGCCGTTGTCGCCGCGGACGATCCCGTAGGGGACCATGCCCTTGTCCTTGGACACCAGCGGATCGTCGTAGCGGCGGCCGATGAGGCGCTTCACCGCATAGAGCGTGTTGGTGGGGTTGGTGACGGCCTGGCGCTTGGCGGATTGGCCGACGAGGCGTTCGCCGCTGTCGGAGAAGGCGACGATGGACGGCGTGGTGCGCGCGCCCTCGGCGTTCTCGATGACGCGGATCTCGCCCTTGCCGGAGGGGCCTTCCATGATCGCGACGCAGGAATTGGTGGTGCCGAGGTCGATGCCGATGACCTTGCTCATGTGTGTCTCCTTCTAGCGGGTCCGGCCGGCCCGAAGCACCGGTGGGACCCCCGTTATGACGTAGCCGATGTATTCAGCGCCCTGCCCCGCGGCAAGGGGGGGCGGGGCGCGGAAGTGATGAATTTTTAGGCAGTCGTGTCCAGCTTGGGGCCGTCGGCGGCTGGGGCCTTGGCGACGACGACCATGGCGGGGCGGAGCAGGCGGCCGTTGAGGGTCCAGGCCTGGGTCCAGGCCTGGATCACAGTTCCGGGAGGATGGTCCGCGGTTTCGTTTTCGGCCATCGCCTGGTGCAGATTGGGGTCGAAGGCGCTGCCGGTGGGGTCGGTGCCGGTGATGCCGTTGCGTTCGAGCAGGCCGACGAAGCTGCGCTCGATGCCCTCGAAGCCGTCGCGCAGCTTGGCCACGAGGTCGGGCTCGCCGGGGGCGGCGGGGGGGACGGCGTGCAGGCCGCGGCGCAGGTTCTCGGCGGCTTCGGCCACGTCGCGGGCGAATTTCTGGACCGCGAACTGGCGGGTTTCATCCACGTCGCGCTTGGCGCGGGCGCGGACATTGGCCATTTCGGCCTCTGAGCGCATCCAGCGGTCCTTCATTTCCGCGAGTTCGGCCTCGAGCGTGGCGATGCGCTCGGAGGCGGCCTGCATCAGCTGCTCCGGCGTTTGCGGGGCGGTGGGTTGGGCTTCGGCCGGTTCCGCCTGGGGGGCGGGCTGGGGAGATGGTTCGGTGCTCATGACACGTCAGTTAGTCGTCTGAGGGGGCTGGCACAAGGCGCAGGGGGCGGTGCAGGGCTGCGCCCGGAGCCACGGGCTTATGCGGCTTCCGCAGGGGACGGAGCGGGACGGGGGGCGAGGGCGCGCATGCCTTCGTGCAGCAGAGGGGCGAGGGCTTCCACGGCGGCGGGGTCGATGGGGGCGCCGCTGCGGACGGCGCGTTCCATGGTGCGCAGGGCGGTGGCCAGGGCATCGAGGCCGACAGTGCCGGCGCTGCCGGCCAGGGCGTGGGCTTCGCGGGCCAGGCCGGGGCCGTCGGTCTCGGCGGCCAGGGTGCGCAGGCGGGCGAACTGGTCGGGGGCTTCCTCCGTGAAGGCGCTGGCGATCATGGCGGCGGTTTCGGCGCCCAGGGCTTCCGCCAGGGCGGCCAGCGCCGGGGGGACAGGGGGGATGGCGGAGGGCGGGGGCGGCGGGGCTTCGACGATGGTGCGGGCCATGGCCTCGGCGAGCTGGTTGAGGGTGACGGGCTTGGTGACGAAGCCGTCCATGCCGGCGGCGATGGCCTCGGCCTCGTCGCTGCGGAAGGCGTTGGCGGAGAGGCCGATGATGGGGATGCGGGATTCCGGGCCGGGCAGGGCGCGGATGGCGCGGGTGGCGGCCAGGCCATCCATCTCCGGCATCATCACGTCCATCAGCACGAGGTCGTAGCCGCCATCCTGCACGGCGGCCAGGGCGGCGCGGCCATCGGCGACGGCGGCGACGCGGCAGCCCAGGCGTTCGGCCATGCGGGTGGCGACGAGGCGGTTCACGCGGTTGTCCTCGGCGAGCAGGACGGTGAGGTGGTGGCGGGAGACGAGGGCTTCCGCGCCGGGGCCTTCGGGCTGGCCGGCCAGTTCCGCGGGGGCTTCGGCGACCTGGATGTCGAAGCGGAAGGTGCTGCCCTGGCCCGGCGTGCTTTCGACGGCGATGGTGCCGCCCATGGCCTGGACGAGGCGGCGGGAGATGGCCAGGCCCAGCCCGCTGCCGCCGAAGCGGCGGGTGATGGACCCGTCCATCTGGGTGAATTCCTGGAACAGCTGGGGCAGCACCTCTGGCGCGATGCCGATGCCGGTATCCCGCACGGCGCAGGCAAGGCGCCAGCCTTCGGGCTCCGCCAGCGCTTGCAGCCGCACATCGACGCGGCCCTGGCGGGTGAACTTGATGGCATTGCCGAGCAGGTTGAGCAGCACCTGGCGCAGGCGGTAGGCGTCGCCGATGACGCGGGCGGGCAGGCCGGGGGCGATCTGGCATTCGATCGCGAGGCCCTGTTCGGCGGCACGCGGGGCGACCATCTCGACGGCGCCGCGCAGCACCTGTGCGGGGTCGAAGGGCAGGGCTTCCAGCTCGATCCCCTGCTGGTCGATCTTGGAGAAATCCAGGATGTCGTTCAGCAGGTCGAGCAGGTGCTGGCCGGACTGGCGGATGACGGCGACGAAGCGGGCCTGTTCCGGCTCGTGGGCGATGTCGGCCAGGAGTTCCGCCACGCCGAGGATGCCGTTGAGCGGCGTGCGGATCTCGTGGCTCATGACCGCGAGGAACTGGGCGCGGGCGCGCGAGGCGGCTTCGGCGGCATCGCGCGCGGCCACCAGGGCGGCCTGGGCGTTCTCCCAATCCGTGACGTCACGGAAGGCGCGGACGGAGGAGCCGTCGGGCAGTTGGATGGTGCGGATTTCCAGCCAGGTGCCATTGGGGCGGCGGCGGCGATAGGTGCCGGGCATGGATCGCTCGGGGTTGGGCGATTCGTCGATGACGCGGCGCAGCTCGGCATCGATGCCGCTGCCGAACTCGCCGGCGGCGCGCTGCCAGGCGACGAGGTCGGCGAAGCGGCTGCCGGCGCCGAAGCTGGGCGGGATATCGAGCAACTCGGCGGCGCGGCCGTTGATGAGGGCGATGTCGCCGTGCGGGTCGACCATGATGATGCCCTGGCCGACATTCTCGATGGCGACCTGGGTGATGGTGCGGGCGTCGGCCAACTCGCGCTGGCCGTGGCGGATGGCCCAGCCGAGCAGCAGCAGCAGCAAAGTGAGGCCGCCGCCGATGAGGCTGACGGCGGTGGCCGACTCGTGGAAGGTGTCCAGCGCTTCGTCCTGCGCGATGCCGACCGAGACGAGCAGGGGGTAGCCGGGGATGCGGGCGAAATTCTCGATGCGCACGGTGCCGTCGGCCGGGTCGGTCCAGGTGAAGCTGCCTTCGCTGGCCAGGGCGGCTGCGGCGATCGCGGGGGAGGTGGAGGTCTCGCCGATCGGGGCGGCGCTGGAGCCGCCGCCGGCGCGGGCACGGATGACCCCGTCCAGCCCCATCAGCGTGACGGTGCCGCGCTTGCCGACATCGATCGATGCGTAGAACTGGGTGAGGTAGCTCGGCGGCATGGAGAGCACGACAACGCCATCGAACGCGCCGGCCTGGGTCTTCAGCATGCGGACGAACTGGATCGTCCAGGCCCGGGAGACACGGCCGAGCACGGGGACGCTGATGAAGAGATGGTCGCGCTGCGCGGCATCGGCCGGCTGGTCGGCGAAGTGGCGGAAATGCGGGCGGTCTGACAGATCGAGCCGTTCGGTGACCGGGCGCAGGTTGCTGTGGGTGACGATGCCGTTGCGGTCGGTGGTGGCGATCTGCAGGACCAGGCGCAGTTCCGACCCGGTGCCTTCGACCCAGGGGCGAAGATCGAGGCTGTTGCCCTCGCGATGGTGCAGGGCGCGGACGAAGAGCAGCGTCTGGTCGACCTCGTGGATGGTGCGCAGCATCGACTCACGGAAGGCGCGGGCGAGGTTGGTGCCGTTCGACTGAGCGTCCCGCAGCGCCTCCACGCGTTCATGGGCGATGAGCACGCCGATGCCGAGCCACATGACGATGATGCCGAGGGCGGGCCAGATCCAGCCCGGGGCGGCGGCGAGCAGCAGGCGCAGCCCGCGGGTTGGCGTGCGTCGCATGGCGGCTAGTGCCCTGTTTGCGCGGTTGGGGGTGCTGCCTGGCGATGCGGCCCGGGCACTAGGCCGGGACCACGATGCCAGGAGCCTGGAGGCCGGGAGCCTGGAGGCGGGCCGTGAGCGAGGCCTCATCCAGCGGGCGGTCGAACAGGTAGCCCTGGCCGGTGCCGCAGCCGAGATCGTGCAGTTGGTTGGCCACGCCCTCCGTCTCGATCCCTTCGGCAACGATGTCCAGATCCAGCTCGCGGCCGAGGGAGAGCACGGCGCGGACGACCTTGCCGGCCTCCGGATCGGTTTCCAGCGGGCGGATGAAGGCCTGGTCGATCTTCAGTTCGGCGAAGGGCAGGCGCAGCAGGGAGAGCAGGGAGGAATGGCCGGTGCCGAAATCGTCGATGGCGAGCTTGAGGCCGCGGATGCGCAGGCGGGTGAGGATGTCGGCGGCCAGGACGTAATCCTCCATGACCGCGCCTTCGGTGACTTCGAGCACCAGGGCTTCCGGCGGCACGCCGGCGGCCTGCAGGGCGGCGCAGACGCGTTCGGGCAAGGAGAGGTCGGTCAGGCTGAGCGGGGAGAGGTTGACCGCCATGGTGAGGCCCGGGGAGAGGGCGCGCCAGGCGGGGAGCGGGGCCAGGGCGGTGGCGAGGACGCGTTCGGTGAGGGCGTCGATCAGGCCGTGGCGTTCGGCGAGCGGGATGAAGATGCTGGGCGGGACGGCGCCGTAGAGCGGGCTTTGCCAGCGCACCAGGGCTTCCACGCCGAGGATGCGGCGATCGACCAGGGAGACCTTGGGCTGGTAGCGGCAGGTGATCTCCAGCCCCGGGATGGCCGCGGCGAGCACGGCGGGGTCGATGGCGGCGGGGTGGAGGATGGGCGGCTTGGGGCGCGGCGCCGGGATGCGGCGCAGCAGGGCAAGCAGCTCGCCCACCGGCAGTGGCTTGCCGAGCGTGCCGGCGACGCGCAGGCCGAGGGCGGAGGCGAGGCGGGCCGCGGCCTCCCGCACGCGCTGGTCGAAGCCGGA
>JAIXTK010000048.1 GCA_027483995.1 Acetobacteraceae bacterium
GAGATCGACGAAGGCGCCGTAATCGGTGATGTTCTTCACCACGCCATCCAGGATCATGCCTTCCTTGAGGCCCTGGATCAGCTCGCTGCGCTGCTCGGCGCGCGTCTCTTCCAGAACCGCACGGCGGCTGACGACGATGTTGCCGCGGGCGCGGTCCATCTTGAGGATCTGGAAGGGCTGCGGCATGCCCATCAGCGGGCCCACGTCGCGCACCGGGCGGATATCCACCTGGCTGCCGGGCAGGAACGCCACGGCGCCGCCGAGATCGACGGTGAACCCGCCCTTCACCCGGCCATAGATGGTGCCGTTCACGCGCTGCTGGCCTTCGAACGCCTTTTCCAGGTTCGTCCAGGCTTCCTCGCGGCGGGCCTTCTCGCGCGAGAGCACGATGGTGCCGTCGCGATCCTCGTAGCGCTCAACGTAGAGCTCCACGGTGTCGCCGGGCTTCACCTCGGGCTTGGCGCCGGGGGCGGCAAATTCCTTGAGGGCAACGCGGCCCTCGCTCTTGAGGCCGACATCGACGATCGCGAATTCGTCGGTCAGCCGGATCACGCGTCCGGTCACGACGGAGCCGTCGAAGCCGCTGTCGCGGCCGAGGGTCTCGTCAAGGAGGGAGGCGAAGTCTTCAACTAGGGCTTCGGAAGCCATGTGGTGGGGTCTATCCTTGCGCGGCCCGGTCTGGGCCGTTTTTTGAGTGCGCGCCTCGCGCCCCGTCAGGGATGGCGAAAGCACGACGTGCCCGCGCTCCCTGATCCAGGGTGGCGCAGGCCGGGTGGGGTACGGCCACGCCCATGCGCAACCGGGCGGAGAAAAACGCCAGCGCGCCACCGGAGTCAAGGCCCGCGCGCGGCAGGCTGCCGGAATCGAGGTCCCGAACCGCCTCAGGCCGCCATCAGGGCGAGCCCGGAGGCGGGCGCCACGGTGGCAAACACGCGGTCGGCCGTCACCAGGGTCGCCCCCTCGGCCAAGGCTTGCGCCGCCAGCATGCGGTCGAACGGATCGCGATGTGCCCAGTCCAACGCCCCCGCTGCCAGCGCATGGGCCAGGGTGAGCGGTAGCACCGGCATTCGTTCCTCGCGCAGGATCGCCTCCGCATCGGCCAGGAATGCCTCGATCTCCGGCCATCGCCCACGCCCGTGTTTCTGCGCCATCTCCCAGACCGAGACGGTGCTGACCAGGATCGTATTGCTCGGGTCCGCGATCACATCCCGCACCGCCGGGCGTAGCTGGCGCAGGTCGCCGAGCCACCATGCCAGCACATGGGTGTCGAGCAGGTAGCGCGGGGGCGAGCCGGGATCCGACACGTCAATACGGCGTGGTGTCGTGCTCGCTGGTCCCTTCCCACAGCCGCAACTCCTCCTCGGGCAGCGGGTCGAAGAAGAAGGAATCGGGCGGCGGGGCCAGGTGCTTCAGGCGGCCAGGCACGCGCGGCTGCGCCGCCGGGATCGGCACCAGCTTGGCCACCGGCTTGCCGGCGCGCGAGATCACCACCTCCTCGCCCGCCTCGACACGGTCGAGCAGGCGGGAGAGATCGGCCTTGGCGTCATGAACGCTGATCGGCGTGTCGTCCGGCATGAACGCCAGATTATCGGGTCAGCCCCTGTGATGCGAGCCTTTCCCCGATCATCGCCAGTGCGGCGGCAAAGGCGGCATCGGCATCCAGCGCCGTGGTGTCCAGCAGCATCGCATCCGCCGCCGGCTTCATCGGCGCCGCGGCCCGCGCCGCATCGGCGGCATCGCGCGCATGCACCTCGGCGGTGATGGCGCCGAGATCCGCCGCCACCCCGCGCGCCACCAGCTCCGCCCAGCGCCGCCGGCCGCGCTCCTCGGGGCTCGCGGTCACGAACAGCTTGGCCGGCGCCTGCGGGAAGATCACCGTGCCGATATCCCGCCCGTCCAGCACCGCGCCGTTCTCGCGCCCGAAGGCGCGCTGGAACTCCAGCAACGCCGCCCGCACCGCGGGCACGCTGGCCACCAGGCTCGCCGCCTCGTCCACCGGCGGGCCGCGCAGGTCGCCGCGCCGCGTATCCTCGGGCACCAGCACCCGCGCCGCCTCTGCTGCCGCCGTGGCATCGGCCGGGCTCTGCCTGGCATCGATCACCCGCCGCGCCACGGCGCGATACAGCAGCCCGGTATCCAGGTACGGCAGCCCGAAATGCGCCGCCAGCCGCCGCGCCAGCGTGCCCTTGCCGGCCGCCGCAGGCCCGTCGATCGCGATGATGAGCGGAGCCGACACGGGGGCCATCAGCGCGCAACCAGCGCCGGCACCCCGCCATTGCCCACGGCGCCGTTCATCAGGTCGACAAAACCGGGGAAGCTGGTGTCGATGAAGCTGGCATCGTCCACCGCCACGCCATCCCGGCTCGCCAGGCCCATCACCAGCGCGCTCATCGCCAACCGGTGATCCATGTGGGTCTCCACGAGGCCACCGCCCGGAATGCCGCCCCCCTCCACGATCAGGTCGTCACCCTCGATCACCACCTTCACGCCATTGGCCGCCAGCATCGCCGCGGTGGCCGAAAGCCGGTCGCTCTCCTTCACCCGCAGCTCCTTCAGCCCGCGCATGCGCGTGGTGCCAGAGGCCGCCGCGGCCACCACGGCCAGGATCGGATATTCGTCGATCATGCTCGGCGCCCGCTCCGGCGGCACCTCGATGCCGCGCAGGGAGGCGAATTCGGCCACGATATCCCCCACCGGCTCGCCGCCCTCGGTGCGCGCATTCTCGATGGCCAGCAGCGCGCCCATCTCGCGCAGCGTGGTGAACAGCCCGGTGCGCAGCGGGTTCAGCCCCACCCCCTCGATCCGCAGGCGGGAACCCGGCACCAGCAGCGCCGCCACCAGCGGGAACGACGCGGAGGAAGGATCGCCCGGCACCACAACATCGGCCGCGCGCAACTCCGGCTGGCCCTCCAGCTCGATCACCCGGCCATGCCCCGCCACGTCAACGCGCACTGTCGCGCCAAAGTGCCGCAGCATGTTCTCGCTGTGATCGCGCGTCGCCTCGCGCTCCTCCACCCGCGTGATCCCCGGCGCGTTCAGCCCGCACAGCAGCAGCGCGGATTTCACCTGCGCCGAGGGCACCGGCACCACGTAGTCGATCGGCAGCGCATCCCGCGCCCCCTCGATCGCCAGCGGCAGCCGCCCGCCCTCGCGGCTGGAGAAACGAGCACCGCACTGCGCCAGCGGGTCGGTCACCCGGCGCATCGGCCGGCGCCGCAGGCTGGCATCGCCGGTCATCACCGCGAACAGGGGGTGGCTGGCCAGGATGCCGGCCAGCAGCCGCGCCGCGGTGCCGGAATTGCCCATGTCCAGCACGTCCGCCGGCTCCTGCAGCCCGCCGATCCCGCGCCCGGCCACGCGCCAGGCGCCCGGCCCCTCCTGCACCACCTCGGCCCCCAGCGCCCGCATCGCGGCCGCCGTGCGCAGCACATCCTCGCCCTCCAGCAGCCCGGAGATGCGCGTCTCGCCCACCGCCAGCGCGCCGAACATCAGCGCCCGGTGGCTGATGGATTTGTCCCCGGGCACGCGCATCGTGCCGGTCAGCGGGGCCGCCGGGCGGCGGGAAAGCAGGGGGCGGAGGGAGCTGTTGTGCATACCAGCGGCCTTAGCATGGTCGATTGTTGTTTGACAGGCGCGCCCGGGGGTGGCATGGGCCGCCCCCTCCGAAGCGCCATCTTCACGGCGACCATTCCTGCGAGGCGATCGATGGCCAAGCCCGAACTCGGCACCAAGCGCGTTTGCGTCTCCTGTGGCGCCCGCTTCTACGACCTGACCCGCCAGCCCGCGGTCTGCCCCAAGTGCAGCACCGAGCAGCCGGCGGAGCAGCCGCGCGTGCGCCGCGCCGCCGGCAACGTGATGGACGAAAAGCGCCGCGCCAAGCCGGCGCCCGTCCCGGGCCTGGACACCGCCGACGTGGAGGTGGAAGTGGCCGACGACGAGGCCGACGAGGACGTGCTGGAGGATACCTCCGACCTCGAGGACGACGACGCCGACGCGATCGTGGAAGTGGAAACCGAGAACGGCGACGAGGAGCGCTGAGGCGCTCCTACAGCCGCCCTGCGACCCGCAGCAGCAGCACGAACGCCGCATCCCACGGCACCGCCGGCACCTCGCGCAGCCGCCACCACCAGCGCTTGCGAAACCGCCCCGCCGCCACGCCCGGCGGTGGCGGGCAGGGTCGTGCCGGCAGCCCCGCCAGCCGCAGCAGGATCACGCAGCGCGCCAGGTGATAGGCGCTGCTGGCCGCGAACACCGGCCCCTGATGCCCCGCCAGCATCCGCCGCACCGCCCGCACCGAGCTCACGGTGTCGTGTGCCGTCGCCTCCGGCCGGATATCCGCCGCCGCCACGCCGAGCTCGCGCAGCAGTGCGGCCATCACCACCGCCTCCGCCGCCCCGAAGCGCCCCACGCCGCCCGTCGGCACATAGAGCGGCCGGTCCAGCCCGCGCCCGAACGCGGCGGCCGCCTCCACCCGCAGGCGCAGCGTCCGGCTCGGCTGCCCGTCCGGCCGCACCGCCGCCCCGAAGATCACGATCGCCGGCCTGTTTGCATCCGCCATGGCCCCCGGCATAGACCACCACCCATGCAAACCACCACGCCCTCTGGCAGAACCCGCGGCTATTTCGGCATCGGCGCCGAGGGCGTTTCCAAATCCGCCAATGTCGGCGCCCTGCTGCGCACCGCCCATGCCTTCGGCGCCAGCTTCTGCTTCACCCTCGGCACCGGCTTCGATGCCCGCGCCGGCCGCACCGCGGACACGTCGGACACCCCGGCCCATGTGCCCCTGTGGCGCTTCGACAGCACCGCCGAGCTGCACCTGCCCAAGGGCTGCAAGCTCGTCGGCATCGAGATCCACGAGGACGCGGCCGAGCTGCCCAGCTTCCGCCACCCGCTCAGCGCCGCCTATGTGCTGGGGCCGGAGCGTTCCTCGCTCTCGCCGGCCCTGCTGGCGCGCTGCGACCATCTGGTGCG
Source organism: Acetobacteraceae bacterium (assembly GCA_027483995.1). Classification (GTDB taxonomy): domain Bacteria; phylum Pseudomonadota; class Alphaproteobacteria; order Acetobacterales; family Acetobacteraceae; genus CAMDGX01. Next base: position 4,972 of record JAIXTK010000048.1, read on the forward strand.
CATTCCCACCCGCTTCTCCCTCAACCTCGCCGTGGCCGGCGCCCTGGTGCTCTACGACCGCCTGCTGCAGCACGGCCGCTTCGCCGACCGCCCGGTGAAGAGCGGTGGCGCCAGCGAGGCCGCGCCCGCCGCCACTGGCCATGGCCACCCGGTCTTCCGTCGCACCCGCCCCGCCTGGCTGGACACGCCGGCGGCGCCAGAGGGCGAGCAGGAGGCATGAGAACCCGGCGCTTGTTCCAGCGCGGTCGGCTCCGTATCTCTTCCGCCATGCACACGCGCCCCGCCCTGCTTGCCCTTGCCGTTCTGCTGGCCCCGGCCGCCGCCCTGGCCCAGCCCAAGCCCGCCCCCGCGCCGGCCCAGGCGCCTGCCCAGGCGCCGGCGAAGGCCGATGGCCCCAAATCCATCGGCACCTTCCAGGATTGGCAGGCCGCCACCCACACCGAAGGCGGCCAGACCGTCTGCTACGCCCTCACCCGCGCCAAGACCGCGGGCGCCGTGCCGGGCCGCGGCGAGGTGGTGCTCACCGTCACCCACCGCCCCAACCTGCGGGATGCGGTGGCGATCAGCGCCGGCTTCGCCTATGCCGCCAATGCCGAGGTGAAGGTGGAGGCCGGCCAGGCCGTGCTCGATTTCTACACCGCCCAGCGCTCCGCCTTCGCGCGCGAGGGCGCCAAGACCGTCGCCGCCTTCAACCGCGTGCAGCAGACGACCGCCAAATCGCCGGGCCCACGCGGCCCGGTCGCCGATACGTTCAGCCTGAAGGGCTTCACCCAGGCCTACGCCGCCATCACCAAGGCCTGCCCGCCCAAATGAACGCCATCCTCCCTCCCCCCGCCTCGGTCGCCGACCTCACCGAGGCCGAGCGCACCCGCATCCTGGCGAAGACCGCCCGCTTCGCCCCGCCCCCGGCGCGCACCGCCGATGGCCGGACCGACCTTGTCGGCCTCACCCGCGAGGAACTGGTCGCGGAGCTCGACCGCATCGGCGAAAAACCCTTCCGCGCCAAGCAGTTGTGGCACTGGATCTACCACCAGGGCGCCACCGATTTCGCCCGCATGTCCACCATCGCCAAGCCGATGCAGGCCAAGCTGGCGGAACACTTCATCGTCGGCCGCCCGGAAGCCGCCGTGGTGCAGACCAGCACCGACGAAACCCGCAAATGGCTGTTCCGCTTCCGCGACGGGCAGGAGGCGGAGACCGTCTACATCCCCGACCGGCACGAGGATCGCGGCGCCGTCTGCATCTCGTCGCAGGTCGGCTGCACCCTGGCCTGCCGCTTCTGCCACACCGGCACCCAGGCCCTGGTGCGCAACCTCGGCGCGGCCGAGATCGTCGGCCAGTTCATGGCCGCGCGCGACAGCTACAACGAATGGCCCAGCCCCAAGGGCGAAACCCCGCGCCTGCTGTCCACCATCGTGCTGATGGGCATGGGCGAGCCGCTCTACAATTACGAGAACGTGGCCAAGGCCATGACCATCGTGATGGACAACGAGGGCATCGCGCTGTCCCGCCGCCGCATCACGCTGTCCACCTCCGGCGTGGTGCCGATGATGGATCGCTGCGGGGAGGAGCTGGGCGTCAACCTTGCCGTCTCGCTGCATGCCGTGCGCGACGATTTGCGCGACGAGATCGTGCCGCTGAACCGCAAATACCCGATCGCGGAGCTGATGGCCGCCTGCCGCCGCTACCCCGCCGCCAGCAACGCGCGGCGCATCACCTTCGAATACGTCATGCTGAAGGACCTCAACGACTCGGAGGCCGATGCACGCGAACTGGTGCGCCTGATCGCCGGCCTGCCCGCCAAGGTGAACCTGATCCCGTTCAACCCCTGGCCCGGCAGCCCCTACGAAACCAGCACGCCGGCCGCGATCGACCGGTTCTCGCGAATCGTGATGGATGCCGGCTTCTCCTCCCCGGTCCGCACCCCGCGCGGGCGCGACATCCTGGCCGCCTGCGGCCAGCTCAAGACCGAAAGCCGCCGGGAGCGACCGCCCGCACGGTAGGGCTTGCCGCAAGTCATTTCGATATGAAAACACCTCGTCGCCATCGACGAGGTGCCCATGGACCGCCGCCGGCCGCTTGCGACCCGTATCCGCACCACCGTCCACCGCGCCCGCGCCTGGCCGATCGTGCTGGTCGCCCCGTTCGCGGTGGCCGGTATCCTCGCCAACCTGCTCCTCCTGGCCTGCGGGGCTGCCCTGCTCCTTTAGCGATTCGGCCTCCGGTGCGGGGGCCGCGCCTTGAGGGACCGCCCGTGGCCTGAATATCCGTCCCCCACCCAGCGCGGCCCCGCCCGCGTCCGTATCTGTGGCCGCTTGCCGCAGCGGCGCCCATGGCGTTAAGCAATTGTTTCAAAGCCTCTCTTGCGGCAGACCGGCATTAATTTTTGCCCCCGACTCCGGTGTCAATACGACTTGAACTCCTACCTTTAAGTGCCTTGAATTGCATGGGTCTCGCTGAGGTGTCGTTAACCTTTTCTTAGCAAACTGGTCATACCTTCCTTGACGGTCGGCAAAAGTGCCGGCGCCCGACCCGCAACCCACAGGGAGACGCTGGATGACCCGGGCCTCGCATGAACCACATTTCGCCGCCCTTTCCGGCCCGCTTGCCTGCCTGGAGGAGTTCGGCGAACGTCTCTCCGGGGCCATGCTGTGCTGCACCCCCTGCCCCTCCTGCGACGGCACCGTGATGCTCCTGGTGGAGCGCGATGCGGAGGATGAGGGCCGCGCGGACGATCCGTCCAGCTGGATCGTCACCCTGGTGCCCGGCGGCCGCCTGTCGCTGGAAGCCGTGGTGGACGAAACCCGGCTGGAAATGCTCGCGATCGGCCCGGCCGACCGTATCCTGGCCCTGCTGAGGGTCCTGGCAGAACCGGTGAAGGTGGATGCCTGAGCCCGCGGCACCCCCAACTCCGCCCACCATCCCCGCACCCAGCGCAAGCGGCCTGGCCGCCTGCCTGCTGGCCCTGGCGGGCGAGGCACAGTCCCTGTCCCACCCCTTCGCCGCCCATCTGATCGCCGCCGCCGCCGCCGAATTGCTGGAGGCAGACAAGCCTTCCCCCGCCGGGACCACACCCGCCTGCACCAACCCCACCCCGGCAGCACGCTGACCGGCTGCGCCGGCCATGGGCCGGCCCGCCGTCATGCGGGTGCCCCCCGTTCCTCTTCCGCCCGCGCCATCAAATCCTCCTCGGCCGCCAGGTGCAGCGCGATCACCGCCTCCATCACGTGCAGCAGCCGGCGCAGCTCGCGCCGTTCGGCGTCGCTGGCCTCCGTGCCGTCCAGCCCCGCGACCAGCCCGGCATAGCGCCCGGCCAGCTCCGCGATCGCCTCATGCATCCGCGTCATCGGCCCCAGCGGATCCGCCCCGCCCAGGCGCCTCGCCAGTTCCGGGAAGGTCGCCGCCTCCTCCTCGCGCTGGTGCGGCAGCAGCAGCCCGCCCAAACCTGCGTCGATCGCCTGCAAGGCCGGGAGATCCGGTGCCGCCCCCTCGTGCAGGGCATCGGCCGTGCGCCGCATCCGCGCCAGCAGTGCGCGCAGCCGCACATGCTCGTCCAGCACCCGCCCCACGCCCGCCGCCGCCGGCAGCGCCGCCTGGCGCCGCCCAAGTGCGCGCAGGGCATTGAGAATGACCGCCACGTCGATCGCCTCCTGCAGCACCGCCCCGGCCACCGGCGGCAGGTAGCCCGCCGCCGCCACGCCCATCGCCACCAGCGACAGCCCCATGCCCACCGCCACCGATTGCAGCGCGATGCCCCGCGCCCGCCGCGCCACCGCCACCGCGCCGGCCACGCGGTCGATCCGGTCCACCAGCAGCACCACATCCGCCGCCTGCGCCGCCGCCGCCGCGCCGCGCGCGCCCATGGCCACGCCGATATCGGCCATCGCGAGCGCCGGCGCATCGTTGATCCCGTCGCCGATCATCATCACCGGCGGCGCCGCGGCACGTTCCGCCCGCACCACCGCCAGCTTGCCCTCGGGCGAGCGCTCGGCGTGCACCGCATCCAGCCCGAGGGCCGCTCCCACCGCCTCGGCCGGCCCGGCGCGGTCGCCGGTGACCATCACCAGCCGTGACACACCCGCCGCCCGCAGCGCCCGGATCGCCCGCGCCGCTTCCGGCCGGATGCGGTCGGCCAGCAGCAGCACCCCGGCCGCGCGCCCCTCCACCGCCACCCAGGCCACCGCCGGGGACGCCGCCGCCAAGCGCGCGGCACTACCCTCCACCGGCAGTGCGATCCCCAGCGCGGCCAGCATCGAGGCCCCGCCCACCGCCACCTGCCGCCCATCCACCACCCCGCTCAGCCCGCCACCGTGCACCTCCTGCACCTGCGCCGGCAGCGACAGGACCAGCCCCGCGGAGCGCGCCGCCCGCACCACCGCGCCGGCCACCGCATGCTGGCTCGCCTGGTCCAGGGAGGCAGCGAGGCGCAGCACCTCATCCGCGTCGAACCCGTCCAGCGTCTCCACCGCCTCCACATCCGGCACGCCGGAGGTCAGCGTGCCGGTCTTGTCGAACAGCACCGTGGCCACGCGCGCCAGCCGCTCCAGCGCCCCGCCGCCCTTCACGATCACGCCCATCCGCGCGGCGCGGGACACGCCGCACACCAGCGCCACCGGGGCGGCCAGGATCAACGGGCAGGGCGTGGCCACCACCAGCACCGCCAGCGCCCGCTCCGCGCTGCCGCCCCACCACCAGGCCAGCCCCGCCAGCGCCAGCGTCGCCGGCAGGAACCACAGCGCCCACTGGTCGGCCAGCCGCACCATCGGCGCCCGCTCGCCCTCCGCCGCCGAGACCAGCCGCACGATGGCGGCATAGGTGCTGTCGGCCGCCGCCGCGGTGGCCAGCAGCTGGAACGCCCCACCGGCATTCACCCCGCCGCTGCGCGCGCCCTCGCCCGCCGCCCGCGCCACCGGCAACGGCTCCCCGGTCAGGGCGGATTCGTCCAGCTGCGCCGGCTCGTCGCCGATAATCGTGCCGTCCACCGGCACGGTCTCGCCGGGCTTCACCAGCAGCAGCCAGCCCGGCTGCACCGCTTCCACCGCCACCTCGTGCAGGGCATCGCCCTCCACCCGGTGCGCGATGCGCGGCACCCGTGCCAGCAGCGCCGAGATCTCGGCGCGCTCCGCCTCGTCAGCCGCCGCCGCGAGCGCCTCGGCGGCGGCATCAGAGTCGTCGCCGTCGCCGCGGCCCGCGGCGGCAGCTGCTGCTGCCGGCGGCGCGTGCTGCTGGCCGTTGGCGGCCGGGCTGCCTGCGGCGCTGCCGGCGCTCGCAGCGGCTGCGTCGCTGGCGGGGTCACTGGCAGACGACGACGCGTCATCGCCGTCGTCAGCCGCTGCTGCTGACGCCGCCGCGTCCCCGCCTGCCAGGTCTGCAAACTGGCTGCCAATCGCCTTCTGGATGGCGTCTGCCAGCACGTCTGGCGCGAGCGCGCCCGGCTCGCGCGCCTGCCGTGCCTCCTCGCGCGCCGCCTTGCGCTGCTGCCGCCGCTCCTGCCGCGTCTTCTTGGCGCCGGCTGAGCCCAGCAGCTGCGCAGACGCAGACAGCAAATGCGCACAGCAGCAGAGCGTCAGCGACAGCCTGCAAC
>JAIXTK010000477.1 GCA_027483995.1 Acetobacteraceae bacterium
ATGGCCACCGATCCGGTGCCGGAATACACCAGATGACCCTGGCCGGGCTGGAACACGGCGCGATAGCCGATCCACAGATCGTCCTGCACCTCAATGCGGGCAGGATCGAGCCGCAGCGCCTCGCTCAGCAACCCCCGCGCCGCCTCAGCCTCCGGTGAGTCGCCCGTCAGCCCGGTGATCCCCGCCACCGCCGCACCGATGCGCAGATCGGCCACCGCCGCGCCGAGTTCGCCGGCAAACGCCTCGAACCCCGCGCGCGCCTCGGGCAGGAACAGATGCCCCGTCACGGGGGCAGATTCGCCGCGCGCCACCAGCGCGCCGTCGCGCCCGCACACCGCCCAGCGCACCGCAGTGCCGCCGGCATCAATGCCCAAGAAGTTCATGGGGGGAAGTTCATTTCGGTAGCGCGGCAGCAAACCGCCGTGTGATCTCGCGCGGGTTGGTGATGGCGGTGCCCACCACCACGGCATGCGCCCCAAGCGCGAAGGCCTGCGCCACCTGCGCCGCCGTCTCGAACCGCCCTTCCGCCACCACCGGCACGGGGCAGCGCGCGCAGAGTTCGGCCAACAACGCCAGGTCCGGCCCCTCGGTCGCCGCCCGCGCGGGCGTGTAGCCGGCCAGCGTGGTGCCCACGTAGTCGGCCCCCATCGCGGCAGCGGCCAACCCTTCCTCCAGCGTGGCGATATCCGCCATCACCGCCACGCCAAGTTCCCGCTGGATGCGCGGGATCAGCGCCGCAATCGCCTCGCCGTCGCGCGTGCCCGAAGTGGCATCCAGCGCCACCACGTCGCACCCGGCCGCCACGATGGCAGCCGCATCGGCGAAGGCCGGGGTGATATAGACCTCGAAGCGTTCATCCCAGCGCTTCACCAGCCCGATCACCGGCACATCCAGCGCCGCGCGAATGGCCGCGATATCCGCCACGCCCTCGGCGCGAATGCCCGCCGCGCCCCCCTGCACCGCCGCCAGCGCCATGGCGCGCATGAATTCCGGCCCGGTCAGCGGGTTGTCGTCGCGCGCCTGGCAGGACACCACAAGGGTGCCCCGCCCGATTGTTCGCCTCACGCCTTCAGCTTCTCTTCCACAATCGTGGCGTACAACGCCGAGCCATACGGCGTGCACTCGTCGTTGAAGTTGTAGGCGGGGTTGTGCAGCTGGGCGCTCTCGCCGTTGCCCACCTGGATATAGGCGCCCGGCACCTTCTCCATCATGAAGGAGAAATCCTCGCTGCCCATGCCCGGCGGCTTGGTGCGGTCCACCTTGTCGTTGCCGGAGACCAGCGCCGCGGCATCGGCCAGTTCCGTGGTGCGCTCGGCATCGTTGATCAGCGGCGCGAAGATGAAGCGGAAATCCACCTCCGCCGTCGCGCCGAAGCCCTCGGCCACACCCTTGGCAATGCGCTTCATGCCCTCTTCCATCTGCGTCATCACCTCGCGCTTGAAGGCGCGGCAGGTGCCAGAGATGGTGGCCGTCTGCGGGATCACGTTATAGGCGTCGCCGCCCACGATCTTGGTGACACTCAGCACCGCGGTATCGGCCGGCGCGATGTTGCGCGCCACGATGCTCTGAAGTGCGGTGGTGATGTGGCTGCACACCAGCACCGGGTCGATGCTCGCCTCCGGCCGCGCGCCGTGGCTGCCGCGCCCGGTGATGTGGATGTCGAAGAACGCGCCACCGGCCGCCGACGGCCCCGGCGCGATGGCGAACTCGCCCACCGGCATGCCCGGGCGGTTGTGCATGGCGTAGATGGCATCGCAGGGAAAACGCTCGAACAGCTTGTCTTCCAGCATCGCCAGCGCGCCGCCCATGCCTTCCTCGCCGGGCTGGAAGATGAAGGTCACCGTGCCCTTGAAGTTCCTGGTCTGGGCCAGGTACTTCGCCGCCCCCAGCAGCATCGTGGTGTGCCCGTCATGCCCGCAGGCATGCATGCGGCCGGGATTGGTGCTGCGGTAATCCAGGTTGGTCTGCTCATCCATCGGCAGGCAATCCATGTCCGCGCGCAGACCCACGCTCGGCCCGTCGCCGTTGCGCAGAATGCCCACCACGCCGGTGCGGCCCACGCGCTCATGTACCTCCACGCCCCAGCTGCGGAGCTTCTCGGCCACGATTCCGGCCGTGCGCGTCTCCTCCATCCCGATCTCGGGATGGGCATGGAAATCGCGGCGGATCGCCGTGAGTTCGTCGTGGAAGGTGCGGATGGTCTCAAGCGCAGACATGCGGGCAGCCCCCTGGTCGTGATCAGGGGGCGACTATGCCATGCCCGCGGGATCAGTCCATCCGCCGGCGGCGCCGCAGGGCGGCCAGCCCGGCCAGGCCCACCCCCAGCAGCACCAGCGAGCCCGGCTCCGGAATCCGCATCTGCACCAGCAGGTCCTGGGTGCCCGCACTCACCGCCGGGTCGCCCATGATGCCGTTGTTCAGGGCATACAGCCCCACCGCCCGCGGCCCGGTTCCGGTGAGGGACTGCACGTAGGTCTGCGCCAGCGCCAGCGTGCCGGCCGGCGATTCCGGCGTGGCGAAATAGATATTGCCCGCGAACACATCCAGCGGGTTGCCGGGAACCTCGCGCACAATCTCCCAGATCGCCACCTGGAACGCCGCCGCCTGCGTGCTGGTGATGGTGGCATCCAGGTTGGGCAGCCAGCGCCCGAACAGCTCGGCGATCAGCCCGGCCTTCACCGTGCCCATGCCACCGAGATTGGTGGTGCCCTGGTCCAGCGGCACGAAATCGTAGTTCACCGCTTGGTTGGCGTTGATCGTCTGCCGTGGCTCGATGCAGAACGCATAGAACCGGCCCGGTACCCCGCTGCCCACGAAGGTATTGGCGATCGAGCCGCTGTTGTACTGCATGTCGAACCGCTCAACCCCGAGCGTGGCGCTCGTCTGCGGCGCCCCTGGCCCGGTGAGGATGGTGCGCGTGACCGAGCCGCTCGCGGGGATGGAGCCGACCCAGGTGGCATTGACCGATTGTGCCACGGCCGGGGCCGCCAACAGCCACGGCGCCCCGCTCCACATCGCCACTGCGCCGCCCACAACCAGCGCGAAGCGCCGCCAGGCGCGCCATTCCAACCGTGCGAAGCAGCGCATCTCAAATTCTCCAAGCTTAAGCGTGAAGAATGGGGCACGTAGGGTTACGATTTGCCTACCGTCGCAACGGACCGTTGCCTAACCGCGTGCCGCCGCCTCCGCCTGCACGGCCGCCGCATCGAACAGCGCCTCCAGCTCCGCATGGGTGCCGCGGATGCCGGCGATCACGGCGCGGGCCCATTCCACGTATTCCAGCCGCCGCGCCACCGGCCAGTTCGCCGGCGGGCTGGCGGCCATGGCGCGCAGGTTGCTGGTCTTGTCGGCCAGCTTCAGGATCTTGGCCCGGCGCGGCTTGCCGGCGGCGTGGTCGATCTGCAGCTGCTTGCGCGTGGCCTTGGGCAGGGCCTTGTCGTCCGTCACCGCCTGCACCAGGGCACGCACATCGGCGCCGAATTCGGCCTCGATCGTGGCGGGCGCGATCTCGCAATCCTCGATCGCATCATGCAGCAGGGCGGCGATCACCAGATCGGGGTCGCGCCCACCCGTGGCATCGCCCACCAGGCGCGCCACTTCCAGCAGGTGGTTGATGTAGGGCTCCTGCGCCTCGCCCTTGCGGCGCTGCGCCACGTGCCAGCGCGAAGCCGCCTCGGCCGCGCGCAGCACGCGCAGGAGCCCCGCTTCCATCAGGCAAAATCCTTCGGCAGCTTGCGCTGGGTCAGCTCGCAGAACATCGCCGCCCCCAGCGGGATCGCCTCGTCGTTGAAGTCGTAGCCGGGGTTGTGCACCTGCACGCCCGTCGCGCCCGCCTCGCCCGGCGCCACGTTGCCCAGGTTGATATAGGCCCCCGGCGCCTTCTCCATCACGAAGGAGAAGTCTTCGCTGGCCATGATGAACCCGTTGGTGGTGGAGACATTCTCCTCCCCCACCACCGCGCGCGCCGCGGCCACGATGTCGTCGGTGGCCTGCGCATTGTTCACCAGCGGCGCGAAGATGAAGCGGAAATCCACCTCCGCCGATGCGCCGAACCCCGCCGCCACCGCAGGAGCGATCCGCTTCATCGCGGCTTCCACCAGCTCCATGGTGGAGCGCAGCGCCGTGCGCACCGTGCCGCGCAAAACGGCGGAATCGGGGATCACGTTATAGGCGTCGCCACCCTGGATCACGGTCACGGACACCACCGCGGTTTCCGCCGGCGGCACGTTGCGCGAGACGATGCTCTGCAGCGCCGTGTTCACGTGGCAGGCCACCAGCACCGGGTCGATCCCCATTTCCGGCAGCGCCCCATGCGCGCCGCGGCCACGGATGGTGATGTCGAAGAACGCGCCGGATGCCATGGCCGGGCCCGGCCGGATGGCGAACTTGCCCAGCGCCATGCCCGGGGAGTTGTGCAGGCCATAGACGAAGTTGCAGGGGAAGCGCTCCAGCAGCCCATCCTTCAGCATGGCCAGCGCGCCGCCCAGGCCTTCCTCGGCCGGCTGGAAGATGAAGTTCACCGTGCCGTTGAAGTCGCCGTGCTGCGCCAGGTACCGCGCCGCCGCCAGCAGGATCGTCGTATGCCCGTCATGCCCGCAGGCATGCATCACGCCCGGCACGGTGGAGGCATAGGGCTTGCCCGTCTCCTCATGGATCGGCAGCGCATCCATGTCCGCCCGGATGCCGATCGAGGCCTGGCCGTTGCCGCGCCGCAGCACGCCCACCACGCCGGTGCCGCCGATGCCGGTATGCACCTCGATCCCGTATTCCTTCAGCTTTGCCGCCACGATCGCCGCGGTGCGGGTTTCGGTGAAGCCGATCTCCGGGTGCGCGTGGATGTCCTGCCGCAGCGCGGTGAATTCCGGGTGCCACTGGCGCAGCGTGTCGAGCGGGGTGGGCTTGGTCATGTCGGCGTCTCCGGCGTAAGGGGGCAGAGTATGGCCGCGCCGCGCCGGGGCTTCAATCGATGCCAACACGCGCTACGCTGCCGCCATGCGCATCACCCGCCTGCTCGACCGCCCGATCATCGGCCCCGACCTGCACGAAAGCCTCGGCCCCAACATCCAGGGCCCCTCGCTGATCCGCGTGCCCGATTGGGTGCCGAACCCGCTCGGCCGCTACTACCTCTACTTCGCCGACCACAAGGGCAGCTGGATCCGCCTGGCCTATGCCGATGCCCTTACCGGCCCCTGGCGCATCCATGCCCCCGGCGCGCTGCACCTGAACGACAGCCACTTCCCCACCACGCCCCCGCCCGCCACGCCGGAGCAGCTCGCCGCCGTGGAAGCGCGCATGCGCCGCGCCGGCATGATCATCTCCCACAACGTGCTCACGGAAGCGACCACGCCGCATATCGCCTCGCCCGACATGCATGTGGATCACGCCCGCCGCCGCATCGTCATGTATTTCCACGGCCTGGAAGGCGTCGGCCACCAGGCCTCCCGCGTGGCCCTCTCGGCGGACGGCATCACCTTCCAAGCCCGCCCCGAAATCCTCGGCCGCACCTACATGCGCATCTGGCCACACCAGGGCCAAACCTACGCCCTGGCCATGCCCGGCGTGCTCTCCCGCAGCGCCGACGGGCTCTCCGGCTTCGTCGAGGGCCCCACCCTGTTCAACCCCAACATGCGCCACGCCGCCCTGCTGGTGCGCGGCAAAACGCTGC
>JAIXTK010000156.1 GCA_027483995.1 Acetobacteraceae bacterium
AGCGCCGCCGCATCGATCACCGTCACGCCCGACCGCGCGGCAAACCCCTCCGCCCGCTCCATCGCCAGCGCCGCCGTGCGCGGCCGCCCCGGCTGGAACTCCGCCGGCTTGCCACGATCCGGCACCAGCCCCGCCAACTCCCACCCCATCGTGCCGTTGCGCAGCGCCACCACCTTGTTCGGCACGCCGGCCTGCCGAAGGCTCTCCGCCCCCAGGATCGAGCGCGTGCGCCCGGCGCAATTCACCACGATCAGCGTCTCCGCACTCGGCACAATGTCCGCGATCCGGTACGCCAGCTCGCCGCCCGGCATGGAAGCCCCGGTCGGGATCGACATGCGCCGGTATTCCTCGATCGTGCGGCTATCCAGCACCACCATGTCGCGCTTCTCGGCGATCCAGGCATTCAGCTCCGGCGCATCCACGCTCTCGGTGCCGAAATGATGCTCCACCCACTCGCCGAACGCCTTGCTCGGCACGTTCACGCCGCTGAACAGCACGAACCCCGCCGCCCCCCAGGCCGGCGTGCCGCCATCGAGCACGCTCACATCGGTGCAGCCGATCCCCTCCAGATACGCCCCGAGCTTCTCGGCCACGCCGCGCCCGTCATCGCACACCACCACCCGCGTCCCGCGCCGCGGCAGCAACGAAGGCGCGCGCAGCTCGCGCTTGGAGAAGGGGCACGGCACCGCCCAGAACAGATGGCTCGCCCCGAACTCGCCCTCCTCGCGCGCATCCAGCAGCGCCAGCTCCGCCCCGTCGGTGATCCAGCCCCGCAGCGTTCCCGCATCGATCCGGCGCATCGCATTCCCTCCATCGCATCGCCCGCAGCTTACGCCTTGGCAGCGGGCGCCGGGAAGCGCACATGCCTCTGCGAAGGAAGGGGCCAATGAACGACAGCCTGCACGTCTTCGACCGCACCGCCGTGCGCCGCCACCGCGACCGCGCCGCCACCCGCGCGCACAGCGTCGCGCCGATCCTGCACGACATCGCCGACCGCCTGCTCGATAGGCTGGACGACACCAGGCACCGCTTCACTTACGCGCTCGATGTCGGCGGCCGCGGCGCCGTCGCCCCGCTGCTGCGCGCCCGCGGCATCGATGTGGTCAGCTGCGACCTCTCCCCCGCCATGGCCCGCCTCTCCGGCCCCCAGGCCGTGGCGGCCGACGAGGAATTCCTCCCCTTCGCGCCCGCCAGCTTCGATCTCGTCGTCGCCAACCTCTCCCTGCACTGGGTCAACGACCTGCCCGGCGCCCTGATCCAACTCCGCATGGCCCTCAAGCCCGACGGCCTCTTCCTCGCCAGCCTCCCCGCCCTGGGCACGCTCGCCGAACTCCGCACCGCCCTCACCGAAGCCGAAGCCCTGGTCGCCGGCGGCGCCTCCCCCCGCGTCTCCCCGTTCCCCGACCTGCGCGATGCCGCCGCCCTGCTGCAACGCGCCGGCTTCGCCCTGCCGGTGGCCGATGCCGACGAGATCACCCTGTCCTACGGCAACCCACTCGCCCTGCTCGCCGATCTGCGCGCCGCCGGGGAATCCAACGCCGTCCGCCTGCGCAACAAGCGAACCCCACCCCGCGCCCTGTTCCCCGCCGCCCTGGCCAGCCTGCCGCAGCACCAGGGCCGCCACCCCGCCACGCTCCGCCTGGCCATGCTCACCGGCTGGGCCCCCGCCCCCACGCAGCCCAAGCCGCTGCCGCGCGGCAGCGGCCAGGTGAATCTGGGCGAGGCGCTGCGGTAATCCCCGCCTGCCATCACGGCACGGTCGAGCCGTCGCATCGCATCGATTCGATACATAACGATGTCCTTATTTTTTACACCTTTCCGCAGCAGCCCCGCTGCGAGCCTCATTGCCTGTCAAGCCAACCGACAGTTCAGTCGCCACCATCCCAGACACGATTTCGAATCAATAGATTAAAGAGTGGCACGTATATTGCTTACGTGATCCATCATTCGTCCGCCGTATGGATGACTGGATGCTTCTGCCGCCCGTCGCAACAGCATGGTCGGCCATTGCCGGAGTTTTCCCGATGCAAACCACCGTGCGCAGCATTCTTGTCGCCACAGCCCTTCTCGCCGCGCCGCTCGCCGGCCCGGCCCAGGCCCAGGCCATCGTGCCCGGCTTCGATTCCTTTACCTTGCCCGCCAACGACGACGGCAGCACGGCGTCGGTGGCACTGGGCTTCAGCTTCAACTTCTACGGCTCCTCGTATTCAAGCGCCTTCGTCAACAACAACGGCAACATCACCTTCGACTCGGCGCTCAGCACGTTCACGCCCTTTCCGCTCCTCACCACCAACCGTGTGATCATCGCCCCGTTCTTCGCCGACGTGGATACGCGCGGCGCCGGCAGCGGTATCGTCAGCTATGGCATCGGCACCTTCGGCGGGCAGCCGACCTTCGGGGTGAACTGGCCAGAGGTGGGGTATTTTTCCGGGCGTGTCGACAAGCTGAACGATTTCCAGCTCCTGCTGGTGGATCGCAGCGACATCGGCGCGGGCGATGCCGACATCTACTTCAACTACGGGGCCATGCAGTGGGAAACCGGCGAGGCCAGCAACGGCACCAACGGCCTCGGCGGCTCCTGCGCGCGGGCGGGCTTCAGCAACGGCATCAATGTCGCCTATGAGCTCGCCGGCTCCGCCACCTGCAGCGCCCTGATCGACGGGGGCGCCAACGCATTGAACACGGCCAGCAACATCGGCGCCCCAGGTCGGCAGCTCTTCCAGGTCCGCAACGGCACGGTCGTCAATGTCGCAGTCCCGGAACCGGCCTCGCTCGCCCTGCTCGGCCTCGGCCTCGCCGCCCTCGGCGCCGCCCGCCGCCGCCGCTAACCCTCCCCCTCCGGCTCCAGCCGCGCGCCGTCCGTCCCGCGGGCGGCGCGTTCCTGTTCCAGCCGATCGCGCAGCTTTTCCCCCTTGGTGCGCCCATGCAGCACCCGGTTGCGCTGCGCCTCGGCCGCCTGCTCGGCCGCCGCGCGCTGCTTCTTCACCCGCCGGAGGTTGACGATCTCTGCCATCCCCCCATCCTGGCCCGCTCACACAGGGGGATCAACACATGGGCCAGACCATCACACTCACCGCGCAAGACGGCCACCGCCTCACCGCCTGGCGCACCGGCCCCGACAACGCCCGCGCCGGCATCGTCGTGATCCAGGAAATCTTCGGCGTGAACCACCACATCCGCAACATGTGCGAGAAGATCGCGGCCGAAGGCTACGCCGTCATCGCCCCCGCCCTGTTCGACCGCACCGAACCCCAGGCCGAACTCGGCTACACCCCGGAAGACGTCAAGCAAGGCATCGCCCTGCGCGGCCGGCTGGACAACCACCAGGTGATGCTGGACGTGGACGCCGCCGCCCATGCGCTGGGCAGCCGCACCCTGGGCATCACCGGCTACTGCTTCGGCGGCACCGTGGCCTGGTGGGGCGCCACCCGCAGCAACCGCTTCGCCGCCGCCAGCGGCTGGTACGGCGGCGGCGTCGCCGGCACCCGCACCGAGCGGCCCATGTGCCCCGTGCAACTCCACTTCGGCGAAAAGGATACCGGCATCCCCCTCACCGACGTGGAAGCCATCCGCGCCGCCCAGCCGGGCATCGAAGTCTATGTCTACCAGGGCGCCCAGCACGGCTTCGGCTGCGACGAACGCGCCAGCTTCTCCGCGCCCGATGCGGCGCTGGCGCATGAACGCACCTTCAGCTTTTTCAAGCAGAACCTAAGCAAGTAAGATTCTTCTTTTTCTGAAGAAAAAGAAGCAAAAAGACTTTTCTGACTGGCACGCGTGCTGGATGATCCAGCACGCGTGTCAGTCATGAAAGTTTTTTGGTTCTTTTTTTCAAAAAAGAACCGCTTCCTTCAATTGAGAAAAATCTTCCCAGGGTTGAGAATTCCCTTCGGATCCAGCGAAGCCTTCACCCCCCGCATCACCGCCAGCGCCTCGGCCCCCACTTCGGCCTCCAGGAACTCGCGCTTGCCGATCCCCACCCCGTGCTCCCCGCTGCACGATCCACCGAGGGCCAGGGCGCGGGCGACGATCTTCTTGTCCAGCTCCCAGGCCCGGTCCAGCCCGCCCGCGTCCGGCGGCACCAGGATCACGGTGTGGAAGTTGCCATCGCCCACATGGCCCACGATCGGGGCCGTGAGGCCGGAGGCGCGGATATCCTCCTGCGCCCCCAGGATGCACTCGGCGAGCCTTGAGATCGGCACGATCGCATCGGTGGCGATGCCCTGGTGGCCGGGCTTCAGCGCCAGCGCCGCCCAGTAGGCATCATGCCGCGCCCGCCAAAGCCGCGCGCGCTCCGCCGGGTCGGTGGCCCATTGGAACCCTGCCGCGCCGAAGCTGCCGGCGATCTCCTCGGCCAGCTCCGCCTGCTCCTTCACCCCGGCCGTGGTGCCGTGGAACTCGAAGAACAGCGTGGGCGCCGGGGTGAGGCCTTCCAGCTTGGAATAGGCGATGCAGGCACCCATCTGCACGTCGTCCAGCAGCTCGATCCGCGCCACCGGAATGCCGGCCTGCATCACCGCGATCACCGTCTCCACCGCCGATCCCAGATCCGGGAACTGGCACACCGCGGCACTGCTCGCCTCCGGAATGCCGTGCAGCCGCAGCTGGATTTCCGTGATCACCCCCAGCGTGCCCTCGCTGCCGATGAAGAGGCGCGTCAGGTCGTAGCCGGCGGCGGATTTGCGCACCCGCCCACCGGTGCGGATCACCCGCCCATCGGCCAGCACCACGGTAAGGCCCAGCACGTTCTCGCGGATGGTGCCGTAGCGCACCGCGTTGGTGCCGCTGGCGCGCGTGGCGCACATCCCGCCCAGGGAAGCATCGGCGCCGGGATCCACCGGGAAGAACAGGCCCTGGTCGCGCAGATGCGTGTTCAGGCTGCGATGCGTCAGGCCTGGCTGCACCCGGCAATCCATGTCCGCCGCGTTCACCTCCAGCACCGCCGTCATGCGCGAGAGATCGATGGTGATCCCGCCGCGCACCGGCGTCACATGCCCTTCCAGGGAGGTTCCGGTGCCATAGGGCACCACCGGCACCCCATGCGCATGGCACAGGGCCAGCAGCTTCGAGACCTCTTCCGTGCTTTCCACGAAGGCCACCGCATCCGGCATCACCGGCGGCTGCGTGTCCTGCCCGTGCGAATGGTGGTCGCGATGCCCGGTGGAGGTGGTGATGCGCTCGCCCAGGAAGCCGCGCGCGGCCTCCACCACGGCATCAACAGCCCCGGACGTGGCGGAATCGGACATGGCCGGTCTCTCCTGTTTCGGCGCGAGGAATGGCGCGGCCAGGGGCCGGGCGCAAGGCCGGCCCACCACCGCCATGAAGCCCCCGGTCCATATCGGCATCGTTAACCCTTCCTTGACCCACCCACGCCGATGGTGCGCCATGTTCAGCTGGACGAGACGCAAGGCGGGGCCCCCAGCGCCCGGCACCGGGAGTGCCCCTGCCCCCGGCCTCGGCGCGGCGCTGTTCGGCGGCGCTCCGGTGGTGCACGACCTCGCCCATGTCCAGGTGCTCGGCCTGCTGGTGACGGATACGTTCCGCTGGAAGCGCCCCTGGGCCGAATGGCGCATCCGCTTCACCTACAGCAACGACCATCCCGGCCTGGGCCTGCGCGACGTCACCGCTTTCGTCCGCGAAGCCGCCGCCTCCCAATGCCAGCATCGCTGCGAAGCCACCGACATCGTGCTGTACCTGTCGCACATGGATGACGTGCGTGCCGTGTTCGCCGCCTATGGCGCGGTGCCGCACGGCATCGGGCAGATCTCGGCGATCCAGAACCGCGACGCCTACCTCCAGGCCGCCGCCCTGGCCGCCGAGCTCGCCGGCCTGGCCCGCGTGCCCGACCGCGCCGCGGAGGACGAGGTGCTGTCCCTGCCGGATCTGGTCTGGCAGGTGGAAGGCTTCGGCATGGGCCGCGTGGCCCGCACGGAGCTGCGCGGCCGCAAGATCGCGGTGCGCCTCGGCGTCATCTCCGGCCAGGATTTCTGGCTGGTGGACGTGAACGATCGCCCCGGCTGCGCCCGCTTCCGCTCCCGGCTGGATGCCATGAGCAAGATGGGCGTCGCCTCCGCGCTCAAGGCCTACGAGACACGGGCGCGCTGAAGGAAGAAAGCAAGAAAGCCAGATTCACCACGGAGGCACGGAGGACACGGAGGAAGGCACGGAGCCGAAGCTTCACCTCCGTGCCTTCTCCGTGAACTCCGTGCCTCCGTGGTGAACCCTGCATTTTGATTTCAGAGAAAGCTCACCGGATCGATATCGATCTCCACCTTCACCCCGCGCCCGGTCGGCACCTGCGCCAGCCAGTCGCGGATCAGGGGCTGCACCGCCACATCCCGCCGCGCCTTCAGCAACAGCCGCCGCCGGTGCCGCCCGCGCAGAATGGCCAGGGGTGCCGGCGCCGGCCCCAGCACCAGGATCCCCTCCCCCGCCGGCGCCGCCCTGCCGAGATCCCGCGCCGCGATATCCGCCGCCTCGGCGCTGTCCGCACTCACCACCAGCGCCGCCAGCCGGCCATAGGGCGGCCAGTTGCCGGGCCGCCGCTCCGCCGCCTCGTTCTCGCGGAAGCTTTCCAGATCGCCGGAAAGCAGCGCCTGCATCACCTTGTGCTCCGGCGAGAAGGTCTGCAGCAGCACCCGCCCCGGCGCATCCGCCCGCCCGGCCCGGCCGGCCACCTGGTGCAGCAGCTGCACCGTGCGCTCCGCCGCGCGCAGATCGCCGCCGGCCAGGCCCAGATCGGCATCCACCGCCCCCACCAGAGTCAGATGCGGAAAATGCCAGCCCTTGGCGACGATCTGCGTGCCGATGATCAGATCCACCTGCCGGTCCTCGATCGCATGCGCCGCATCCGCCGCCGCCTGCGGGCCGGTGAGGGTGTCGCTGGCCATCACCAGCAGCCGCGCCTCCGGGAAGGTCGCCCGCGCCTCCTCCGTGATCCGCTCCACCCCCGGCCCCACCGCCGTCAGCGAATGCGGCGCCTTGCATTCCGGGCATTCCGGCGGAATCGGGATGGTGTGGCCGCAATGGTGGCATTGCAGGATGCGCCGCGCCCGGTGCTCCACCAGCCAGGCGGTGCAGTTGGGGCATTGCATCCGGTGCCCGCAGGTGCGGCACAGCGTCAGCGGCGCATAGCCGCGCCGGTTGAGGAACAGCATCGCCTGCTCGCCGCGCGCGAAGGTGGCGTTGATGGCATCCACCAACGGCGGCGCCAGGAACTTGCCGCGCTCCGGTGGCGTCTGCCGCAGATCGATCAGCGCGATATCGGGCAGGCTCGCGCCCCCGAACCGCGACGGCAGATGCAGCCGCCGGTACCGTCCCGCCTCCGCATTGGCCACCGTCTCCAGGCTCGGCGTGGCGGACACCAGCACCGCCGGCGCCGAACACAGCCGCGCGCGCACCACCGCCATGTCGCGCGCGTGGTACACCACGCCATCCTCCTGCTTGAACGCCGTCTCGTGCTCCTCGTCGATGATCACCAGGCCGAGGTCCGGAAACGGCAGGAACAGCGCCGAGCGCGCCCCCACCACCACCGGCGCCGCCCCGCGCGCCACCTCCCGCCAGGTGATCCGCCGGGTGCGGCTGCCGAGATCGGAATGCAACACCGCCGGCGCCACCCCGAAGCGCCGCTCGAACCGCTCCAGCCACTGGGAGGACAGCGCGATCTCCGGCAGCAGGATCAGGCATTGCCGCCCCTGGCGCAGGCATTCCGCGATCGCCTCCAGATACACCTCCGTCTTGCCGGAACCCGTCACCCCCTCCAGCAACGTCACCGAGAAACCCCGCGCCTGAACCGCCGCGCGCAGCTCCGCCGCCGCCGCCTCCTGGTCTTCCGAGAGCTCGGGCCGCGGATGCTCCGGATCGGGCCGCCGGAACGGCGGCGCCACCGCCAGCTGCACCGGCACGATCAGCCCCGCATCGGCCATGCCGCGCAGCAGGGTGGAGGAAACGCCGGCCTCCGCCGCCAGCGCCGGCCCGGCCAGCAGCCGCTCGCCCAGCACCTCCAGCACGCGCCTTCGCTGCTCCGTCATGCGCGCCTCCGGCAGCGCCTCCGCCCGCCGCCAACCCACCGGCGCCGTCTCCGGCTGCACCGCCGGCACCCGCAGCGCCATCGCCAGCACCTCCCCGGGCAGCGAGACGGTATAGGCCGCGATCCAATCCACCAGCTGGCGAATATCCTGGCGCATCGGCGCGGCCTCCGCCGGCCCGGAGATCGGCCGCAGCCGGTTATCCCCCACCGTGCCATCGGGCGGCCCATCCCACACCACGCCGTATTCGATGCGCCGGTTCAGCGGCACCATCACGATATCCCCCGGCGCCACCACCATCCCCGCCGGCACCCGATAATCGAACGGCCCCGCAAACGGATAAGGCAGCAACACAGGCACGACCTGCCCGCGCGCCTCCGGAACCAGCTCCCCCTGCTCCACCCGCTTCCTGTTCCGCTCAGCCATCCGCTATACCCAACCCAAGCAACGCCAGCCCCCTGATCGGAAGACCGCCATGAAATTCTTCGTCGACACCGCCGACACGGCCGAGATCAAGTCGCTCGCCGCCTCCGGGCTGCTCGATGGGGTCACCACCAACCCCTCCCTCATCGCCAAGTCCGGCCGCAAGATCCTCGACGTGGTGGCCGAGATCTGCGCCATCGTCGAGGGCCCGGTCAGCGCCGAGGTCGCCGCCACCGATTACGACGGCATGATGCGCGAAGCCGCCGTGCTCAAGAAGATCGCCACCAACGTCACCATCAAGCTCCCCCTCACGCCCGACGGCCTGCGCGCCTGCAAGACCCTCACCGGCGAAGGCGTGCAAACCAACGTCACCCTCTGCTTCTCCGCCGCCCAGGCCCTGCTCGCCGCCAAGGCCGGCGCCACCTTCGTCAGCCCCTTCGTCGGCCGCCTGGACGATATCGGCCAGGACGGCATGGCCCTGATCGCCGACATCGTCGCCATCTACCGCAACTATAGCGCGCTCAAGACGGAAGTCCTCGTGGCCAGCATCCGCCACCCGATCCACGTGGTGGAATCCGCCAAGCTCGGCGCCCATGTCGCCACCCTGCCGCCCAACGTGCTGCGCATGCTCTATGGCCACCCGCTGACGGACAAGGGCCTGGCGGCGTTCCTGGCCGATTGGGCCAAGACCGGGCAGACGATCGCCTGAAGCAGGAACGCACCGGCGCGGCGGCCGGCATCGGCAAGCAAAGTGGTCACAGAGAACACAGAGGGCCACAGAGGGGCACAGAGACCGCGATGAGACCAGGATGCCTCCGTGCTCTGCTCTCATCTCCGTGCTCTCTGTGGCCCTCTGTGCCCTCTGTGACCCCTGTGCTTTCTGCCCCTCCGGCACCACGTCGCCCATGACCCACCCCGACGACGTCGCCGCCTATCTCCGCGCCCATCCGGAGTTCCTGGCCCACCGCCCGGAGCTCTACCGCGCCCTCACCCCCCCCACCCGCGTCCATGGCGAGGCGCTGGCCGACCACATGGCCGCGATGCTCGAGGTGGAGCGCGCCCATGCCGAGGCGATGGCCGAGCGCGCCGATGGCGTGCTGGCCGCCGGCCGCGCCACCGCCGGCATGGCCCGCCGCGTGCAGGAAGCCGTGCTGGCCCTGATCCGCGCCCAGGACCCGGTGGAATGCATCACCGCCGAGTTCCCACACCTGCTCGCCATCGACAGCGCCAGCCTGTGCCTGGAAGCGCCGTGGCCCGGCACCCGCGCCCTGCCGCCGGGCCAGGTCACCCGGCTGCTCGGCACCCGCGCCGTGGTGTTCCGGCCCGGCGGCGCCGACGCCCCAACCCTGCACGGCGAAGCCGCCCGCCTCGCCCGCCACGAAGCCCTGCTCCGCCTCCCCGGCGAAGGCCCCGCCGGCCTGATTGCGCTGGCCACGCGCGACGACACCTCGCTGGCCCCCGCCCAGGGCCTCGGCCCGCTCGCCTTCCTGGCCCGCGCCGTGGCCGCCGCGATGAAACGATGACCGCCGAACAGGCCCGCGCCGCCTTCCTCGCCTGGCTGGCGCATGAACGCCGCGCCTCGCCGCTCACCGTGGAGGCCTATGGGCGGGACATCGCCGCCTTCCTCGGCTTCCTCACCCGCCATCTCGGCGAGGAACCCACCCTTCAAGCCCTCGCCGCCCTGCGCGCCGCCGATCTGCGCGCCTGGCTCGCCTGGGAAGCCAGCGAGGGGGCGGGGAACAGCACCCGCGCCCGGCATTTGGCCGCCGTGCGCGCCTTCTTCCGCTTCCTCGCCCGCCGCCACGGCGTCGCCAACGCCCAGATCGCCCTGCTTGCCACGCCGAAGGCCAAGCCGCCCCTCCCGCACGCGCTGACGCCCACGGAAGCCCGCGCCGTGGCGCAGGATATCGGCGAGGCCACCGACACCGCCTTCACCCAGGCGCGCGATACCGCCCTGTTCAGCCTGCTCTACGGCAGCGGCCTGCGCATCGCCGAAGCCCTCGCCCTCAGCATCCGCGAAGCCCCCCGCCTGGGCAGCGACGACATGCTCCGCGTGCTCGGCAAGGGCTCCAAGCCCCGTATCGTCCCCGTCCTGCCCGCGGTGCGCGAGGCCATCGCCGAATGGCTGCGCCACCACCCCGCCGCCACCGATCCCACCGCCCCGCTCTTCGTCGGCGTGCGCGGGGAGCGCCTCAACCCCGGCGTCGCCCAGCGCACCCTGCGCAATTTCCGCCGCGCGAACGGCCTGCCGGAACACGCCACCCCGCACGCCCTGCGCCACTCCTTCGCCACCCACCTGCTGGCCGGCGGCGCCGATCTGCGCACCATCCAGGACCTCCTCGGCCACGCCAGCCTCTCCACCACCCAGCGCTACACCGCGGTGGACACCGCCCAGCTCATGGACGTCTGGCGCAAATCCCATCCGCGCGGTTGAACACACGCCACGCCGCCAGCCCCACCAGCGCCAGAAGGCACGGCCCCGTCACCCAGGCCAGCCGATAGCTCAGCGTCACCACCGCCGGGAACACCAGCGCCGCCCCCAGCACCGCCGCCTCCGGCCATGCCAGCCGCCGCGCTGCGCCCGCCTCGTCGCGCGCCAGCATCAGCACCGCGGCCACCAGCAGCGGCAGGTCGTAGTGGAAACCATAAGGCGTCGCCGCGAACCCCGCCGCGATCAACAAGCCCACCCGCCACGTCGTCACCCCACCCCGGAACGCCAGCGCCACCCCCACCGCCAGCCCCGCCGCCATGGCCCACTGCACCGCATAGGCCACCCCGCGCGACACCCCCACCAGCACCAGGCTCGCCGCCACCGTCGCCTTGCGCGCATCGCTCACCCAGGGATCGATCGCCCCGGCATGGCCCAGCAGCGTCTCGAAAAACCGCGGCCATGCCTCCCACCCGAAGGCCAGGGCCGAGGCCGCCACCAGCCCCAGCACCGCCACCGCCCCGCTGCCCAGCGCCCGCCACTGCCCCGCCGCCACCAACGCCACCGGGATCAGCAGCCCCAGATGCGGCTTCACCGTGGCGCCGGCCAGCAACACCCCGGCCAGCACCGGATGCCGCTCCAGCAGCCGCAGCCCGCCCAGGATCAGCGCCCCGGTCAGGAACCCGTTCTGCCCATACCCCGCCGCCACCACCGCGGCCGGCGCCAGCGCCAGCAGCGGCGCATCCCGCCACCGCCCGCCCACGCACCCTGCCAGCAGGAACAGGGCCAGCGTCCCGCCCGTCCAGACCGGCCAAACCCAAGGCCCCTCCAGCCACCCCAGCGGCCACACCGCGAACAGGTAATGCGGCGGATACGGATACGGAAACGTCTGCCGCAGCGGCGGAAACAGCCCCTGCTGGAACGCGTGCAACACTTCCCCGTCGAACAGCCCCACCGCCGGGAGTTCCATCGCGAACCGCGCAAAGCTCCACTGCGCCAAGCTGTCGTTGAAGAACAGCATCCCGTCCCACGCCGGCGGCAGCAGCCGCACGCCCATCCACGCCGCCACCGGCACGGAACACGCCAGCACCGCCAGCACCGCCACGGCACGCCACGGGCCACAAGCGGGCAGACCGGCGCGCCAAAGGCGGAGCAGGAACATCATCCCCCCTCCTCCCACACGCCACCGAGTTCGCAAAGCATCCCCCGAATGCTGGCCCCGTCTGGCGGCGCGCCCCACCCGGCGCGATACTCCGCCGAAATCGCCGGAGGTCCGCCATGCAGTTCACCATCTCCCCGGAGACCGAGGCCAAGCGCCTCGCCATCCGCGGCTTCGTCAACGAGCGCCTGATCCCGCTGGAGCGCGACCGCAGCAGCTACGACGCGCACGAGAACATCAACCACACCCTGCTGTCCGAGCTCCGCCAGGAAACCCGCGCCATGGGCATCTGGGCCCTGCAATCGCCGACATCCCGCGGCGGCGGCGGCCTGCCCATGGTCGAACAGGCCGTGCTCTACGAGGAGATGAACCGCTCCATCTTCGGCCCGGTCTGCTTCAACTGCGCCGCCCCCGATGACGGCAACATGCGCGTCATGGCCCAGGTCGCCACCAAGGCCCAGCAGGACTGGTGGCTGCAACCCGTCATCGACGGCAAGATGAACTCCAGCTTCATCATGACCGAGCCGATGGACGAAGACGGCCGCGGCTGCGGCAGCGACCCCTCGCTCACCAACACCGGCTGGAAGATCAACGGCCGCAAGTGGTTCATCACCGGCGCCGAAACCGCCGAGCACTTCATCCTCATCGCCCGCACCTCGGCCGATGACCGCAAGGGCCTCACCGCCTTCCTGTTCCACCGCGACCAGCCCGGCTGGCGCATCCTGCGCCGCATCGAGATCATGGGGCCCGAGGAACATGGCGGCCATTGCGAGATCGAGTTCGACGGGCTCGAAATCCCCGACGAGAACCGCCTCATGGAAGTGGGCGACGGCCTCAAGCTCACCCAGATCCGCCTCGGCCCGGCCCGCCTCACCCATTGCATGCGCTGGACCGGCCTGGCGCGCCGTTGCCTCGAAATCGCGATGGAGTACGTCCAGCAGCGCCGCAGCTTCGGCGGCCGGCTGATCGACCACGAAAGCGTGCAGACGCTCATCGGCCAGGCCGCCATGGAAATCGAAATCGGCCGCCAGCTCACCATGAAGGCCGCCTGGCTGCTGGACCAGGGCGACTTCGCCCGCAAGGAAGTCTCGATGGCCAAGATCGTGGTCGCCGACGCCCTGCACAAGGCCGCCGACACCGCGCTGCAACTCCTCGGCGCCCGCGGCTACTCCAAGGACACGCCGGTGGAATGGATCTACCGCTACGCCCGCCAGGCCCGCCTGGTGGACGGCGCCAGCGAAGTGCACCGCATGGTGCTCTCCAACTTCATGACCCGCGAGGGCGGGGATTTCTGGAAGTGGCGCGTGGGGTAACCCAGCAGGGCTGTCACAAAGAAAACCCAGGACACCTGCCAGGGTCCTGGGTTGCTCTACAGCCGATCGGATGCAGGCATCCGATCGGCCTCAGTCCGACACCCCACCCGGAGACAAAGCGGCGGGGATGTACTGACCCGGTTGCCTAACCCGCCAGCCGCTTCTCCACATCGGCCGGGCTCATGCGCACCAGCTTCTCGTAATCGGTCAGCAGCGTCTCGGTGATCCGGCCCGGCGTGTAGTGGGTGCCGGCGATTTCGCGCACCGGGGTCACTTCGGCGCCGGTGCCGACGATCATCACTTCGCTGGCGTGGGCAATTTCCTCCGGCATGATGGTGCGTTCCACCACCTTGATCTGGTTCACCCGCGCCAGGGCCATCACGGTGCGGCGCGTGATGCCATCCAGGAAGCAATCCGGCGTGGGGGTGTGCAGCTCGCCGTCGAAGGCAAAGAAGATGTTGGCGCCGGTGGCTTCAGAGACATGGCCGCGCCAATCCAGCATCAGCGCGTCCTGGAACCCCTTGGCCTCGGCCGCGTGCTTGGAGAGCGTGCCGATCATGTAGAGGCCGGCGGCCTTGGAGGCGGTGGGGGCGGTTTGCGGGTGCGGGCGGCGCCATTCCGCCATATCCAGGCGGATGCCCTTCATGCGGTCGGCGAACATGGCGGGCCAGGCCCAGGTGGCGATGGCCACGTGGATCTTCGAGTTCTGGGCGGCGACGGCCATCATCTCAGAGCCGCGCCACGCCAGCGGGCGGACATAGGCATCGGTCTGGCCGTTGGCGGCGAGCACCTGCATGCAGGCGGCGTCGATCTCATCGGCGGTGTAGGGGATCTCGAAGCCGAGGATGCGGGCGGAGTTGTGGAAGCGGTCGGTGTGTTCGCGCAGCTTGAAGATGTTGCCGGCATATGCCCTCTCGCCTTCGAACACGGCGCTGGCATAGTGAAGGCCATGCGACAGCACATGCAGCTTGGCGTCTCGCCACGGCATCATCGTGCCGTTGTACCAGATGAACCCATCCCGGTCATCGAAAGGAACCAGCGCCATGGGACGACTCTCCCGCAAGATTGTTGCTCTCTGGGTAGCGACGCTATAATCGTGTTTCAGCTACGTCAACAATCCTGCCGTAATTGCGAGGTATGCCAGATATGCCCGATCTGAAGGGCGAGCTCCGTGCGGGCGAGGCCCGGCCGGCCGAAATGCGCGCTTCGGCGCCCGCCGGCGCCAACCTGCTGTTCCTGCGCGAGGAGGAACTGCGCTCGGCGCAGGACCTGCTGTTCTTCGCCTATCGCGACTTCACCCGCGCCGCCGACGAGGTGCTGGAAGGGCTGGGCATGGGCCGGGCGCATCACCGGGCGCTGCACTATATCGGGCGCAATCCCGGCCTGCCGGTCTCCGACCTGCTGTCGATCCTGCGCATCACCAAGCAGAGCCTGGCACGCGTGCTGAACATGCTGGTGGAGGATGGCTACGTCACCCAGCAGCAGGGCCAGGTGGACCGGCGCCAGCGCCTGCTGACACTGACCGAGACCGGCGAGACACTGGAGCGGCAGTTGTTCGATCGCCAGCGCGAGCGGCTGGCCGCGGCCTATCGCGAGGCCGGGGCCGGGGCGGTGGATGGGTTCCGCCGCGTGATGCGCGGCATCATGGACGACGAGGCGCGCCTGTATCTGGACCGGAACCGGTCGTGAGCGACGACGCCCTGATCCTGGTGGTGGATGACGACCACCGGCTGCGCGAGCTGCTGGGGCGCTACCTGATGGAGAACGGCTTTCGCGTGAGTGCCGCCGAGGATGCCGTGGCGGCGCGGGAGAAGCTGCGCATCCTGCAGCCGGACCTGATCGTGATGGACGTGATGATGCCCGGGGAGAACGGGCTGGAGCTGACCGAGACCCTGCGGCGCGACAACGCCATCACGCCGATCCTGCTGCTGACCGCGCGCGGCGCGCCGGAGGACCGGATCGCCGGGTTCGAGGCCGGGGCGGACGACTACCTGCCCAAGCCGTTCGATCCGCGCGAACTGGTGCTGCGCATCCGCGCCCTGCTGCGCCGGGCGGCGCCGGCAGTGCCGGTGGAAACCGCCCCTTCCGGCCCGCTGGCGCTAGGCCCGCTGGTGTTCGACCGTGCCCGCGGCGAGCTGCGCGGGCCCGCCGGTGTGGTGCGGCTCACCGGGGGGGAGGCGGCGCTGCTGGCCGCCCTGGCGGCACGGCCGAACGAGGTGCTGACGCGCGAGGATATCGGTGCCGCGCTGGAAATGGACGAATCCGGCGAGCGCGCCATCGACGTGCAGGTGACACGGCTGCGCCGCAAGATCGAGGCCGACCCGCGCGAGCCGCGCTTCCTGCATACCGTGCGCGGGCGGGGCTATATCCTCAAGCCGGGGTACTGATGGCCAGCCGCCTCGCGCTGCCGCCGGCCGTGGCCCAGGCGCTGAAGGCGCTGATGCCGCGCGGGCTGCTGGGCCGCAGCCTGCTGATCGTGCTGGTGCCGCTGGTGGTGGTGCAGGCCGTGGCGCTGCAGCTGTTCTACGGCACGCATATGAGCATCGTCTCGCGCCGGCTCTCGGCCGCGATCGCCGGCGAGATCGCGATCGTGATCGACGCCCTGGAACGGGCACCGGAATACCAGGCGCGCGTGCTGGCCGGCGCCTATGACCGGCTGGAGCTGAAGATGCGGCTGGTGCCGGGCATGCTGGGCCCGGCGCATGAACGCCCGCCGCAGCTGGAGGTGCTGGAGCGCAGCCTGGTCACCGCGCTGGAGGAACGGCTGCGCCGGCCGGTGGCGCTGGACTGGCAGAGCGACCCCTTCAGCGTGATCCTGCGCACGGAAATGCAGGGCGGGCTGCTGCTGGAGGTGGACGTGCCGCGCAAGCGGCTCTTCGCCGGCACGCTCTCCCTGTTCGTGGCGTGGCTGGTGGGCTCCTCCCTGCTGCTGTTCGGCATCGCGGCCCTGTTCCTGCGCAACCAGGTGCGCAGCATCCGCCGCCTGGCGCGCGCGATGGATGCCTTCGGCCGCGGGCATGAAACCGCGCCCTTGCGGCCTGGCGGGGCGACCGAGGTGCGGCAGGCGGCCAGCGCCTTCAACGTGATGCAGGAACGCGTGCGCCGCTTCCTGGCCCAGCGCACGCAGATGCTGGCCGGCGTTTCGCACGATCTGCGCACCCCGCTCACGCGCATGCGCCTGGCGCTTGCGATGATGAAGGTGGATGAGGCGAACCGGCGGGACATGGCCGACCTCACCGCCGACCTCGAGGAGATGGACCGCATGATCGGCGGCTACCTCGCCTTCGCGCGCGGGGTAGGTGAGGAAACGGCGGAGCTGACGGAACTCGCCCCGCTGCTGGACGACGTGGCCCGCCACGCCCGCCGCGCGGGGGCGGAGGTGTCCCTGGCCCGGCCGGAGGAGGTGACGCTGATGCTGCGCGCCGATGCGTTCCGCCGCGCCATCACCAACCTGGTGGACAACGCCCGCCGCCACGCCCGCCGCGTGGCGATCGCGGCCCAGCTGGTGCCGGGCGGCGTTTGCCTGACGGTGGACGATGACGGGCCGGGCATCGCGCCGGAACGCCGGGCCGATGTGTTCCGGCCCTTCGAGGCCGGCGCCGGGGGCGGCACGGGGCTGGGCCTCTCGATCGCGCTCGATGTGGTGCGGGCGCATGGCGGGGACATCGTGCTGGAGGATTCGCCCCTGGGCGGGCTGAGGGTGCGGGTGACGGTGCCCACGTGACGGTTCATCGGCACAAAGGCTGCATTCATGGCGTCTTACTGATACGTTGATGCCCTGGATGGCATGGCGGGACGTTAGGAAATGCGTTTACTCAAGCGTGCTCTGCGGCGCCCGGCCCAGCTTCTGGCGCAACGGATCCTGACACGGCTCGGCGAGATGCCGGCCAGGACCTTCGTACGGCCAGGGCATTTCTATTCCCCGATTCCAGACACGGCGGATCTGGCGAGCCGCGGCGCCACCATCTTCGACCGCACGCGCCGGCCCGCTGGCATCGACCTCAACGAGGCGCACCAGCTGGACCTGCTGCGGCGCCTGGGCGTGCACTACGCCAGCCTCCCCTTCGCGCCAGAGCGGCCGCCGGGCATGAGCTACGCCTACGAGAACCCCAACTTCTCCTATGGCGATGCCATCGTGTACGCCGGGATGCTGATGGAGTTCAGGCCCCGCCGCGTGATCGAGGTCGGGTCGGGCCATTCCTCCGCGGCACTGGTCGACATCGATCGAACCTTCCTGGGCGGCGCGACCGAGATCACCTGCATCGAGCCCTATCCCGCGCTGTTGCAATCCCTGCTGCCGCCGGCCGAGTTCGCGCGCATCCGCGTGATCCCGAGCCCGGTGCAGGGGGTGGACCTGTCCGTCTTCACCGCGCTGGAGGCCGGGGACATCCTGTTCATCGACAGCACGCATGTCTCCAAGTGCGGCTCCGATGTGAATTTCGAGCTGTTCGAGGTGCTGCCCATCCTGGCCCCGGGCGTGATCATCCATTTCCACGACATGTTCTACCCGTTCGAATACCCCGAGGACTGGGTGCTGAGGGACAACCGTGCCTGGAACGAGCTCTACGTGATGCGCGCCTTCCTGGCGGACAACGCGCGATACGCCATCGAGTATTTCAACGATTTCATCGCGCGCGAGCACCGGGCCCTGCTGGAGGCGACGCTGCCGCTGGCGCTGCGCAACACCGGCGGCGGCCTGTGGTTGCGCAAGCTGGGGTGAGCCCGGGGGCCTGAACCTTCTACAGTTCCAACACCACGTAGGCCTCATCCGCCGTCACCTGGAAGGTCTCCGCCACGTACGGCCCCTTCACCAGCGTGGTGCCGGGCTCCACCGTCACGGGATAGGCCCGCACCTTGGTGTCGTTGGGGTCGCACCAGGATTGGCCGGTGCGGATATCGTATTCCCAGCCGTGCCAGGGGCATTTCAGCATTTCGCCCTGGCGGGTGAGTTCGAAATGGCCGGGCTCGCGGGAGGTGGCCAGCCCGATCAGCGTGCCCTTGCAGAGTTCCGCGCCCTGGTGCGGGCAGCGGTTCAGAAGGGCGAAATATTCGCCGCCGTGGTTGAAGATGCCGATCTGCCGCCCGCGCACGGTAACCAGCTTGCGGCCGCCGGGCGGGATTTCACCGGCGGCGGCGACGACGTGGCGCGCCATGGTCTAGTGTCCTGCCCGCGACGTTCGTCCGGCTTCGGACGGACGCAGCGGACAAGCAGGCCACCCAAAACAAAGACCTGATGTCCCGCTCACGGATCTCTCCATGTCGGCAGGGTTTTGCGATCGGGACATCAAGCGAGTCCGTAAAGGGCGCGGGCGTTGTCGGCGAAGATCATGCGCTGCTCGGCTTCGCTCATGCGGAACTTGAAGGCCTGTTCCGGGCTGTCCATGTCCCAATGCGGGTAGTCGGTGGCGAACAGCAGGCGATCCCAGCCGAGCCAATCCAGGCTCTGGCGCAGGAACTCGGGCTTTTCGGGCTCGTCCGCCGGCTGGCTGGAGTACCAGAGGTTGGAGCGGAAATACTCCGAGGGCTTCTTGGTGAGGTGCGGCACCTCATCCTTCATGCGGGCCCAATGCTGGTCCAGCCGCCAGGCGACGGAAGGGACCCAGACGAAGCCGGCCTCGACAATGACGGCGCGCAGCGCCGGGTAGCGCTCGAACACGCCTTCGCACACCAGGGAGATGGCGAGGTTCTGCTGCGACAGGGCGACGTTGTGCTGCTCCTCCACGTAGAAGCTGCACCAGCCGGTGCCGGTCACGGCATGGCCGTTGAAGCCGGAGCTGTGCAGGCCCACGGGCAGGTTGTGCGCCTGCGCGGCCTCGTAGATCGGCCAGTAGCGGCGCCGGCCCAGCGGCTCGATCGTGTGCGTCACCATGCTGATCTGGACGAAATCGGGGTTCCCTGCCCAGCGCTCGATCTCGCGCACCGCGGCCGGCGGGTCTTCGCCGGGCACGACGATGGCGGCCTTCAGGCGGCGGTCCTTCTGCGTCCAGTGCTCGTATTGCCAGTCGTTGATGGCGCTGCACACGGCGTTGCCGAGATCCTGGTTGCGCTCGTCCATCCCGCTCATCAGCAGGTGCAGCAGGCCGTATTCGATGTTGTAGGGGTCGAGCAGCTGTTCCTGCAGGAAGGCGAGGTCGGAGCCCGGGGGGCCACCGTTCGGGGGCCAGGAATCGGTGCGGGAGAGGGCGGGCGCGGTCTTGGGATAGGGCGAGGAGCCGGTGAAAGGGATCGGCCGGCGCGGACCGAAATTCTCCAAATGCCGGTGCCAGCGCGTGGCGAGGTAGGGGAACAGGTCCTTGCTGGAGCGCAGCGCGTGATGCACGTCGCAGTCGATCAGCTTGAGCCGGCTGCGTGCGTGGGTGGCCGGCGCGGGAATGATGCGGCCGTCTTCGGGGGTCATGGCTGAGCCTCCTGCAATCTTGGATAGGCCTGGCGGGGGTTGTCCAGCAGCACGCGGCGCTTGAGGTCGTCGGAGAAGCCGTCGGGCCAGACTGCGTCGCCGTCGAACTGCCAGTGCGGGTAGTCGGTGGAAAACAGGATCATGTCGTCGCGGCCCAGCTGCTCCAGCAGGCGCTGCATGTCGGCGCCGGAGGGCGGCCGGTCGGTGGGCTGCAGGGTCACGCGAACATGGTCGCGGATCAGGTCGCCGGGCGGGCGGTCCACCCAGGGCACTTCGGCCCGCACGCCGCGCCAGGTCTTGTTGGCACGCCACATGAAGGCGGGCAGCCAGGTGAAGCCGCTTTCGATCAGCACGAAGATCAGGCCGGGGAACTTGGCGAAGGCGCCCTCATGCACCAGCGACAGCAGGTTGGACTGGAAGGACTGCGCGTGCGCCGCATAATCCTCCAGGTGGTACGAGGGCCAGCCATTGGAGGTGGTGGCATGGCGGAAGGTGCTGCCGGCATGGATGCCGATGGAAAGGCCGTGGCGCGCGGCGGCGGCGTAGATCGGCCAGAAGCGTCGGTTGCCGAGCGGGGCGTCGCCCTGCGCCAACAGCAACACCTGCACGAAGCGGCGGTCGCCGGCGCGGCGCTCGATCTCCTCCACCGCCAGCTCGGCGTTCTGGGCCGCGACCGTGATGGAGCCGCGCAGGCGGGGCTCGCGGTCCAGCCATTCGGCAATGAGCCAGGCGTTGATGGCGCGGGCGACGGCGGCGGCGAAATGCTCGTTGTTGATCGCCAGTGTGCCGTAGAGCGGGTTGCAGATGGCAAGCTGGGAGCCGAAGCCGTCCAGCGCATGGGTGCGCAGGGCCTCCAGCGACGTGCCGGGCTTGGCGCGGCCGTCGCGCCAGTCGGCGCGGCCATGGGCATCCATCTGCGGCGGGAAGCTGGCGAGGTCCAGCCCGTCGATCCCGCGCACGGTGACCTGTTCCTGCCAATAGGGATCGAGATAGGGCAGCAAGGCGCGCATGCCGGGCACGGCGGGATGCACGTCGCAATCGATGCCGGCGGGCAGCGCCATTCTGCTGGTTCCCGTTTCCCCGTGGTTGGCAGGAGGCTATCGCGGATTTCCGGGGGCGTCGATGGCGCTGCGGCTTTTGGGCTGGCGCTGGCCGGTGCGGTGGGGAATAGTCCGCCAAACAACCAAACGCGGGGGATCGACCATGGCGGACCAGGACGAGCCGGGCTTCGGCCGGCGCCCATTGATGGCCGGCACGGCCGGGCTGCTTGCCAGCCTGCTGGCAGGCGCACGACCGGCCGATGCGCAGAGCAGCGCGCGGCGCGGCGCGCTGGTGATCGGGCTCGATATCAGCGATGCGCTCTCGCTCGATCCCGTGCGGGTGTATCAGTATTCCAACCCGCTGCCGACGCGCGCCGCGTACGACGGGCTGGTGACCTACGATGCCGGGGACAACATCACGGTGAAGCCGGCGCTGGCCACCGAGTGGTCCTACCTGCCGGATGGCAAGACGATCCGCTTCAAGCTGCGCCCCGGCGTGAAGTTCGCCTCCGGCGCGCCGGTGACGGCGGAGGATGTCCGCTTCTCCTTCGCGCGCCACCTGAACATCAAGGACCAGCCCTTCCAGTACATCTCCCACGTGGAATCGGTGGCGGTGGTGGATGCCACCACGGTGGACCTGGTGCTGAAGGACCCGACGCTGCCGGTGATCTCCATCATCGCCACCCCCGCCTTCGGCATCCAGGAGAAGGCACTGGTGGTGGCCAATGGCGGCACCGATGCGGCGGATGCGAAAGACAAGGACAAGGCCACGGAGTGGCTGAACAACAACTCCGCCGGCGCCGGGCCCTATCGCCTCACCGGCTGGCAGCGCAACCAGCAGATCCAGATGGTGCGTAACCAGAACTACTGGCGCGGCGCGCCGGGCTATGAACGGGTGCTGATCCGGCACATGAGCGAGAGCGCGGCCCAGCTGCTGGCGATCCAGCGCGGCGATATCGACGTGGCGTTCAACCTGATCCCCGAGCAGATCGCCACGCTGAAGAACGACCCCAACATCTCCATCATGGGCACGCCGAGC
Source organism: Acetobacteraceae bacterium (assembly GCA_027483995.1). Taxonomy (GTDB): domain Bacteria; phylum Pseudomonadota; class Alphaproteobacteria; order Acetobacterales; family Acetobacteraceae; genus CAMDGX01. Next base: position 21,824 of record JAIXTK010000156.1, read on the forward strand.
CTCGATTTCATCTACATGGCGGTGGCCGAGGCGCCGTCGAACCCGGCGCTGCAGAACAAGCTGGCGCGCCAGGCGATCGGCCATGCGATCGATTTCGACGGCATCATCAAGAACCTCGCCGGCGGGGCCGCGGTGCGGCCCACGAGCTTCCTGCCGGTGGGCACCAACGGCTCCACCGAGGCGCTGACCAAGGAGATCGGCTTCAACGAGGACCTGCCGAAGGCCCGCCGCCTGCTGGCCGAAGCCGGGCTGCCGAACGGCTTCAAGTTCCAGCTCGCCTACGGCAATGCCGCCATCGCGGGCGTGACGTACCAGAACCTGGCGCAGAAGATCCAGGCCGACCTTGCCCGCGTCGGGATTGTCGCGGAACTGGCGCCGATGGACCAGGTGAACCTGCGCACCATGTTCCTCGGCGGCAAGGCCGAAGCGGTGCTCACCTTCTGGAACCCGCCGGCGCCGGAGAACTGGCTGTGGACCTCGGCCACCGTCAACCGCGTGGCCAGGCGCGTGGTGTGGGATGTGCCGGCAGACATGCACAAGCTGGTGGCCGATGCCGGGGCGGAGCGCGACCTGGGCAAGGCCGCGGCCCTGTATCGCGAGTACCAGAAGCGGATGGTGGATGTCGCGCACCACTTCGTGCTGGTCCAGCCGGTGTACCAGGTGGCGGTGCGCAAGAGCGTGGGCGGGCTGAACCTGACGGCGGCGGGCTGGATGGCCGACCTCGCCGCGGCCAAGCCCGCCTGACCGTCGCGGCGCCGGGCGCGTGATCCGCTACATTATCTCGCGCCTGGCCACCGCCGTGGTGATGGTGTTGCTGGCCACGTTGGTGATCTTCCTGATCGCCAACACGGTGCCCGGCGACCCGGCCCTGGCGGCGCTGGGGGACATGCAGGCCTCCGACCCCGTGCAGGTGCGGGAATTCCGCGCCCGCTGGGGGTTGGACCTGCCGCTGTGGGAGCAGTACTGGCTGTTCCTGAAGCGCCTGGCGCAGGGCGACCTGGGTATCTCCATCTCGTCGCGCCGGCCAGTGCTGGCGGATATCATCGACTACGCGCCGGCCACGCTGGAGTTGGCCACCATCGCCTTCCTGCTGTCGCTCGCGGTGGGTCTGCCGCTGGGCGTGGTGGCGGCGGTGAAGCGGGATAGCTGGGTGGACCACCTGGCGCGGTTCGTGGCGCTGATCGGGGTGTCCGCGCCCACCTTCTGGCTCGCCTTCATCATGCTGGCGATCTTCTACGGCCAGCTCGATTGGGCGCCGGGGCCGGGGCGGCTGGATCCGATCGCGTTCCCGCCAGACCGGATCACCGGGCTGCTGCTGATCGATACCGCGCTGGCCGGGGATTGGGAGACGTTCCGCGATGCGGCCGCCCACCTGGTGCTGCCGAGCATCGTGCTGGCCGCCTCCACGCTCGGGCTCATCACCCGCACCACGCGCGCGGCCATGCTGGAGGCGTTGAGCCAGGATTACGTGCGGGTGGCACGCGCCAAGGGGCTGCTGGCGCGCGTGGTGGTCACGGGCCATGCGGTGCCGAACGCGATGCTGCCGGTGGTGACGCTGGGCGGGCTCGCCTATGCCAATCTGCTGACCGGCGCGGTGATGACAGAGACGGTGTTCGGCTGGCCCGGGCTGGGCCGCTACACCTTCCGCAGCGCCGTCACGGTCGATTTCCCGGCGATCATGGCCATCACCGTCATCGTGGCAGCGATCTTCGTGCTGGTGAACCTGCTGGTGGACCTGTCCTACGCCCTGCTCGATCCGCGCGTGGCCCGGGCATGAGCGGGGTGGCCGTGCCGGTTGCGGTGCCGCGCCCACGCCCGGCGGCGTTGCGCTGGCTGCGGCGCTACGGGCTGGCGGCGCTGGGCGGGGCGATCATCCTGGCCTGGGTGCTGGCCGCCATACTGGCGCCATGGATCCTGAGCTACGGGCCGAACACGGTGGACGTGGCCAACCGGCTGAAGCCACCCTCGTCGCTGCATTGGCTCGGCACGGATGCGCTGGGGCGCGATGTGCTGGCGCGGGTGGTGTATGGCGCGCGCATCTCGCTGGCAGTGGGCATGGCGGTGGTGCTGGTGGGCGGGCTGTTCGGCACGCTGCTGGGCGCGGTGGCCGCCTATGCCCGCGGCTGGGCGGAAGAGGCGCTGATGCGGGTGACCGACCTCGTGTTCTGCTTCCCGCCGATCATCCTGGCGATGGCGATCGCGGCAGCCCTTGGCATTGGCACGGTGAACACCGTGATCGCCATGCTGGTGGTGTGGTGGCCCAAATTCGCGCGGCTGGCCCGCAGTCTGGTGCTGACCCAGCGCAGCCTGGAATACGTGGAGGCGGCGCAATCCGTGGGCTTCGGGCCCGCGCATATCCTGGTGCGGCAGATCATCCCCAACGCCGTGGGGCCCTTGATCGTGCTGGTCACGCTGGATTTGGGCCAGGCGATCCTGGTGTTCGCGGGCCTGTCCTTCCTCGGCCTGGGCGTGGTGCCGCCCACGGCGGAATGGGGGGCGATGGTGGCGGAGGGGCGGGAGCTGGTGCAGCAATGGTGGGTGGCCACCTTCCCGGGCCTGGCCATCCTCTCCGTGGTGATGGGGTTCAACTTCGTCGGCGACGGCATCCGCGACTGGCTGGACCCGCATGCCCGCACACGTTGAGACGGAACCCGCTGAGCTGTTGCTGCGGGTGCGCGACCTGCGCACCTGGTTCCTGACCGATCGCGGCCCCGTGCGCGCGGTGGATGGCGTCAGCTTCGACCTGCACGCGGGCGAAACGCTGGGCATCGTGGGCGAATCCGGCTCCGGCAAAAGCGTCTGCGCCAAGTCGATCATGCGGCTGCTGGACGAGCCCGCCCGGATCGTGGGCGGCTCCGTCGAATTCCGCGGGCAGGATCTTGCGGCCCTGGACGACGACGCGCTGCGCCAGGTGCGCGGGCGCGAGATCGCCATGGTGTTCCAGGACCCCATGACCTCGCTCAACCCCGTGCTGCGGATCGCCAAGCAGCTGGTCGAGGCGATGACGGCGCATGGCCGGTTCTCCCCCGCCGCTGCCCGCACCCGCGCCATCTCCCTGCTGCGCCGCATGGGCGTGGGGCGGGCAGAGGCGGCGGTGGATAGCTACCCGCACCAGTTCTCCGGCGGCATGCGCCAGCGCGTGATGCTGGCGATGGGGTTTTCCAACGAGCCCGCCCTGCTGATCGCCGACGAGCCCACCACGGCGCTGGACGTGACGATCCAGGCGCAGATCCTGGAATTGCTGCGCGAGCTGAACCGCGACCTGGGCACGGCGGTGATCCTGATCAGCCACGATCTCGGCGTGATCGCCAATGTCTGCCGCCGCATCCTGGTGATGTACGCCGGCGAGGTGGTGGAGGAAGGCCCGCCGGAGCAGCTGCTGTCAGACCCCCGCCACCCCTATACCTGGGCGCTGCTGCACGCTGCCCCGCGCATCGATGCCGAAGCCGCGGACCGGCGCCTGACCACGATCGACGGCCAGCCACCCGATCCCAGGGCCTGGCCCGCGGGCTGCCGCTTCCGCGCCCGCTGCCCCTTCGCGGTGGCGAAATGCGCCGAGCATCCGGCGCTGCTGCCGATCGGCGAGGGGCGGGCATCGCGCTGCTGGGTCACGCAGGAAGGCGGCACCCTGCACACGCCGGCACGGGCCCCTGCCACAGCCACCCCCGCCCAGGCTGCGCAGCCAGCAGCGCCGCTGCTGGAGGTGCGCGACCTCGCCAAGCATTTCGCGCTGCCCAAGCAGGGCTACTTCTCCGCCCCACGCGTGCTGCGGGCGGTGGACGGGGTGAGCCTGTCCGTGGCGCGCGGCGAGACGGTGGGGCTGGTGGGCGAAAGCGGCTGCGGCAAATCCACCCTGGCACGGCTGGTGCTGCGGCTGCATGAGCCGACCGCTGGGAGCGTTTCCTTCGACGGCACAGACATCACCCACGCCCCGCAATCGGCGATCCGGCCGCTGCGACGGCGGATGCAGATGATCTTCCAGGACCCCTATGGCTCGCTGAACCCGCGCATGTCCGTCGGCGAGATCCTGTCCGGGCCGCTGCTGCTGCACGGCATCGTGGCCGACGGCGCGGCGGCACGGGCGCGGGTGGGCGAACTGCTGGACATCGTCGGCCTGCCCGGCGCGGCAGCGGCGCGGTTCCCGCATGAATTCTCCGGCGGGCAGCGGCAGCGCATCTCGATCGCCCGCGCCCTGGCGCTGGGGCCGGATCTGGTGGTGGCGGATGAGCCGGTCTCGGCGCTGGACGTGAACATCCAGGCGCAGATCATCAACCTGATGGTGGAGCTGCAGGAGCGGCTGGGCCTGACCTACCTGTTCATCTCCCACGACCTGGCGGTGATCCGGCATGTGTGTGACCGGATCGTGGTGCTCTATCTCGGCCGCGTGATGGAACAAGGCCGGGCCGCCGATTTGTTCAACCGGCCGCTGCACCCCTACACGCGGACCCTGATCGCCGCCGCCCCGGTGCCGGACCCGCGCATCGAACGGGCACGGCGCCACGTGCCAATGCAGGGCGAGCCGCCGAGTGCCGCCAATCCGCCCAGCGGCTGCCGCTTCCGCACGCGTTGCCCGGCGGCGCAGGATCTTTGTGCGGCGGAGGAGCCTGCGCTGCGGCCGGGGGTGGAGGGGCAGATGGTGGCGTGCCATTTTCCCGGCGTATTGTAGCGGCCAAACGCACCATCGTCGCTTTCTGCCCGCACCGAATGCCCCACGCCAAACGGCGGGCGGGGTATTTCGTTTTCATTCAACCTGCCACTTCCGTCACGCCTCCTCAATCCGCGCCGCCACCGCCCGCGCCATCTCGCGCAGCAGGCGGGCATCCTCCACCTCCGCCAGCACCGCCCCGAGCCCCGCCGCCGCATCCAGCAGCGCCGGCGACCCAGGCAGGTCCATCCCATCCAGCGCGCGGCGCACCCGCACCAGGTGCCGCCGCCGCGGATCAAGCGGCGGGTCCAGCGCCAGGCGGAACCCCCGCCGGCCATCACCCACCCCGGCAGCTTCCAGGTCGGCACGGTATCTGTCTGCCACCACCGGCGGCCGCACGACCCCGTCCACCACCAACTCCACCGCCACCTGCCCACCGCCATCGGCCAGCGCCACCCAGCCGGAGACGGCCTGCCGCGTCACCTCGTCCAGCCGGCCCACCATCGCGCCGCCGGGGGCACCCGCCAGGGACTGGCGCAGCACCTGCAGCACACGCTCTGCCGGCAGTGCCGGCTCCTCTGCACCCTCGGCCAGCATGGGCGCCCCATCCGGCGCCTCCGCCCCGTCCAGCTCCAGGCTGAACACCTCCAGCGCCGCAACGGGCTGGGGGCGGGAGAGCACGCGGCCATCCACCAGCCAGCGCGCCGCCACGGGCGGAAAGCCGTTCCGCGCCACCACCTGCCCCGGCAGCATCACCCCCTGCGGCCCAAGAACGGGCCACAGCGCCGATTGCCCCGCCAACGCCGCTGCCGGCAGGTGCAGCCGCCCCACCCAGCGCACCGGCAACACGCCACCGTCGCGCCCCAGCACCGCGTCGCCGGGCACCAGCGCCTCCACCGGCACCTTACCGCGCGGCGTCGCCACCTTGCTCCCGCCCGTGCACAGCCAGGTCGTCACCACCAGCATCCCATCGCGCATGCCATCCCGCATCATCGCCTGCCGCGGCGGGTTGATCCATCCCGCCGCACCCGGCACCCTGCCCACAAGCCACGGAAGGTTCGCCATGCCCCGCATCGCCATCGCCATGTTGAGCCACGAGGGCAACAGCTTCACCCCTGTTCCCACCGACATCCCGGCCTTCCGCTCCGGCACCTACGCCATCGGCGAGGCGGATGCCCGCACCCTGTTCCAGGGCAGCGAGAGCGAGATCGGCGGCGCGCTGGAATTCCTCGCCGCCAACCCCGCCTGGCAGGGCGATTTCCTGCGCATGGCCCAGGCCGGCCCCGCCGGCCCGCTGCCGCGCGAGACGTTCGAGACGATCAT
>JAIXTK010000272.1 GCA_027483995.1 Acetobacteraceae bacterium
CCAGCCCGCCATCGACGGTGATGGTGCTGCCGGTGACGTAGGCGGCGCCGTCGCTGGCGAGGAACAGGGCGGCGGCGGCGATGTCTTCCGGGCGGCCGATGCGGGCCATGGGGATGAGGGCGAGCTTCTGGGCGCGCCAGTCGGGGTCGGCCAGGGCCGTGCGGTTGAGGTCGGTTTCGATCGTGCCGGGGGCGATGAGGTTGACGGTAACGCCGGTGGGGGCGAGTTCGAGGGCGAGGGTGCGGGCCATCTGCATCATGCCGGCCTTGCTGGCGGCGTAGGCGATGAGGCCGGGGTTGGGGGTGAACTGGTTCACGGACGAGACCAGGATAATGCGGCCGTGGCCGCGCGTGGTCATGTCCTGTGCTGCTTCCTGGGCGAGGGCGAAGCTGGCGTGCAGGTTGATGGTGTGCAGGCGGGACCATTCGGCGTCGGTGGTCTCCAGCGCGGGTTTGCGCAGGAGCATGGCCGCGGTGCAGACGAGAATGTCCAACCCGCCGAGGGCTTCGATGGCCTGGCGGGCGGTGGCGCGGGCGGCGGCGATGTCGCTGAAATCCGCTTCGATGGCCAGGCTGCGGCGGCCGAGGGACTGGAACTCGGCGACGAGGGCTTCGGCCTCGGCCGCCTGGTTCAAATGATGCAGCGCGATGTCGGCGCCCTCGCGGGCCAGGGCGCGGGCGATGGCGCGGCCGATGCCGTCGCTGCCGGCGCCGGTGACGAGGGCGCGCTTTCCCGGGAAGCTCATGTCCACCATTCCTTGGGCGATCCGATCTGGGGCAGGGCCTGCTCGATGGCGGTGGCCAGGGCGAGCAGGCGGGCGTCGTCGCCGTGCCGCCCCACGAGTTGCAGGCCGAGCGGGCGGCCGCGCGGGCCGAGGCCGCAGGGGATGGAAATGGCGGGGACGCCGGCGAGGCTGAAGGGGCGGGTATAGGGGGCGGTATCCGGCCGGCTGAAGGCGGTGGTGAAATCGAGGTCGGCGGCTTCGTCGGGCGTGGTGGGAAGGATCAGGGCGTCGGCATCGGCGAAGGCGGCTGCGAGTTCGGCTTGCAGGGCGGTGCGCAGGCGCCAGGCGTCGGCGAGGGCGTCGGGCGGGATGAGCGCGCCGATGGCGAAGCTGCGGCGGGTGAGGGGGTTGAACTTGTCGGGGGTGGCGGCGAGGGCGTGGCGCCAGAGGGCGAAGGCCTCGCTGCGGGCAATAAGGAAGTAGCAGGCGTTGAACAGGGGGGCGGAGGGCAGGGGGGCTTCGGCGATGGCGGCGCCGTGGCGTTCCAGCGTGGCGATGGTGGCGGCGAGGGCGTCGGCCATGGCGGGTGAGGGCGGGCTGTGGCGCAGCAGGGCGTGGGGGATGGCCAGGCGCAGGCCCTGCAGGGGGATGGGATCGTGCAGGGGCTCGTCGGCCATGGCGGCGTGGAGCAGGGCGCAGTCGGCCGCTTTGGGGGCGAGGGGGCCGATGACATCCAGGCTTTCAGCGAAGGGGATGGCGCCCTGGAGCGGGATCTTGCCGTGGGTGGGCTTGAAGCCGGCGAGGCCGCAGAAGGCGGCGGGCAGGCGGATGGAGCCGCCGGTATCTCCGCCCAGGGCGGCCATCGCCATGCCGGAGGCAACGGCCACCGCGCTGCCGTTGGAGGAGCCGCCGGGGTCGGCGCCGGGAGCCCAGGGGTTGATGGCGGGGGGCTGGGGGGATTGGTCGCTGGGGCCGCCCACGGACATTTCCCAGCAGGTGGCCTTGCCGAGGATGATGGCGCCGGCGGCGCGCAGGCGGGCGACGGCCGGGGAATCGTGCAGGGCCGGGGCGGCGTTGGCGAAGAGGCGGGCATTGGCGGTGGTGGGCAGGCCGGCGGCGTCGAACGCATCCTTCACCGCGATGGGGATGCCGGCCAGCGGCAGGTGATCGCCGCGGGCGATGCGGGTGCGAAGGCTCCTGGCCTGGGCTTCCAAGGTGGGGGCGAGTGCCGCCATGGCGTGGAGGCGCAGGTTGGCCTGCGCGATGCGGGCGAGATGGGCGTTTGCGAGGGCGGCGGGATCGAGGCGGCCGGCGGCGATGGCGGCGGCGGTTTCCGCGAGGGTCATGGGCGCGGGGCCGCCTGCGCGACGGCTTCGATGGTGCGGGCGAGCATCTCCTGCTGGGCGGTGAGGAAGGCGATGTCGTCCGGCGGCAGGATGATGCCGGCCCGGGCCAGTGCGGCGCGGACCTGGTCTGCCGGGTCTGTGGCGGGGTGCGACTCCATGAGGTGATGTTGCCCGGCGCCGCCGCCTAAGCCTAGCCTTCGTGCAAACGGGGGAACGCGACATGGCCGAGGCGCAGCAGGACTACATCGTTGTCGGTGCCGGGTCGGCCGGGGCGGCGCTGGCGGCGCGGCTGACGGAGGATCCGAACACGCGGGTGCTGCTGGTGGAGGCCGGCCGGGCCAGCCATCCGGTGTCGCGGTTTCCGATCAGCTTCGGGTTGCTGATCGACAACCCCGCGGCCAACTGGCGCTATTTCTCCGAGCCGGAGCCGAACACCAACAACCGGTCGATCCCGGTGCCGCGCGGCAAGCTGCTGGGTGGGTCTTCCAGCATCAACGGGCTGGTCTATGTGCGCGGGCAGCCGCTGGATTTCGACACCTGGGCGCAGATGGGCTGCCGCGGCTGGTCGTATCGCGACGTGGCGCCGGTGTTCCAGCGGATGGAAAGCTACGTGAAGGGCGGCGACGAGGTGCGCGGCGGCGGCGGGCCGCTGCGGGTGGGCGAGGTGCCGGACGAGAACCCGATCTTCGATGCGCTGTTCGCCGCGGCGGATCACCTGGGGATCAAGCGCAACCCCGACTACAACGGGCCGGACCAGGAAGGGATCGTGAAGACGCAGACCACGATCCATAACGGGCGGCGGATGAGCACGGCGCATTGCTACCTGGACCCCGCGCGCGGGCGGCCCAACCTGCGGATCGTGACCGAGGCGCACACCACCAAGGTCCTGCTGGACGGCACGCGCTGCGTGGGCATCGAATACGAGCAGGGCGGCACGCGGGTGAAGGCGCTGGCGGGGCGGGAGGTGATCCTGTGCGCCGGCGCGGTGGCCACGCCGCAGCTGCTGGAGCTTTCCGGCATTGGGCAGCCGGAGCTGCTCTCTTCCATGGGGATCGAGGTGAAGCATGCGCTGCCGGGCGTGGGGGAGAATTTCCGCGATCACCTGAATGCGCGCATCGTCTGGCGGGTGAAGCAGCCGGAGCTTTCCTACAACACGCGGGCGCGCGGGCTGGGGCTGCTGAAGGAGGCGCTGATCTACGCGACCTCCGGCCGCGGCTTCTACAGCCTGCCCTCCGCGCCGATGCTGGCCTTCCTGAAGACGCGGCCGGAGCTGGAGACGCCGGATGTGCAGATGCACCTGGTGCCCTATGCGGTGAAGAACCCGAAGAAGCGCCAGCTGCATGAATGGCCGGGCATGACGATCTCCGTCTATCAGCTGCGGCCGGAGAGCCTGGGCAGCATCCATATCCGCTCCGGCAACCCGCACGACCAGCCGGCGATCAAGTTCAACTTCCTGGCCGACCCGATCGACCAGCGCACGATGGTGGATGGGTTCCGGCTGGTACGCAGCATCGCCAACGCGGCGCCGATGGAGCCGTATCGCGGGGAGGAGCACTCGCCCGGAGTGGAGGTGGCGAGCGACGAGCAGATCCTGGATTGGATCCGGCGCAATTCGGAGACCGCCTACCACCCGATCGGCACCTGCCGCATGGGGCCGCAGGCGAATTGCGTGGTGGATGACCAGCTGCGGGTGCACGGGATCGCGGGGCTGCGGATCGCCGATGCCTCGATCTTCCCGACCATGCCGAGCGGCAACACCAATGCGCCGAGCATCATGGTGGGCGAGAAATGCGCCGATCTGATCCGGCAGGGGGCGATGGCGCAGGCAGCGTGAGCCGGGTGCCGCGGTGATGGGCGGCGGGCGGCGCGCTATCCCGCGCCGGCGGCCGGCGGGGCCTTGGCGCTGAACTGGTCGAAGGCCTCCACCGCCTGGGCGGCGTACATCACGGAGGGGCCGGCGCCCATGTAGATCGCCATCCCCAGCGTCTCCATCACCTCGGCGCGGCTGGCGCCCTGGCGCACCGCGGCCTCGGCGTGGAAGGCGATGCAGGCGTCGCAGCGCGTGGCGACGCCGATGGCGAGCGCGATCAGTTCCTTGGTTTTCGTATCCAGGGCGTTGGGTTCCAGCGCCGCGCGGGCGATGGCGGAGAAGCCCTTCATCACATCGGCCGCGCCGCCGCGCAGGTCGCGCAGCGGGGCGGACATGCTGGCGGCGAGATCGGGCCAGTTCTTGTGCATGGGCGGGGGTCCGTTCCGGCAGGGGTTACTTGAAGGCACAGCCGGCCGGCATGCCCAGGGCCTTGAAGACCATTGCGGCGGGGCAGAGCCCGGTGATCGCAGCCTGAATCATGTTCGCGCCAGCAAAGGCGGCGAGCAGCAGGAACCATGGGCTGACGAACCAGCCGAGCGCGAGGCCGGCGAGCACGACGAAGCCGGCAAAGGCGAGGACGGCGCGATCGAGGGTCATTGGAAGGGTCCTTTCAGGTGGGGAGGTGCTGGCGGGTCCAGCGGATGATCTGCTCGGCCGGCATGGCGCCGGTTGTCTGTGCCAGGACACGGCCGTGATGCAGGAGGAACAGCGACGGGATGCTGCGCACGCCGAGGCGGGCGGAGATCCGCGGCGCATTGTCGGCATTGAGCTTCAGCAGGCGGACATCGGGCTCCAGCACCGCGGCCGCGCGGGCGAACTGGGGCGCCATGGTTCGGCAGGGGCCGCACCAGGGGGCCCAGATGTCGACCAGCACGGGCACGTCGCCGGCCTGGGCGTGGCGGTCGAAGCCGGCTTCGTCGATCCCGTGGGGTTCGCCGTCGAACAGGCGGGCCTTGCAGGCGCCGCAAATGGCCTGGCTGCGCCGGTCTTGGGCAACGCGGTTGGTGGCGGCGCAATGCGGGCAGACGATGTGGTGGCTGCCGGTCATGACGGTCCTTTCCGGGTGGCTCCCTGGTGAGGGCGCCTTGGCGGTTGACTTAATATTTTAAAATACGTATCTACGCAAGTATGAATATTGATCCTGCCCTGATGTCAGCGGCGGTCGGATCGGCCAGCGGGTTGCTCAAGGCGCTCGGCCATCCCACCCGCTTGATGATCCTGTGCCTGCTGGTGGAGCGCGAGCGCGCCGTTGGCGAGCTGGCCGGGCGGCTGGGCGTGCGGGACTCGACCATCTCCCAGCATTTGTCGCTGCTGCGGCGCGAGGGGCTGGTGGCGGCGCGCCGTGACGGCCAGACGATCTGGTATGCGATCGCCAGCGACCCGGCCCGGCGCGTTCTGGAAACGCTTGCCTCCATCTACTGCGCCGCCCCGCCGCCGGTGCCACCCCCTGCCTGGAGTTCCCGACCGTGACCAGCTTGCCCGCCTGCGGCCTGTGGGCCGTGCTTGCCTTCGCGCTCTGGCTGCCCCCCGCCGCCGCGCAGGAGGGGTTCACCGTGCGGGTGGCCCCGCTGGCCGACCAGAAGGCGGTGTTCGCCACCGTGGAGAGCCTGGATGTGGTGCCGGCACGGGCGCGCATCGGCGGCACGGTCGGGCGGCTGGCGGTGCGCGCGGGCGATCGGGTGGAGGCCGGCCAGGTGCTGGCGGTGGTGGCCGACCAGAAGCCGCTGCTGCAGCTGGGCGCGCTGGACGCGCAGCTGGCCGGGCTGCGCTCGGCCCTGGAACAGGCGCGGGCGGACCAGGCACGGGCAGAGACGCTGTTCCGCCAGGGCTCCGGCCCCAGGGTGACGATGGACCAGGCGCGCACGGCGGTGGAGGTGGCGGTGGCCACCATCCAGGCGCGTCTGGCCGAGCGCGGCGTGGTGGACCAGCAGATTGCCGAGGGGGCGGTGCTGGCGCCGGTGCAGGGGCGGGTGCTGGCGGTGCCGCTGACCGATGGCTCCGTGGTGCTGCCGGGCGATGTGCTGGCGCAGATCGCCGGGCAGGAGGCGGTGCTGCGGCTGCGCGTGCCGGAGCGCCACGCGGCGTTCCTGCGGGTGGGAGACCGGGTGCGGCTGGATACCGAGGGGCGGGTCGCCGGCCCCGGCTTCGGCACCGTGACGCGGGTGTATCCGCGCATCGAGGACGGGCGTGTGGTGGCCGATGCGACCATGGCGGGGCTGGATGCGTTCTTCGTGGGCGAGCGGGTCACGGTGTGGATCGGCACCGGGGCGCGGCCGGGAATGGTGGTGCCGGCCGGGCTGCTGCGCACGCGTTTCGGGCTGGACTATGCGCTGGTGCGGCGCAACGGCCGCCCGGTGGAAACACCGGTGCAGCGCGGCCGGCCGACACCCTCGCCGGAGATGCCGGACGGGGTGGAGATCCTGTCCGGCCTCGTGGCCGGCGACGTGCTGGCCGCGCCATGAGCGCCGATCTGGGCCTGTCTGGCCGGCTGACCGCGGCGACGATCCGCTCGCCGCTGACGCCGCTGTTCCTGATCGCGGCGCTGGTGGCCGGGATGATCGCGCTGCTGGTGATCCCGCGCGAGGAGGAGCCGCAGATCAGCGTGCCGATGGTGGACATCCTGGTGGCCGCCGACGGGCTGCGCGCACCGGATGCGGTGGAACTGGTGACCAAGCCGCTGGAGGCGATCATCAAGGCGATCCCGGCGGTGGAGCACGTGTACAGCCAGACGCAGGATGACCGCGTGATGGTGACCGCCCGCTTCAAGGTCGGCACATCGGAGGATGACGCGGTGCTGCGGGTGCATGACCGCATCCGCGCCAACCTGCAGCGCATTCCGCCGGGAATCGCCGAGCCGCTGGTGGTGGGGCGCGGGATCAACGATGTCGCCACCGTGGTGCTGACACTCTCGCCCGTGCCGGAGGCGGCGGCGCAATGGACCGACCGGCGGCTGTTCGAACTGGCCGGCAAGCTCCAGGTGGAGCTCACCAAGGTGGAGGACATCGGCACCAGCTACGTGGTGGGCACCAGCCCGGACCAGATCCGGGTGGAGCCGGACCCGGAGCGGCTGGCGCGCTACGGCGTGACCCTGCAGCAGCTGACGGCGAAGGTGCGCGATGCCAACCGGTCCTTCATGGCCGGCCAGGTGCGCGACGGCGGGGTGAGCCGGGTGGTGGCGGCCGGGCAGACCTTGGCGGGCGTGCCGGATATCGGCCTGCTGCTGATCGCCACGCGCGACGGGCGGCCGGTGTATGTGCGCGATGTGGCCGAGGTGCGGGTGGGCGCCGCGGCCGAGGACGTGCGGGTGTGGAATGTCAGCCGCGCCGCCGACGGCACGTTGCAGCACGCACCTGCGGCCAGCCTGGCGCTGGCCAAGCGCGCCGGCGCCAATGCCGTGGTGGTGTCGGGCGCGATCCTGGATCGCGTGGAGCGGCTGAAGGGGCGGCTGCTGCCGCCGGAGATCCGCGTGGAGGTCACGCGCGACTATGGCGCCACGGCCAACGAGAAGGCCAACGAACTGCTGTTCCACCTGGGCCTGGCGACCGCCTCGATCGTCGTGCTGATCGCCCTCGCCATCGGCTGGCGCGAGGCGGTGGTGACGCTGGTGGTGATCCCGACCACGATCCTGCTGACCATGCTGGCGGCGCAGCTGATGGGCTACACCATCAACCGCGTCAGCCTGTTCGCGCTGATCTTCTCCATCGGCATCCTGGTGGATGATGCCATCGTGGTGGTGGAGAATATCGCCCGGCACTGGGGCATGGCCGATCGCCGCCCGCGCCTGCAGGCGGCGGTGGAGGCGGTGGGGGAGGTGGGCAACCCGACGGTCATCGCCACGCTGACGGTGGTGGCGGCGCTGCTGCCGATGCTGTTCGTTTCCGGGCTGATGGGACCCTACATGGCGCCGATCCCGGCCAATGCCTCGGCGGCGATGCTGTTCTCCTTCTTCGTGGCGATGGCGGTGGCGCCGTGGCTGATGCTGAAGCTGGCCCCCGGGGAGCAGGGGCGGGGCGGGGCGCCGGGCCACGGGCATGGCGAGGGAAGGCTGGGCGCGCTCTATCGCCGCGTCGCCACGCCGCTGCTGCGCACGCGGGCGCGGGCCTGGGGCTTCCTGCTGGCCGTGGGAGTGGCCACGCTGGCGGTGTGCATCGCCTTCTACACGCGCGACGTGACGGTGAAGCTGCTGCCGTTCGACAACAAGAGCGAGTTGCAGGTGGTGCTGAACCTGCCGGAGGGCGCGACGCTGGAGGAGAGCGAACGGCACCTTTTTGCCGCTGCCGCGATCGCCGCCGCGCTGCCGGAGACGGTTTCGGTGCAGATCCATGCCGGCACCGCCGCGCCGTTCAACTTCAACGGGCTGGTGCGGCACAGCTACCTGCGCCGCGCGCCCGAGCTGGGCGACCTGCAGGTCAATCTCGCGCCCAAGCAGGCGCGCACGCGCAGCAGCCACGCGGTGGCGCTGGAGTTGCGTCGCCTGCTGGCCGCGCTCGATCTGCCCGCGGGCACCACGCTGCAGGTGGTGGAGGTGCCGCCCGGCCCGCCGGTGCTGGCCACGCTGCTGGCCGAGATCTACGGGCCCGACATCGCCACGCGCCGCGCCGTGGCGGAGGAGGTGAAGAAGGTCTTCCGCACCGTGCCCTATGTGGTGGACGTGGGCGACAGCTACGGCCATCCGCGTCCGCGGCTGCGCCTGTCCATCGACCAGGAGCAGCTGGAGCATTTCGGCGTGGAGCAGAGCGACGTGTACGACACGATCCGCACCCTGTTCAGCCAGCAGCGCGTGGGCACCTCGCATCGCGGGGAGGAGCGCAGCCCGGTGGATATCGTGATCGGCCTGCCGAAGGAGGATCTGGCCTGGAACGGGCGGCTGGCCGCCACCCCGGTGCCGGCAAACACGCAGCCAGGCAGCCGGGCGGTGGTGGAGCTGGGCCAGGTGGTGCGCGCCACGATGGAGACGGGCTCGCCCGCCCTGTTTCGCCGCGACGGGCATTTCGCCGACCTGGTGACGGCGGAGCTGGCCGGGCAGTTCGAGGCACCGATCTATGCCATCCTGGACATCAACCGCGCGATCGACCGGCATGACTGGGCCGGCCTGCCGAAGCCCGCGATCAGCTGGCGCGGGCAGCCGGCGGATGATGCGACGCCGACGCTGCTGTGGGATGGCGAGTGGGAGATCACCTTCGTGACCTTCCGCGACATGGGGGCCGCGTTCGGGGTGGCGATCCTGGCGATCTACATGCTGGTGGTCGGCCAGTTCCGCAGCTTCCGCGTGCCGCTGGTGATCCTGACGCCGATCCCGCTGACGCTGATCGGCATCGTGCTGGGGCATTGGCTGCTGGACGCGGCCTTCAGCGCCACGTCGATGATCGGTTTCATCGCGCTGGCCGGGATCATCGTGCGCAACTCGATCCTGCTGGTGGATTTCATCCGCCATGGCGCGCGCCCCGGCGCCACGCTGCGCGAGGTGGTGCTGGAGGCCGGGGCGATCCGCTTCAAGCCGATCCTGCTGACCGCGCTGGCGGCGATGATCGGTGCGGCCACGATCCTGACCGACCCGATCTTCCAGGGGCTGGCCATCTCGCTGCTGTTCGGCCTCGCCTCCTCCACCCTGCTGACGCTGCTGGTGATCCCGGCGATCTACGTGGTGATGCGCGACGCCGACCGGAGACCGCCGGCGTGATCGCGACCCGTGGGGGCCGGGATCAGACCTGCACCGCCTTCATCGCGCCGGCGGGGTAGCGCAGGCCCGAGGCGGCGCCGACCGGCACGGCGGCGGAGATGGCGGCGAGCTCGTCGGCTGACAGGCTGAGCGCCGCGGCGCCGAGGTTCTCCTCCAGCCGGGCCAGGTGGCGCGTGCCGGGGATGGCGACGACATCCTCGCCCTGCGCCAGCAGCCAGGCGAGGGTGAGCTGGGCCGGCGTGCAGCCCTTGGCGCGGGCGAAGCCCTCCACCTTTGCCACCAGCGCGCGGTTGGCGGCGAAGTTGACTTCCTGGAAACGGGGATGGGCGGCGCGGCGGCCATCCACCTGGGCGAATTCCTGGATCGCGCCCGCCAGGAAGCCGCGCCCGAGCGGGCTGTAGGCGACGAAGCCGATGCCGAGTTCGCGGGTGACGGCCAGCGATTCCTCGGCCTCGGCGCGATACAGCAGGGAGAATTCGGTCTGCACCGCGGCGATGGGGTGCACCGCATGGGCGCGGCGGATGGTGGCGGGGGCCGCCTCGCTGAGGCCGAGGAAGCGGATCTTTCCCTGCTCGACCAGGCGGGCCATGGCGCCGACCGTGTCCTCGATCGGCACCGAGGGGTCCACGCGGTGCTGGTAGTAGAGGTCGATCATCTCCACCCCCAGCCGCTTCAGCGAGGCCTCGCAGGCAAGCTGCACATACTCGGGCCGGCCGTTCACGCCATTGGGGCCGCCGGGGTTCTGTGTCTGGCCGAACTTGGTGGCGAGGATGACCTTGTCGCGCAGGCCTTGCAGGGCGCGGCCCAGCACGCCCTCGTTATGGCCCCAGCCATACATGTCGGAGCTGTCGAAGTGGTCCACCCCGCGATCGATGGCGGCGCGGATCAGGGATTCGGAGATGGCATCGTCGGCGTCGCCATAGACGCCGGAGAGCGACATGCAGCCGAGGCCGATGGTCGTGACACTGGGGCCGGCGGTTCCGAGCTGGCGGTGCGGCAATGTGGGCATGGGTCTCTCCCTCGGGGCTGCCGCCGGAGCCTAGGCGGGTACCAGCACCGTGGCCACGGCCTGGGCGGCGATGCCCTCCATGCGGCCGGTGAAGCCGAGCTTCTCGGTGGTGGTGGCCTTCACGCTGACGCGGCCGGGGTCGATGCCCAGCAGGTCGGCGAGGCGGGCCATCATGGCGGCGGCGTGGGGGGCGATCTTGGGGCGTTCGCAGATCAGCGTCACGTCCACGTTGGCGATGGTGCCGCCCTTGGCGCGCACGAGGTCACCGGCGTGGCGCAGGAAGATGGCGCTGTCCATGTCCTTGTAGGTCATGTCGCTGGGCGGGAAGTGGCGGCCGATATCGCCTTCCGCCAGCGCGCCGTAGATCGCGTCGCACAACGCGTGGATGCCGACATCGGCATCGGAATGGCCGGCGAGGCCGCGCTCGTGCGGGACCTCGATGCCGCAGAGGATCAGGCGGCGGTTCTCGGCCAGGATATGAACGTCGTAGCCGGTGCCGACGCGGGGCAGGAGCGTGGGGGTCAGGATGCGCTCCATGCGGGTGAGGTCCTCGGGCCAGGTGATCTTGATGTTGTCCTCGTGGCCGGGAACCAGGGCAACGCCGTGGCCGGCGGCTTCGAGGAGGGCGGCATCGTCGGTGGCGCCTTCGGGCGCCGTGCGGTGCAGGGCGAGGAGGAGCGGGTAGCGGAAGGCCTGCGGGGTCTGGGCGCGGTAGAGGCCGGTGCGGTCCACGGTGGCGGCGATGATGCCGCCGTCGCCGCGCTTGAGCGTGTCGGCCACCGGCACGGCGGGGATGGCGCCTGGGTGGGTGGCGAGCGCCTCGGCCAGGGCGGCGATGGTGCCGGGGGGGATGAAGGGGCGGGCGGCGTCGTGGACCAGCACGATATCAGGCGCGTCGGCGGCCAGGGCTTCGAGCCCGGCGCGGACGCTGGCCTGGCGGGTGGCACCGCCGGGGACGGGGGGGCGGTGGGCAATGCCGGCGAGGGCGGCCGTGATCGGGGCGGCCTCGCCCACCGGCTGGATCAGGATGCCGGCGCGGGCGAGCGCTTCGGCGGCGTGGCGGATCACGGGGCGGCCGGCGCAGCGCAGAAACTGCTTCGGCGTGTCGGCGCCGAAGCGCTGGCCACTGCCGGCGGCGACCAGGACACAGGCGATGCGGGGCAAGGCGGGGAGGGGGGAAACGGCGGTCATGGCGCAGACTCGCCCTGGGCAACGGCGCCGTCAACGGGGCGCAAATCGCCCAAGGAATACGTTGCGTGACAACGAAGCACCCACTAGTTTGCCCAAATCATGGGCATTCCCGACTCCTTACCGTCCCGTCTCCGCCCCATCGACCTCGGCGGCGGCGTGGTGATCGACACGCCGGTGATCCTGGCGCCGATGTCTGGCGTGACGGACCTGCCGTTCCGCCGGCTGGCGCGCGAGCTGGGCGCGGGGCTGGTGGTGTCTGAAATGATCGCCTCCTGGGCGATGGTGCGCGAGAACAAGGCAACGCTGCGCATGGCGGCGATGGACGGCAAGCCGACCTCCATCCAGCTCGCCGGCTGCGATCCGGAGGCGATGGCGGAGGCGGCGCGCATCGCCGTGGCCAAGGGTGCCGATATCGTCGACATCAATTTCGGCTGCCCGGTGAAGAAGGTGGCGGTGGGCCAGATGGCCGGCAGCGCGCTGATGCGCGACGAAATCGGCGCCGCGCGCATCCTGGAAGCCACTGTGAAAGCGGTGAACGTGCCGGTCACGCTGAAGATGCGCATGGGCTGGGACCATAATTCGCTCAACGCACCGAAGCTGGCGCGGATTGCCGAGGAATGCGGCATCCGCATGGTGACGGTGCACGGCCGCACCCGGCAGATGTTCTACACCGGCACGGCGGATTGGGATTTCATCGCCAGCGTGAAGGCGGCAACCAAGCTGCCGCTGATCGCCAATGGCGACATCACCACCGAGGACGATGCGGCCGAGGCGCTGCGGCGGTCTGGTGCGGATGGGGTGATGGTGGGGCGCGGCTGCTACGGGCGGCCATGGTTCCCGGCCCAGGTGGCCCACTACCTGCAAACCGGCGAGCGGATTCCGGAGCCGGACCTCGCGGCGCAGAAGGACATCATGCTGCGCCACTACGCGGCGATGCAGCTGCATTTCGGCACTGAGCCCGGCATGCGCCTGGCCCGCAAGCATTTGTCCTGGTACTCGCGCGGCCTGCGCGGATCGGCGGATTTCCGCGCCACCGTGATGCGCCTGCCGGATGTGCCCGCGGTGCTGGAGGCGATCGACCGGTTCTACGACCCGCTGATCGAGCGCGGCGAGCAGCGGGTGCGCGAGCGCCTGCCCGAATCCGAGATGGCCGACGCCGCATGAGGAACATGCTGCTCAGCGCAGTGCGGCTGGCGGAACGGCGCCGGCCGGCGCCGCCCGATTCTACCGCGATGCTCTCTGCCCTGCCGGTGCCGGTGGTGGTGCTGGACCGGGAGAACCGGCTCCGCTTCCTGAACCATGCCGCCGAGCAGTTCCTGGGCATTTCCGCGGCGGCGGCGGCGCAGCTTTCCCTTTCGGATTTCCTGGCCGCCGACAATCCGCTCTTCCTGCTGGTGGACCAGGTGCGCCAGCACGATGCGCGGGTGGCCGACCACGACATGGCGCTGGAAGGCCCGCGGCTGAAGCGCATGAACATCGCCGTGCAGGGCGCGCCGCTGCCGGAAGAGCCCGGCGCGGTGGTGCTGGTGCTGCATGATGCCACCGCCGCCCGCGCGCTGGACCGGCAACTGACGGTGCGCGGGGCCGCGCGCTCCGTGGCCGGGCTTGCGGCCACGCTGGCGCATGAGGTGAAGAACCCGCTTTCCGGCATCCGGGGTGCCGCGCAGTTGCTGGAGGCCAGTGTCTCCGAGGCCGACCGCGAGCTGACCGTGCTGATCCGCGACGAGGCGGACCGCATCCGCGACCTGGTGGACCGGATGGAGGCGTTCGGCGAGAAGCCGGTGCAGTACGGCCCGGTGAACATCCATCGCGTGCTGGAGCATGTGCGGCGGCTGGCGCAATCGGGCTTCGCCGCCTCGATCCGCTTCACGGAGCTGTACGACCCCTCCCTGCCGCCGGTGCACGGCAACCGCGACCAGCTGGTGCAGGTGCTCCTGAACCTGGTGAAGAACGCGGCCGAGGCGATCGTGCAGGGCGACGTGGCGCATGGCGAGATCCACATGATCACCGGCTTCCAGCACGGGGTGCGGCTGGCGGCGCCGGGCAGCGACGCGCGGCGCCATCTGCCGCTGTTCGTGATCGTGCGCGACAACGGGCCCGGCATTCCAGACGATATCCGCCCGCATCTGTTCGACCCGTTCGTCAGCGGCAAGCCCTCCGGCAGCGGGCTTGGCCTGGCCCTGGTGGCCAAGATCGTCAGCGACCATGGCGGCCTGGTGGAGGTGGAGAGCCGCGGCGGGCGGACCGAGTTCCGCCTGATGCTGCCGATGGTCGACGAAGAGAGCCAGAACTGAGGCCGGCGTCACTGAAAGATCGCGTGCCATGAGTGCCACCCCGCCCACCATCCTTGTTGCCGACGACGACCGGTCGATCCGCACCGTGCTGACGCAGGCACTCGGCCGATCCGGCTACCAGGTGCGCAGCACCGGCACGGCCAGCATGCTGTGGCGCTGGGTGGAGGAGGGCGAGGGCGACCTCGTCATCACCGACGTGATGATGCCGGACGGCAACGGGCTGGACCTCATCCCGCGCATCCGCCGGCTGCGGCCGGAACTGCGGATCATCGTGATGTCCGCGCAATCCACGCTGATGACGGCGGTGAAGGCCACGCAGCGCGGGGCGTTCGAATACCTGCCCAAGCCGTTCGACCTGACGGAGCTGCTGGCCGTGGTGGGGCGCGCGCTGATCGCCCCCTCCGGCGAGGCGCCGCCGGCCCCGGTGCCGGCGCGCGACGGGGATGAGAAGCTGCCGCTGATCGGGCGCTCGGCGGCGATGCAGGAGATCTACCGCACCATCGCCCGGCTCACGACCGCGGACCTGACCGTGATGATCAACGGCGAGAGCGGCACCGGCAAGGAGCTGGTGGCGCGGGCGCTGCACGATTACGGGCGCCGGCGCGCGGG
>JAIXTK010000305.1 GCA_027483995.1 Acetobacteraceae bacterium
CATGTGGTCGCTGGCGGTAGCGCGCTTGGAACGATGATTTCCTCGGGTGGGACGCTGCTGGCCTCCGGCGGAGCGACCAGCGGCACGACGGTGGGGAACGGTGGCAGCGAAGTGCTGTCTTCCGGTGGCACGGCCAGCGGGACCACGGTGCAGTCGGGCGGCGTGCTGGCGGTGTCAGCTGGGGGTTTCGCGACCTCGGCGGCGGCACTTGCCGGTGGGCAGATCGTGCTGGCCGGCGGGTCAGCGGTGGCGGCGGCGGTTTCGTCGGGCGGCACACTGCTGGTGTCTTCCGGCGGTGTCGCGAGCGGGACCGTGGTGCAGGCGGGCGGGTCGCAGGCGGTGTCGTCCGGCGGCGTGGCACAGGCGGCCGTTCTGAGCGGCGGCGCCCAGAGCGTGGCTTCCGGCGCGGCAACCAGCTTCACGACGGTGGGCGCTGGTGGCAGCGAGGTGGTGTCCTCCGGCGGCCTGGCCAGCGGGACCACGGTGCAGTCGGGCGGCGTGCTGGCGGTGTCGGCTGGCGGCATTGCCACCTCGGCGGCGGCGTTCGCCGGTGGGCAGATTGTGCTGGCCGGTGGGTCCGCGGCTTCGGCGCAGGTGTCGCCCGGCGGCGCGCTGTTGGTGTCGTCCGCTGGCGTTGCGAGCGGGGCGGTGCTGCTGGGCTCGGCCACGATTTCGGCGGGCGGTGCGGCCAGCGCCTCGGTCGTGAGCAGTGGCGGTCTGGAGACGGTGGTCTCCGGCGGTGTCGCGAGCGGCACGGTGGTGCTGGCGGGCGGGTTGCAGGCCGTGTCGTCGGGCGGCGCGGCGCAGGGCACGGTCTTGAGCGGCGGCTCGCAGACGGTGCTGGCCGGGGGCGCTGCGCTGGCGACGGCGGTTTCGTCGGGCGGGGCGGTTCGCGCGGCCGGTGGAGCGACCAGCGGGACCACGGTGGGGGATGGCGGCAACGAGGTGCTGTCCTCCGGTGGCACGGCCAGCGGCACGGTGGTGCTGGCTGGTGGCTCGCAGGCGGTATCCTCGGGCGGCACCGCGCAGGGCGCGGTGTTGAGCGGCGGCACACAGCGTGTGGTGGCGGGCGGTAGCGCGCTTGGAACGGTGGTGTCCTCGGGTGGGGCGCTGCTGGCCTCCGGCGGGGCGACCAGCGGCACGACGGTAAGGGACGGCGGCAGCGAGGTGCTGTCTTCCGGCAGCACGGCCAGCGGAACCACGGTGCTTTCGGGTGGGTCGCAAGCGGTATCCTCGGGCGGGAACGCGCAGGCCACCGCGCTCAGCGGCGGCACGCAGCAGGTTTTCGCCGGCGGCGTGGCGGAGGCGGGTGAGGTTTCCGCCGGCGGGGCGCTACTGGTCTCCGGCGGGGCAACGAGCGCCACCGTGGTGGGCAGCGGCGGGAGCGAGACCGTCCTTTCCGGCGGCACCGCCAGCGCCACGCTGGTGCAGGGCGGCGGCAGCCAGACGATCAGTGGCGGCGGCTCTGCCGCCGGAACGGTGATCGAGGCCGGCGGCAATGCCACAGTGCAGTCGGGCGGATTGGCCAGCGGCAGCATCGTCTCCTCCGGCGGCGTGCAGGAGGTGCTGTCGGGCGGGGTCGCCAGCAGCATGCTGCTCAGCAGCGGGGCTGCGGCGCGGGTGCATGCCGGTGCGGTGGTGTCGGGCCTGGTGCTGCAATCCGGCGGGCAGCTGGATTTCCAGGAGATCTCCTATGTCGATGGCGGCCTGGCGTCGTTCGATGCCCTGACCGGCGTGCT
Organism: Acetobacteraceae bacterium; assembly: GCA_027483995.1. Taxonomy (GTDB): domain Bacteria; phylum Pseudomonadota; class Alphaproteobacteria; order Acetobacterales; family Acetobacteraceae; genus CAMDGX01. Next base: position 1,740 of record JAIXTK010000305.1, read on the forward strand.
GACCGTGGCGGAGGGGCTGGGCAGCGCCACGGTGCAGCTTTCCGGCGACTATTCCGGGGCGAATTTCTACCTGCTGCAGGATGGCGACGGCAGCACGCTGGTGAGCACCGTGCCCTGCTACTGCCAGGGCACACTGATCGCCACCGATCGCGGCGAGGTGCCGGTGGAGGCGCTGCGCGTCGGCGACCGGGTGATCGCCCGCGGCGGCAAGCTGCGGCCGATCCGCTGGATCGGGCGGCGCGGCTACGGCGCACGCTTCGTGGCGGCGAGCCGCATGATCCAGCCGATCCGCATCCGCGCCGGCGCGCTCGGCGCGGGCGTGCCGCGGCGCGACCTGTTCGTCTCGCCCCGCCATGCCATGCTGTTCCTGGTGCAGGGCCGCGAGGTGCTGGTGCCGGCGGAGGCGCTGGTGGACGGCGCCGGGATCACACGCTGCGCCGCCTACGGCGATGTGTCCTACTTCCACGTGGAGCTGGACAGCCACGACGCGATCCTGGCCGAGGGGGCCTGGGCCGAGAGCTTCGTGGATTGCGACAGCCGCGGCATGTTCATCAACGCGGCGGAACACGCGGCGCTGAATCCCGGCCGCACCGCCGCGCCCTGCGTGTTCTTCACGGAGGTGTCGGAGGAAGGGCCGGTGCTGGAGGCGATCCGCACGCGGCTTTCGGGCGTGGCGGCGCGGCCGCCCGGGCCGATGCGCGGGCATCTCGACCTCGTGTCCGGCGGGCTCGTGGAAGGCTGGGTGCAAGACCTCGCCAACCCAGAGCGCGGCGTGGCACTGGAACTGGTGCTGGCGGACGGCACGGTCCTGCCCGGCGTGGCCAACCGGTATCGCGCCGACCTGGAGAAGGTTGGCATCGGGCTGGGGCGGCATGCCTATCGGTTCGAACTGCCGAAGGGGGCCGAGGTGGTGGCGATCCGGCGGGCTGGGGATGGGGTGGTGGTGCCGGGAGGAAGCAAGGAAGAGTCTTCTTTTTCTGAAGAAAAAGAAGCAAAAAGACTTTTCTGATTTGATGCGGAGAGGCCCGGTTTATCCGCATCAAACGGATAAAAGTTTTTTGATTCTTTTTTTCAAAAAAGAACCGCTTCCTTACTTCGGCCTCCGCAACAGCAATCGCACGCTCCCGGGATTGGCCGGGTGCGGATGCGACGCCGCGAGCACCAGCGGGCGCAGGGCCGGCAGGTTGAGCCAGAGCGGCAGTTCGCGCCGGATCACGCCGCCGGTCTCCCCGCTGCCCCGCCCCGTGATCACTTCCACCACGCGCACGTGGTCGGCATGGGCGGCGTGCAGGAAGCCGTGCAGGGCATGGAAGGCACGCTGGGCGGTGCGGCCGTGCAGATCCAGGGTGCGCACGGCCGGCAGCTTGCCGGAGCGGAAGCGGTTCCAGGAGGAATTGTCGAGCCCGCCGGGCTGGTAGCCGATGCCCAAGGCCGGGCTGGGGCGCGTGGGGGCGCGATGCGGCTGCACGGGATGGGCGGGCTGCAGGATCGGTGCCGGCAGGGCGGCGGGCTCCGGCGGCGGCGGCTTGCTGCGGCCGGGCATGGGCGTCACGCGCTGGGCATAGGCTGCCCACTCGGCCTGGTCGTGCTCGGTGAGGGGGCGGGGCCTTCGGCTCACGCTACGGCAGTGGGATCGTCATCCACCAGCACCACATGCAACCGGCGGGGGCCGTGGGCGCCGAGTTCGAGGGTGGATTCGATGTCGGCGGAGCGCGACGGGCCCGTCACCCACATGATGTTGCGCGGCATGAAGCCGCCGGTGGTGCTGTCCTGGTTCTCAGCGCGGATCAGGTCCCAGGCGGCTTCCATCCAGCCGACAATGCGGCTGGCGCGCAGCACCACGATGGCGGTGTCGCCCAGCAGGTTCAGCGTGGTCGGGCGGTGCGGGGAGGCAGGGAGCATCAGCGTGCCGGTCTCGGCCACGGCGGCGTAACCGTGGGTGAGGCAGACGGCATCCGTGGCCTGGGCGCGGCCGGGGCGCAGGGTGAGCAGCGGGCGGCTGGCCCAGTCGATCGATTCCAGCTCCGGGTGCGGGGCGATGGCAAAATCGCTCGGCAGGTTGTTGGCGGCCAGGTAATCCGCCACCGCCGCGGGCACATCCGACAGCGACGCCACGCGGGCGGTGGTGCCGAATTCCTTTTCCACGTTGCGCAGGAACAACGCCACCTGCTCCGGCCGCGGCAACTGCGCGCGGGCGGGGATGAGGTGGCGGGGATGGGCGTCCAGCCGGGCGCGCAGGGCCAGCTTCTGGTCTTCCGGCAGCGGGCCGCGCTTCAGGCCGCGGCGGATGGCGCCGAGGATGGCGTCCTTCGTCACGACTGCGTCTCCCGCTGCTGGCGGGCGTAGCGGGCGAAGAAGGTCTCGCCTTCCGGCGCCGGCAGGTCGCGCCCGTCGGTCCAGCCGCCGGCAAAGGGCAGCGTGTGGAAGCGGCCCTTCTTGCGGCCCATCAGGCCGAGCCCCCAGGCCGCCGCACGGGTGGCCAGGCGATACAGCGCCGGGCGCTTGGCGAACCAGGCCCAGATGGAGAGATTGGTGCGCATGGTTTGCGGCGTGAGGTGGCGTTCGAACTCCCGCTCCCGCCAATGGCGCATCATCTTGGGCAGCGGAATCTTCACCGGGCAGACGCTTTCGCACTTGCCGCAGAAGGTGCTGGCATTGGGCAAATGCCCGGCCTTGTCCACGCCGATCAGGCTCGGCGTCAGCACGCTGCCCATCGGGCCCGGATAGACCCAGCCATAGGAATGGCCGCCGACGGTGAAATACACCGGGCAGTGGTTCATGCAGGCGGCACAGCGGATGCAGCGCAGCATCTCCTGGAACTCGGTGCCGATCATGGCGCTGCGGCCATTGTCGATCACCACCACGTGGTATTCCTCGGGCCCGTCGAGGTCGGCCGGGCGGCGGGCACCGGTGGAGAACGTGGTATAGACGCTCATGTCCTGCCCGGTGGCGGAGCGGGCCAGCAGGCGCAGGAAGGTGCAGGCATCCTCCAGCGTGGGCACCACCTTCTCGATGCTCGCCAGCACGATGTGAACCTTGGGCAGGGTCTGCGTGAGATCGCCATTGCCCTCGTTCGTCACGATCACGCTGCTGCCGGTCTCGGCGATCAGGAAATTGGCGCCGGTGATGCCCACATCCGCCGCCAAAAACTTCTCCCGTAGCTTCTTGCGCGCCTCCGTCAGGATGTCCCGCCGCTCGCCGAACACCCGGTCCTCATCGAGGTCGGTGTGCGAGGCGCGGAAACTCTCCTCCCAATCCTCCCGATTGAGGTGGAACGCCGGCGCGATGATGTGGCTCGGCGGTTCCTTGCGCAGCTGCAGGATATACTCGCCGAGATCCGTCTCCACCGGCTCAATGCCGAACTTCTCCAGGTGGTCGTTGATCCCCAGCTCCTCGGAGATCATCGACTTGCCCTTGGTGACGGTCTTCGCCCCGGCCTTCTGGCAAATCGCCAGAACCGCCGCCCGCGCCTCATCCGCCGTGCTGCACCAATGCACGGTGCCGCCAGCCTTCTCCACGTTGCCCGCCCAGGTCTCCAGGTAGAAATCGAGATTGGCCAGAACGTGGTTCTTGATGTCCCGCCCGACATCCCGCAACTGCTCGAACTCCGGCAGCCCCGCCACCGCGGCACTGCGCTTGCCGGCAAAACTGGGCCTGGTGAACGCCAAGGCTTTCTGCAAGCCAGCATCCGCCAACGCACCCTTCACGTTCTGCTTGAAAGCAGGACTGGTGGCCAACATCGTCGCCTCCGTTCAGCGAATGGGTGCGGTGGGGTGGGGAGAGAAGGGAAGGAAGGCCAGGGGCTTTGCCCCTGGACCCCACTGGGTCCGGCGCGCGCCTTCGCGCGACGGCCTTAGG
>JAIXTK010000104.1 GCA_027483995.1 Acetobacteraceae bacterium
AGGATGGTGTGGCCTTCCCAGTTGCCGGCCGCGGTGACGTCGTAGGCGGCTTTGAAGGCGGGGGCTTGGGGGCCGAGGAGGTTGTCGATCTCGGTTTCGGTCCAGACGTAGAAGCGGCCTTCCTCGCCCTCGCTGTCGGCATCCTCCGAGGCGGCGAAGGCGGCGCGGCCGCGGGCGGGCTGGGCTTTCATGTCCCGCACCAGCCAGCCGACGGTTTCATGGGCCAGGGTGGCGTAGAGGGGGTTGGGGGTGTCGGCCTGGGCGAGGGCGAGGAGCTCCAGGATCTGGGCGTTGTCGTAGAGCATCTTTTCGAAATGCGGGGCGAGCCAATGCTCATCCGTGGAGTAGCGGGCGAAGCCGCCGCCGAGCTGGTCGTAGATGCCGCCCTGGCCCATGCGGCGCAGGAGGAGGTGGATGGCGGCGCGGGCTTCGGGGTTGTTGGCGCGGAAGCTGTCTTGCCAGAGGAAGCGGAAGCTGGGGGCCATGGGGAATTTGGGGGCACCGCGCATGCCGCCGTGATCCGGGTCGGTTGAGGCCAGGAGGGTGGCGGAGACGGCATCGAGCACCGGGGCCTGCGGGGCGGGGCCGGGGCGTTCGGCGGAGAGGGCGGCGAGGCGGGTTTTGAGGGCCTGGGTGCTGGTTTGCACTTTCTCGGGCTCGGCCCGGTAGGCTTCGGCGATGCCTTCCAGGACCTGGCGGAAGGAGGGGCGGCCCCAGCGCGGGGCGGGCGGGAAGTAGGTGCCGCCCCAGAACGGGTCTCCTTCCGGGGTGAGGAACATGGTGAGCGGCCAGCCGCCGGCCTCGCCCATCATCTGCAGGGCGGACATGTAGAGGTGGTCGATATCCGGGCGTTCCTCGCGATCGACCTTCACGTTGACGTAGAGGGTGTTCATCAGGGCGGCGGTTTCGGCATCCTCGAAGGATTCGTGGGCCATGACGTGGCACCAGTGGCAGGCGGCGTAGCCGACGGAGAGCAGGATGGGCTTGCCGGTGGCACGCGCTTCCGCCAGCGCCGCGGTGCCCCAGGGGTGCCAGTGCACGGGGTTGTCGGCATGCTGCAGGAGGTAGGGCGAGGTTTCGGCGGCGAGGCGGTTGCGGGGCTGTTCCATTGCTTGTCCTTGCATGTCGCCACGGGTTCGCGGATAGGAAAGCCAAGGAACGGGCGCCGCGCGATGTGGCGCCCGCCATATGCACGCCGCGGCGGTTGGGCCACCGCATGACGGCCAGCGGAGACCCATCATGGACCATTCTGCCGCGCCGCCAGACCCAGCGCCGTTCTACGACGCGCATCTGTTTGTCTGCTGCAACCGGCGGGCGGAGGGGCATCCGCGTGGTTCCTGCGCGGCGTCCGGCTCCGAGGCGTTGCGTGACTACATGAAGCGCAAGGCCAAGCAGATGGGGCTGAAGAAGGTGCGGGTCAATCAGGCCGGGTGCCTCGATCGGTGCGAGCTCGGCCCGTGCATGGTGATCTATCCCGAGGGGATTTGGTACAAGATCACCACGGAAGCCGAGGTGGACGCGGTGCTGGAGCGCCATGTGCGGGATGGCGGGCGCGTGCCGGAGTTGATGCTTCCGCCGGGATAGGATTCGGGCGGGCGATGGTGGCGGGCCAGGGCAGCGAGACGATCTTTGCCGTCGCTTCCGGCGCGGGGCGGGCGGCGATTGCGGTGTTCCGGATTTCGGGGCCGGCGAGCGGCGACGTGTTGGATCGGCTGTGCCGGCGCCGGCCGGTGGCGCGGCAGGCCGTGTTGCGGTCGTTGCGGGATCATTCCGGGGCGGTGATCGACCGGGCGCTGGTGCTGTGGTTGCCGGGGCCTGGATCGTTCACCGGCGAGGACAGCCTGGAATTGCATGTGCATGGCGGGCGGGCGGTGGTGCAGGCGATGTCCGAAGCACTGGTGGAGCTTGGGTTGCGGCCGGCGGAGCCTGGGGAGTTCACGCGGCGGGCGTTCCTGAATGGGCGGATGGATCTGCTGGAGGCGGAGGCGCTCGCGGATTTGATCGATGCCGAAACGAGCGGGCAGCGGCAGCAGGCGTTGCGGCAGCTGGAGGGGGGGCTGGGGGAGGTTCTGGCCGGGTGGCGCGGGCGGCTGCTGGCGGTGTTGGCGCAGCAGGAGGCGTTGATCGACTTTCCCGAGGAGGATTTGCCGCCTGAGGTGGAGGCGGAGTTGCTGGGGGGGATCGCTGGGTTGTGCGGCGAGATACGCCGGCATCTGGACGATAACCGGCGCGGGGAGCGGGTTCGGGAGGGGCTGACGATTGCCGTGCTGGGTCCACCGAATGCTGGAAAGTCTACGCTTATCAATGCTTTGGCGGAGCGGGATGTGGCCATTGTCGCGGATCTGCCGGGGACGACGCGGGATGTGCTGGAAGCGCGGGTTGAGATGGCGGGCGTGCCGGTGACGCTGCTGGATACGGCCGGGCTGCGTGAATCCGCGGACCCGGTGGAGGCGGAGGGGATCCGGCGGGCGCGGCTGCGGGCGGCGGCGGCGGATTTGGTGATGGTGGTGGAGGCGCCCGGTGAGGGGCGGCTGGCGGCGCTGCCGGGTCATCCGCGGGTACTGCGCGTGGCCACGAAGGCGGATCTTGGGGTTGGGGATGGCGATGTTGCTGTCAGCGTTCATGCCGGCAGTGGGATGGACCGGCTGCGCGCGTTGCTGGCCGATCATGTGCGCGAGATGACCGCGGTGCAGGGCCCTGCCCCGCTGACCCGGGCGCGGCATCGCGCGGCGTTGCAGGAGGCGGCTGGCAGCCTGGATGCTGCTCTGGCTGCGCCGCAGCCGGAATTGCGGGGCGAGGATTTGCGGCTGGCGCTGCGGGCGCTTGGCCGGCTGTCGGGGCAGGTAGGGGTTGAGGATATCCTCGATTCCGTGTTTCGCCAGTTCTGCATTGGAAAGTGAATGCCTGGCCATGAGGAGCCGACCGTGACCCATGCCTTCGATGTGATTGTGGTGGGCGGCGGCCATGCCGGCTGCGAGGCGGCGGCGGCGGCGGCGCGGATGGGGGCGCGGACCCTGCTGGTGACGCATAAGCGCGCGACGATTGGGGAGATGTCTTGCAACCCGGCGATCGGGGGCATCGGCAAGGGGCATCTGGTGCGGGAGATCGATGCGCTGGATGGGCTGATGGGGCGGGCGGCGGATATGGCCGGCATCCACTTCAAGCTGCTGAATCGGAGCAAGGGGCCAGCGGTGCGTGGGCCGCGGGCGCAGGCGGATCGGGCGCTGTATCGGCGGGCGGTGCTGTCGTTGCTGGAGGCGCAGCCCGGGCTGTCGATCGCCGAGGCGGCGGTGGAGGACCTGGTGGTGAACGGGGCCGGCGAGGTGGCCGGGATCGTCACGGAGGCTGGGGAGACGATCCTGGCTGGGGCCGTGGTGCTGACGGCGGGGACATTTCTGCGCGGGGTGATCCATATCGGGCATGAGACCCGGCCGGCTGGGCGGATGGGGGATGGGCCGGCGGTGGGATTGGCGCTTCGGCTGGAGGCGCTTGGCCTGCCGTTGGGCCGGCTGAAGACCGGCACGCCGCCGCGCTTGGATGGGCGGACGATCGGCTGGGATCGCTTGCCGGCCGATCACGGGGATGCGGTGCCGGAGTTCTTCAGCACGTTCACCTCCACCACCGGGAATCGCCAGGTTGCGTGTGGCGTGACGGGGACGACGGAGGCGACGCACGGGATCATCCGGGACAATCTGCAGCTTTCCGCGGTGTATGGCGGGCAGATTGCCGGGCGGGGGCCGCGCTACTGCCCTTCGATCGAGGACAAGGTGGTGCGGTTTGCCGACCGGTCGCAGCACCAGATCTTCCTGGAGCCGGAGGGGCTGGACGACGACACGGTCTATCCGAACGGGATCTCTACCAGCTTGCCGGCTGATGTGCAGGCGGCATTGGTGGCGACGATCCCTGGGCTGGAGGCGGCGCGGATTCTCCGGCCTGGCTATGCGGTGGAATACGACTATGTCGACCCTCGCGCACTGGCGCCGTCGCTGGAGCTGAGCTCCCTGCCCCGGCTGTTCCTGGCTGGGCAGATCAATGGCACGACCGGCTACGAGGAAGCGGCGGCCCAGGGGATCATGGCCGGGATCAACGCGGCGAACCGGGCCTGTGGCGCTGGGCCGCTGATCTTCTCGCGGGCTGAGGCGTATATCGGGGTGTTGATCGACGACCTCACGACGCAGGGGGTTTCGGAGCCCTATCGGATGTTCACCTCCCGCGCCGAGTATCGGCTGACGCTGCGGGCGGATAATGCGGATATGCGGCTGACGGCCATGGGCGTTTCCGCCGGGGTTGTGGGGCCGGAGAGGGCGGCGCAGTTCCGGCTGCATTCGGCGGGCATTGCCGGGGCTGAGGCTCGGGCCCGAGCCGAGACTGCCACGGCGCAGGAGCTGCGTCGGCATGGGATCGACGTGCCGGCTGATGCCGAGAAGCGGGCCTGCTTTGCCTGGTTGGCGCATCCGCATCTGTTGGAGGCAGACCGGATGCGGGCGTTTCCGTGGCTGGCGGAGCTCGCACCGCGGGTGAGGGCGCAGTTGGAGGCCAATGCGCTGTATGACGGGTATCTGGCCCGGCAGGACAAGGATATTGCCTGGTTCCGCAAGGAGGAGGCCGTTGCGATTTCGCCGGAGCTGGATTTTGGCGAGATTGGCGGGCTCTCCGCGGAGATGCAGGAGCGCCTCCGGGCATCCCGCCCGCCGTCGCTGGGGGCTGCGGGGCGGATACCGGGGATCACGCCGGCGGCGCTGTCGGCGATCCTGGCCCACGTGCGCAAAACGACGACCGCGCGACGTTTCACGTGAAACAGTCTCCCCTCCCTCCGCCTGTTGTTTCACGTGAAACAGCCGACCGACTGGACCGGTTTCTCGCCCTGGTGCTGGCGTGGAACCCGACGATCAACCTGGTGGGAAAGCAGGATGCGGCACAGTTGCGGCACCGGCACCTGGACGACTCGCTGGCGCTGCTGCCGTATCTGCCGCCGGAGTTCGAGCGGGCCATCGACCTTGGGTCTGGCGGGGGGTTTCCGGGGCTTGTGCTCGCCATCGCGACCGGACGGCCCTTCGATCTCGTGGAATCGGATCAGCGCAAGGCGGCTTTCCTGCGGGAGGCGGCCCGCATCACGGAGGCCCCGGCAACCGTTCATGCCGAGCGCATCGAACGGGTTCGGATCCCCCCTGCCCCGCTGATCACGGCGCGCGCGCTGGCGCCGCTTCCCCTCTTGCTGGGTTGGGCCACGCCTTTGCTTGCTCCAGGCGGGGTCTGCGTGTTTCCGAAGGGCCGGACCGCCGACGAGGAATTGACGGCTGCCCGTCTGCAGTGGCACATGCGCGTGGAGCAATGGAGCAATCCACTCGCCCCCGACGCCCGCATCCTCCGGTTGAGCGAGATATCCCGTGTCTGACCATTCTCGCACCGGCGGCGCCCCTCAGCCCGCCGACGTTCCGCCCACAGCCGCCCGCATCATCGCCGTCGTCAACCAGAAGGGCGGCGTGGGGAAGACGACCACAACCATCAATCTGGCGACGGCGCTGGCCGCGGCTGGGCATAGGGTGCTGATCGTCGATCTCGATCCCCAGGGGAATGCCTCCACCGGCATCGGGATCGCGCCGAGCCAGCGCAGCGCCGGGACCTATGCGCTGCTGCTGGACGATATCGCGCCGGCAGACGCCATCCTGCAGAGCTTTGTGCCCGATCTCAGCATCATTCCCGCCGAGGCGGACCTGGCAGGGGCCGAGATTGAGTTGGTGGGCCTGGATCGCCGGGAATTCCGGCTGCGGGATGCGCTGCATGCGCCGGCGCTGGCTGCCTATACCCATATCCTGATCGATTGCCCGCCGAGCCTCGGCCTGCTGACGCTGAATGGCCTGGTGGCGGCGGATGCGGTGATGGTGCCGCTGCAATGCGAGTTCTTTGCCCTGGAAGGGCTCAGCCAGTTGATGCGCACCATCGAGCGGGTGCGCCAGGCGCTGAACCCCGTGCTGCGGGTGCAGGGAATTGTGCTGACCATGTACGACCGGCGCAATAATCTCTCCGACCTTGTGGCGGCCGATGCGCGCGGGTTCTTCGGGACCCAGGTGTACGACACCGTGATCCCACGCAATATCCGGGTCTCCGAGGCGCCCAGCCATGGCAAGCCGGTGATCCTGTATGACCACAAGTCGCCGGGCGCCCAGGCCTATATCCGTCTTGCCCAGGAACTGCTGCGCCGTGAGCGCGCCTATTCGGAGACCCGCCCATGAGCAAGGAACCCGGCCAGCGGCTTGGCCGCGGGCTCGCTGCCCTGCTGGGGGACCAGCGCCCTGCCCCGGCCGCCCCCGCCGCTGCCCCGCCCGCGCCGGGCGTGACGGCAATCCCGGTGGAGCACCTGGAGCCCGGCCCGTTCCAGCCGCGTGGGGATTTCGACCCGGCGAGCATGGCGGAGCTGGTGGATTCCATCCGGGCGCGCGGCATTCTCCAGCCCCTGCTGGCACGGCCGCATCCGGAGCAGAAGGAGCGATTCCAGATCATCGCCGGGGAGCGTCGCTGGCGGGCCGCCCAGCAGGCCGGGCTGCATGTGGTGCCGGCGCTGGTGCGTGCCCTGAGCGATGCCGAGGCCATGGCGGCGGCGCTGGTGGAGAACCTGCAGCGCCAGGACCTCAACGCGATCGAGGAGGCCGAGGGCTACCATCGGCTGACCGAGGAGTTCGGGCTGACACAGGAGCGCCTGGCGGAATCCGTCGGCAAGTCCCGCAGCCATGTCGCGAATATGCTGCGGCTGCGCCAGTTGCCGGCGACGGTGATGGAGGAAGTGCGGCGTGGGCGGCTTTCCGCGGGCCATGCAAGGGCGCTGCTCGGTCATCCGGACCCGGCCAAGGCGGCGTTGGCGGTGATCGCGCGCGGGCTCAATGTGCGCCAGACCGAGGCGATGGTGCCGACCCATGGCACCAAGGCACGCAGCCCCGGTGTTGGCAGTTCCACCAAGGACCCGGAAACCGCCGCACTGGAGCGGGATCTGGCCGAGCGGCTGGGCCTGAAGGTGGATATCAGCTTCGACGGCAAGTCTGGCAGCGTGCGAATCCACTACCGGAGCCTGGATCAGCTGGACAGCTTGAGCGCGCTGCTGATGCCATCGGCCTGATATCGCGCC
>JAIXTK010000157.1 GCA_027483995.1 Acetobacteraceae bacterium
GCCTTCCAGCGACAGACGATCGAATTCCGTGCGTCCCCCCGCGAGGGCGGCTCGCAGGTCTGCCTCCTCCAGCCGCGGCCCCATCCTGGCCAGTCCGATCCCCGCGAGCGCGCCATCCCGGACGGATAGCGACATGCTGCCCCCCAGGCTCGCCAGCAGCCCGGCGGGCGAGAAGCCGGCGGCGGAGAGTCGCCCCGCGCCATCCAGCACGCCAGCCGCGAGGTCGATCGCGGTATCGAAGACCGGCGCAGAAATCTGCCCGCCGCGCAGCCCCCCCTGCACCACCAGCGTCGGCGGCCGCGCGGCCGCATCGAAGGTCAGAGATCCCGTGAGGCGCCCGCGCGTCAGCGTGGCGGTGAGGTCGGCGAGGTGCAACTGTCCACGTGCCAGCGCAAGCGTCGCCGTCGCGTCCTCCAGCACCCGCTCGCGCGAAAGGCTGACACTGCGGGCAGTCAACGTAAGCTCCGCCTCCCAGCCCAGCAGCGCCTCGATCGGCAATGGGTCCGGGCTGCGCGGATAGGGCCATGGCAGCATCAACCCTTCCGCGGCGATACGGCCAGACAGGCGGGGCACCTCGCCGCGATCCAGCCGCAGCGCGCCGCCAGCCCGCAGCCCCCCGGCAGAGAGATCGAAGCTCTCCGCCACCAGCCGGTCCGCACCGCCGGTAAGCTGGGCGACGAGCGCCAGGGAACCGTCCCCGAGCCAGGCGGAAGCCCCGGCCTGCCCCAATGTCTCGGCCAGACGCGGCGCTCCGGGATGGCGCAGCGTGAGCGTTCCGGCCCAGCGCCCGCCCGGCAGGTCGAGCGTTGGCGTTGCCTCCAGCCGCAGGTCGGCCAGCGTGGCGGCGAGCTTCAGCCCCAGGTTTTCCGGCACCCCACCGGCCTGCAGTTGCAGCAGCAGCGCCCCGCGCAGCAGCGGTTCCAGCCGGGCAGCGAAGTTCGGCCCCAACGCCTGCACAACATACGGGGTGAACCCCGTCGCCCGTGCGGCTTTCAGCTCGGCCTTGCCATCGGCAACGCGCCCACCCTCCAGCAGGGTGAGGGACGCCGATGCCGCGGCCCCCAAGGCCTGCGCCGCCATCTGTCGTACTTCGATGCGGCCGGGTACGGCGGCGAGGTCCAGCCTCAGGTCCGTGGCCGCGATGCCACGCAGGGTGGCCGCCTCCGCCGACAGCCGAAGATCGAGCGCAAGCGGGCCGAATGTCGCGGCGGTGGCTATCAGGTCTGGGGCCCCCGTCGCAGGCAAGAAGGACGCGGCCCAGGGATCGAGATCAACCCGCTCCGCCGTTACCACCGCCCGCAGCGCGGGCCGGGGGGCCGGCCGCCAGGACAGGGCTGCCACCAGGGCAGACCCATCCACCTGCCCGGCCATGTCGGCGATCGTGAGTTCGCCGTCTTCGACACGCACCTGCCCATGCAGCGCCGCCGTGCGCAGCACCGATGGCGGCAGGGCATCCACGGGGCCGAACCCCGCACGCGCGGCCCAGGAAAGGGTCGTCCGCAACGCTGGCGCATCCAGCGCGGCTTCGCCATCGAAGCGCTGCCGGCCCGCAGCCCCGGGCGCAATGCGGCCCTTGAGGCGTAGGTTGGCTTCTCCAGGCAGCAGCGCGCGGGCCTCGCGCACCTCCACTTTGCCCTCGGCGATGTCGAACGCCGCACGCAGGCCCCTGAGCGTGCCGTCGCCCAGCACGGCAGCCTCGGCCGACAGGTCGATGCCCAGCGGCATTCCAGGCGGCAGGCCTGCCGCGCCGCGCAGCAGGGCGGGTGCCCAGGCATCGAGATCGAGCCGGCTGGCCGCCACGGCCACGTCCAGCCGCAGCCGCGGCAGCAGGCGCAGCGCGATCGCGCCCTTCACCGGCGCGCCGGCCAGGTCGCCCGCCAGCTCATCCGCCGCCACCAACCCGTCGCCGGTGGTAAGCCGCCCCTCGACACGGAACGGCACGGACGGCGCCGGCACCAACTGCGACAGGTCGGTGCCGCGCAGCGCCACGCGCCCCAGCATCGTGCCATCCGGCTGCAACTGGCCAGAGATCACCGCCCCCGCGCCCTGCCCGTCCAGCGTGACATCCACCCCCACGGCGCCGTCACCGCCAGGCTGGCTGACCCGCGCCGTGAACGCCCAGTCCCGCCCGCCGCTGCGCGCCCGCCCGGTGCTGAGGAAGCTGCCGGAGACATCGTTGGTGGCCAGCGTCGCCTCCAGCCCCGTCACCGCCACCTCGCCGATCTGCAGCCGCCCGCGCTCGATGCGCGCCGACAGTGCCGACAACCAGGAGGGCGTGCGCAGCGCCAGCGCCGCGGGGTCTGGCGGCCAGGGCAGGCGGATATCGGCGCCACGCAGCACCAGCTCGCGCGCCTCCACGCGCCCGGCCAGCAGCGGCATCAGCGCCACACGCAGCAGCAACTGCTCGGCCGTTACCGTGGCACCGGCGCTGGCATCCACCGTCACCCGCTCGGCCACCAGCAAAGGCTGCGGCAGCACGCGCAGGGTGACGCGCCCTTCGATGCGTACCGTCTGGCCCAACGCGGCCGAGGCCAGGCCCGAGACATCGGCGCGATACCGGTTCCACTCCAGCACCGTAGGCGCAAGCCACGCGCCGCCCGCCAGCAGAAGCAGCAGCGCCACGAGCCCCAGGGAGATGTGGCGCAGCGCGATCATGCCAGGTGCGGCGCGGGGCTCAGGCGGGTGAGCCGTAGCCGCCGCCGCCGGGCGTCTCGATCACGAAGACGTCGCCCGGGGCAAGCTCGGCCTTGTCGGTGCCGGTCAGCACCTCCCTGGCCCCACCGGCCCGCTCCACCCATTGCCGCCCCGCCGCGCCATCGGCGCCTCCGGCCAGGCCAAAGGGCGGCACGTTGCGGCGGGAGGAGACGATCACGGCGGTCATCGGCTCCAGGAAGCGGATGCGCCGCACCGAACCATCACCACCGTGCCACTTGCCGGCACCGCCAGAGCCGCGGCGGATGCCGAACAGCTCCAGGCTCACGGGGTAGCGCAGCTCCAGCACCTCGGGGTCGGTCATGCGCGTGTTGGTCATGTGCGTCTGCACCGCGCTGGTGCCGTCATGCCCGTCGCCCGCGCCCATGCCGCCACAGATCGTCTCGTAGTATTGGCGCGTGGCATCGCCGAACAGGAAGTTGTTCATCGTCGCCTGGGAACACGCCAGCGCCCCAAGTGCCCCGAACAGCGCGTTGCAGGTGGCCTGCGACACTTCCGTGTTCCCCGCCACCACGGCGGCACCGGGATAGGGCGAGAGGAACGTGCCGGGCGGGATGCGGATCTCGATCGGCTTCAGGCATCCGTCGTTCAAGGGAATGTCGGAGCCGACGAGGCAGCGGAACACATACAGCACTGCCGCCCGCGTCACCGCCGGGGGTGCATTGAAGTTGTTGTCGCGCTGGGGACCCGTTCCGGTGAAATCCACCACCGCGGTGCGCGCGGCCTGGTCCACCGTCACCCGCACCTTCAGCGGCGCGCCATCGTCCATCACGTAGTCGAAGCCGCCATTGCCGATGCGGGCGAGCACCTGGCGCACGCTTTCCTCGGCATTGTCCATCACATGCTTCATGTAGGCGCTCACGGTGGCCCAGCCGAACTGCGCCACCACGCGCTGCAGTTCCTGCACGCCCTTCTCGTTCGCCGCCACCTGCGCCTTGATGTCGGCCACGTTCACATCCGGCGAGCGCGCCGGATAGGTGGCGCCTGCCAGCACCGCGCGGAACTCCGGCTCGCGGAAATGCCCCTGCTCCACCAGCAGGAAGTCGTCGATCACCACGCCCTCCTCCTCCAGCGTGCGGGAGGCCGGCGGGGTGGAGCCCGGGGTGATGCCGCCGATATCGGCGTGGTGGCCACGGCTGCCGACGAAGAACAGGATCTCGTGGCCCGCCGCATCGAACACCGGGGTGATCACCGTCACGTCCGGCAGGTGGGTGCCGCCGTTATAGGGGTTGTTGAGCGCCACCACGTCGCCCGGCCGCAGCGTGCTGCCGCGCCGTTCCAGCACCGTGCGCACACTCTCGCCCATGGCGCCCAGATGCACCGGAACATGCGGTGCATTGGCCACCAGCCCGCCGGTGGCATCGAAGATCGCGCAGGAGAAATCCAGCCGTTCCTTGATGTTCACGCTCATGGAGGTGTTCTGCAGCACCGCGCCGGTCTGCTCCGCCACGTTCATGAACAGGTTGTTGAACAGCTCCAGCAGCACGGGATCGGCCCGCTCGGTGCCCGAAGCCGCCACGAATTTTCTCGCTGTCGTGCGCTTCAGGGTCATGTGGTCGAGTGAGGAGACCTCCGCCGTCCAGCCCGGCTCCACCACCGTGGTGGCGATCGCCTCGCGGATCAGGGCGGGGCCTGGAATGCGATCCCCGGCGCGCAGCGCGGCCCGGTCGTACACCGGCGTCTGGTGCGCCTGCCCGCCGCTCCACATGCTCACGCTGTCGATCGGCGCCGCGAGGCCGGTGCTGGCGGGGATCGTCGCCTCGTTCACCACCTCGCCCGGGGAGGTTGCTTCCACCGCCACGGCTTCCACGATCAGGGCCCGGCCCGGCGTGGCGAAGCCGAAGCGCGCCTTGTGCGCCACGGTGAAGGCCGCCTCCACCGCCGCCGCCGCGGCGAAATCGACAATCAGCGCGGCTTCCGTGCCAGCGTAGCGCACGTGCAGCTTCTTCCCGACGGTGGCGCGCGCGGGGTCGCCGCCCTGCACCGCCAGCTCCGCCGAAGCCTCGCCGCCCAGCCGCTCCAGCAGCGCCGCGAGGTCCGGCATCGCCGCTTCCGACAGCGTCACCTCCACCGCCTGCTCGCGCATCACGGTCTGGTCGGCCAGGCCCATGCCGTAGGCGGAGAGCACGCCGGCATAGGGGTGGATGAACACGGTCTCCATGCCCAGCTCGTCCGCCACCAGGCAGGCGTGCTGCCCGCCGGCGCCGCCGAAGCACTGCAGCGCGAAGCGGGTGGCATCGTGGCCCTTCTGCACGCTCACCTGCTTGATGGCATTGGCCATGTTGGCCACGGCGATGCGCAGATAGCCCTCCGCCACGTCGCGCGGATCGCGCTTCACGCCGGTCTCGGACTCGATCCGCTCGGCCAGCGCCTGGAACGTCTCCACCACGATCCCGGCATCCAGCTTCTGGTCGCCGTTCGGCCCGAAGATGGCCGGGAAGTGGTTGGGCTGGATCTTGCCCACGGCCACATTGGCATCCGTCACCGCCAGCGGCCCACCGCGGCGATAGCAGGCCGGGCCGGGATTGGCGCCGGCGCTGTCCGGCCCCACGCGAAAGCGGCCAGCGTCGAAATGCAGGATGGAGCCGCCGCCGGCCGCCACCGTGTTGATCGCCATCATCGGTGCACGCATGCGCACGCCGGCCACCGCCGTCTCGAACGCCCGCTCGAACGCGCCATCGTACAGCGCCACGTCTGTCGAGGTGCCGCCCATGTCGAAGCCGATGATCCGCTCGATCCCGGCCATCCCCGCGGTGCGTGCGGCGCCGACGATGCCGCCAGCGGGGCCGGACAGGATCGCGTCCTTGCCCTGGAACCGGTGCGCCTCGGCCAGCCCGCCATTCGACTGCATGAAATACAGCCGCACACCGCCAAGCTCGCTGGCCACCTGCTCCACATAGCGCCGCAGGATCGGCGAGAGATAGGCATCCACCACCGTGGTATCGCCGCGCGGCACCAGGCGCAGCAGCGGGCTCACCTCATGGCTGGTGGAAACCTGGGAGAACCCGGCCTCACGGGCCAGCGCGGCCAGGCGCTTCTCGTGCGCCGGGAACTTCCAGGCATGCATCATCACGATGGCGATGGCCTGGATGCCCTTCGCCCGCACGGCGCGGAACGCCGCCAGCGCCGCCGCTTCGTCCAGCGCCTCCAGCTCGGCGCCGTGCACGTCCACGCGCCCCGCCACCTCCACCACGTCTTCATACAGCAGCGTCGGCAGCACCACGTTCAGGTCGAACAGCCGCGGCCGCGCCTGGTTGCCGATGCGCAGGATGTCGGAGAAGCCCTTGTTGACCACCAGCACCGTGCGCTCGCCCTTGCGCTCCAGCAGCGCATTGGTGGCCACCGTGGTGCCCATCTTCACGCAATCCACCAGCCCGCGCGGGATCGGCTGGTCCAGCGCGATGCCCAGCACGGTCTTGATCCCCGCAATCGCCGCATCCCGGTAGCGCTCGGGGTTCTCGCTCAGCAGCTTGTGGGTCGAAAGCTTCCCCTCGGGATCACGCGCCACGATATCGGTGAAGGTGCCGCCGCGATCGATCCAGAACTGCCACATCGAACTCGTCACTCCCAACGGGCCGCCGGCACCGGCATACGGCCTTCAAGCGGATGCGCGGTTCTAGCGACACGCCGCGGGCGGGGAAAGATGGCGCCGCGCGGCTACGATTTGGACGCTTCCGCATGGTAGGGCCCAGCGCATGCCAACAGAGTTCCCCCACCCCGCATGGCGGGTCGCGCCACCCCACCCCCAGGGCCTGCCGCGCTGCGATGGCGAAGCGCCAACCCCGGTGCTGGACCTGCTCGATGCCGCCGCATGCGCGCATGGCAACCGGGATGCCCTCATCGACCCGCAGCAACGGATGAGCTTCGCCGATCTCGCCGCCCATGCCCGCGCCGTGGCCCATCGCATCGCCAGCACGCTGCCGCAAGGCGGTGCGGTGGCCGCGGTGCTGCCCTACAGCCCGCTGGGCGTCGCCACCGCCTTCGGCTGCCTCGCCTCCGGGCGCATCACCCTCGCGCTGAACGCCCACGATCCCGCGGAGCGCCTGGCGCAGGCCCTCGCCGGTGCCGCGCTGGTGCTGCAAGCCGACCCCGCCCCGCAGCACCTGTCCTTCGCGGAGGCGGGCGCCACGCAGGCCCCGCAGGGATGGCAGCCGACCCCGCCCGGCGCCGACGATCCCGCGATGGTGCATTTCACCTCGGGCAGTTCCGGCGTGCCGAAGGGCATTGTGCTGTCCCACCTTGCGGTGGCCGCGCGCGCCCGCGCTGCCCTGGCGAGCTTTGGCTACACGCCGGGCGAAAGGGTGATGGCAACGTCCGGCCCCCATGTCGCGTCCGGCTTCAGCTTCCTACTCGCCGCCATCATGGCCGGGGCGACCCATCTCTGCGCCAGCCTGTCCGCCCAGGGGGCCGGCGGTATCCTGCGGCTGATGCAGGCCAACCCGCCGGACGTGACCATCACCAACGCCGCCCTCTCCCGCATGCTGCTCGGCCTGCCCGGCAGCGCAGCGGCCTTCGCCCGGGTGCGGCTGCACCGCATGGGCGCCATGGGCCTGGCCCACGCCGATTGGGAGGCTGCCGTGGCGGCGCTGCCGCGGGGCTGCGCGATCTCGCACACCTATGCCTCCACCGAGGCCCAGGTGGTGGCGGAATGGCAGATTCCGGGCACGCCGCCCCCCGGGCCATCGCTCCCCGCAGGCTGGCTCACCGAAGGCTGGCGCCATGCGCTGGTCGATCCCGACGGAGCGCCGGTGCCAGATGGGATGCCGGGCGAACTGGTCCTGTCGGACCGCCGGATCGCACTGGGGGAATGGCACGCCGGCGCCATCCTGCCCGGCCGCATGCAGCCAGACCCGCAGGACCCGTCGCGCCGGATCTTCCGCACCGGAGATGTGATGCGCCTGGGCCCTGACGGCCTGCTGTACTTCGTCGGCCGCGCGGACCGGCAGATCAACGTCAACGGCGTGCGCATCGAGCCGGGCGAGATCGAGGCGGTGCTGCGCGAGCATCACGGCGTGGTGGAGGCCGCCGTGGTGGCCGATGCCGCCGGGCGACCCACCGCGTTTGTGGTCGCACCCGGCACCGCAGATACACCGGCCCTGCGCGCCGCCCTGCTCGCCCGCGCCCGTGCAGCCCTGCCATCGGCCATGTGGCCCACCGCCATCACGGTGCTGCCCACCCTGCCCCGGCTGGGCAGCGGCAAGCCAGACCTCGTCGCGATGCGGCGGCAGGCCAGCGAAGGCTGAGCGGCAACCATCGCGGTTTTGCGATTGTTCATCCCTGCGTGCTACCCCAGGCGGCATCAGGAGCATCTGCAGCGTGATGTGGGGCAAGATCATCGGCGGCGTGGCCGGCTTCGCCGTGGGCGGGCCCTTCGGGGCCGTGGCCGGCATGGCACTGGGCCACGCGGCAGACAGCAACGGGATGGCCGGGCTGCGCAATGCCGGGCGCAACGCGCTGGGCGGCATGCTCGGCCAGGCGCGCACGCCCTTCGCCACCGCCCCGGCCCTGGGCCGCGAGCAGGTCTTCGCCATGGGAGTGGTGGTGCTCGCCGCCAAGCTCAGCAAGGTCGATGGCGCCGTGAACCGGGCCGAGATCGACGCCTTCAAGCGCCATTTCCACGCCCCACCCGAAGCCGCGCGCGATGTCGGCCGCATGTTCGACCAGGCGCGCGACAGCCCGGAGGGCTTCGAGGGCTACGCCCTGCACATGGGTGAGACCTTCGCCGACAACCACGGCATGCTGGAGGATGTGCTGGCGGCCCTGTTCGCCATCGCCCGTGCCGACAAACCGCTGAACCGCGCCGAGCACGATTTCCTGGAGGGGGTGTGGCGCGGCTTCGGCCTGTCCACCGATGCCTGGGCCCGCGCCTCCGGCCGCACGCAGCAGCAGCGCCCGCGCCCCGGCAGCGACGAGGAAGACCCCTATGCCGTGCTGGGCGTGCCGCGCGACATCACGGACGAAGCCGTGCGCGCCGCCTGGCGCCAGTTGATGCGCGAAAACCACCCGGACAGCCTGGCCAGCCGCGGCGTGCCGCCCGAGTTCATTGCCCGCGCCAGCGACAAGGTCGCCCGCATCAATGCCGCGTGGGACCGGATCAAGCGCGAACGCGGCCTGTAGTTGACGCGGCGCCGCGCCGGGCGCATCACGCGCCTGCCAGACGGCCGGGCGGCCGCTGCCGGGGGAAACCCTGGTGGAGGAAAGTCCGGGCTCCACGGAAGCACGGTGCCGGCTAACGGCCGGCGGGGGCGACCCCAGGGAAAGTGCCACAGAGAACAGACCGCCGGCGCCGGCCATCCCGCAAGGGGCAACCGCCGCAGGCAAGGGTGAAACGGTGCGGCAAGAGCGCACCGCGCCCCTGGCAACAGGGGCGGCAGGGCAAACCCCACCGGGAGCAAGACCGAATAGGGGCGGCCGGCATGGCGCGAAAGCGTTGATGCAGGGGTGCTTCAGCCCCGTCGCCCGGGTTGGTCGCGCGAGGCGCGCAGCAATGCGCGTCCCAGAGGAATGGCCGTCCCGGCGCCCCGCAAGGGATGTCGGACAGAACCCGGCTTACAGGCCGTCTGGCACTTTCCTTCTGTAGAATTATGTTGACACGGCGCGACTCGTGCCGGCCGCCTCCATTGGAACCCCCATCGGAGGCGGCCGCACCACGGAGCCCCTCCGCCGTCTCATTCCACTTATCCACAGCCACCTGGGGAAAACTCTTCCCAAGATCAACTAAATCTCTGAATCCGCGAGAAAACATCTCCTAGGTTCGTCCACACCCCGTTCATGTTTCCCATGGACATTCCCTTCTGGGGGGCGAAATCCCATAATATCCCATGGACACCCATGCCTGGCGCGGCGATACTGCGCCATGCCGGCACGGGCGTGCGCGCAGCGTCGGCGCCTTCGGTTTCGCGACCAGTTTTGAACCCGGGCGGGAAGGGCAGCGCAGGCAGGGATGACCCAATTCAAGGGCACCCATCTGGTTCGGAGAGACGGGAAGGGCCGGGTGTCCATTCCGGCGGCGTTCCGTGCTGTCCTGAAGGCCGACCATCCCGCCAACGGCCCCGTCGTGCTGCGCCCCTCGCACAAGCACCCGTGCATCGAGGGCTGGCACCCCGAAGCCTTCACCGCCCAGGGCGCCCAGATCCAGGCCCTGCCCCGCTTTTCAGATGAGGAGGACGACCTGGCACTCGCCCTCTACTCCGACGCGGTGGACGCCGAGCCCGACAAGGAAGGCCGCATCGTGCTGGCCAAGGACCTCGCCGACCATGCCGGGCTGGGCGAGGAGGTCGCCTTCATCGGCGCCGGCAGCCACTTCCAGATCTGGGAACCCCAGGCCGCCCAGCGCCGCATCGCCGAGGCCCGCGAACGCGCCCGCGTGCTGCGCATGACCCTGCCCGCCGCCCCACAGGTGGCGAAATGAGCGGCCCCGGGAATGGCCACATCCCCGTGATGCTGGCCGAGGTGCTCGCTGCCCTCGCCCCGCGCGACGGTGGCATCTACCTCGATGCCACGTTTGGTGGCGGCGGCTACACTGCGGCCATCCTGGAGGCGGCTTCCTGCACCGTCTGGGCGATCGACCGCGACCCCGATGCCATCGCCCGCGGCGCCGCCCTGGCCGCCCGTCACCCCGGCCGGCTGCACCTGCTGCACGGCGCCTTCGCGGGCATGATGGACATGCTGGCCGAGCACAACATGGCCGCGCTGGATGGCGTGGTGTTCGACCTCGGCGTCTCCTCCTTCCAGATCGACGATCCCGCCCGCGGCTTCTCCTTCCGCCACGACGGCCCGCTGGACATGCGCATGGGCCGCACCGGCCCCACCGCCGCCGACCTGGTGAACACCCTTCCGGAACGCGAACTGGCCGACACGCTGTACGAACTGGGGGAGGAACGCGCCTCCCGCCGCGTCGCCCATGCCATCGTCACCGCCCGGATGGAGGCCCCGATCACCACCACCGGCCGCCTGGCCCAGGTGATCCGCTCCGTGTTGCCGCCCGATCGCAACGGCCACCACCCGGCCACACGCAGCTTCCAGGCGCTGCGCATCCGGGTGAACGACGAGCTGGGCCAGATCGAACGCGCGCTGGACCAGGCCTCCAGTCTGCTCGCACCCGGCGGCCGGCTCGTGGTGGTGTCGTTCCACTCGCTGGAAGACCGGCTGGTGAAGCGCTTCATGGCCGAGGCCACCGGCCGCACACCGGGCCCCTCGCGCCACGACCCCGCCGGCCTGCTCTCCCGCAAGGCGCCCCGCTTCCGCCTGCTCGCCACCGGGGGCGCCAAGTCTGGGGCCGCCAAGCCCGGCGCGGACGAAACCGGCGCCAACCCCCGCGCCCGCAGCGCCCGCCTGCGCGCCATGGAATGCCCCGCCACGGCGCACGCTGCCGCGGAGGACTGGGCATGATGCGGCCTGTCTCCCTGCTGTGCATGCTGCTGGCCATCGGCTCCGGCCTGTATCTCTATCGCGTCAAGTACCGCGCCCAGATGCTGGACCGCGAGATCCACGCCACCATGAAGGCGGTGGACGATGCGCGCGCCCGCGGCGCCATGCTGCGCGCGGACTACGCCCTGCTGAACGACCCCGTCCGCCTGCAGGAACTGGTGGACCTGCACCTGCCGTTGAAAACCACCCAGCCGGGCCAGTTCACCACCCTGGCCGACCTCGAACGCCGCCTGCCGCCGATCGGCATCGCCCCGCCGGAACCGCCGCCGGAACCGGAAATCCCCGCAGCCGTGATCCGCCCGGCGCCGCGCACCCCGGTACCCGATCCGCGTGCGGCCGAACCACGGGTCGCCGAGCCGCGCGTGGCCGAGCCGCCGCCGCGCCCGCCTGCCCCGCCCGCTCCAGCCGTCATCGCCCGCCCGGCCCCGCCGCCGCCGGCGCCGCCCCCGGTGGCCGCGCCGGCGGTTCCGGCCGCACCGCCCGTCGTCGCCGCATTGCAACCCGCGCCCCGTCCTGCATCGCCGCCGGCCCCCGCCCCGGCACCGCCGCAGCAGCCCGCCATCGCAGCCGCACCACGCCCGCCCGTGCCGCTCGGCCTGCCGCCGGCCACCCCTGCCGTGGCGACGCCCGCGCCGATGCCGGCCGCCCCTCCGGTCACGCAGGTCGCCGTGCGCACGCCCGCGCCGCCCATGCCGGCCCCGGCCGCCCCGGCCCCGCAGCGCCAGGCCTTCGCGCCTTCAGCGCCCGCCGCCCCGCCGGCCACCGCCGAGGCCGCCCCCGGCGCCACCCGCTCCGCGCTCGGCATGGCCCGCCGGCCGCTGCCGCCGCCCTCGGCCATGTCCAACGGTGGAGGCGGGAATTGACCGGCCCCTCACGCGACACCAGCGCCCCCAACCCCTCCTCCGTCGCCCACCGCTTCGGCGCTGCCCCGGCCGATGCCGTGCCGCGCACGGAGCATGTCCGCGTCACCGCGCCCGACCTGGACCGGCGCGCCGGCATGGAGCGCACCCGCGGCCGCATCGTGCTGGTGGCCGGCGGCTTCGCGCTGCTGTTCACTGCCGTCGTCGGCAAGCTGGTCGATGCCACCGTCATCAACCCGGTCAAGCCGCGCATGGAAGTCCAGGCGCGTAAGCCCGATCCGCAGCCCGCCCCCGCCCAGCCCGGCATGCAGGCCACGCCCGCCACCGCCGCCATCGTGCCCCCGCCCAGCGCCACCGATTTCGGCCCACGCGTGAAGCGCGCCGCGATCACCGACCGCAACGGCGAGCCGCTGGCGCTCTCGCTGCCCTACGCCGATCTCTACGCCAATCCGCAGATCGTCTACGACGTGGACGAGGTGGTGGCGAAGCTGCGCGGCGTGCTGCCGAAGCTGGACGCGGCAAACCTCAAGCGCCAGCTCACCCAGCAGGACAAGCAGTTCGTCTACCTCGCCCGCCGCATCACCACGCGCGAGCAGCTGCAGATCAACGCACTCGGCATCCCCGGCATCGATTTCGAGTTCGCCGAAAACCGGCGCTACCCGCTGGGCACGGTGGCCGCCCAGGTGCTCGGCGGCGTGGATATCGACGGCAACGGCCAGGCGGGCGCGGAGAAGTTCTTCGATGAACGGCTGCGCACCGACCGCGCGGCGCTCCGCCTGTCGATCGACGTGCGCGTGCAGGCCGTGGTGCGCGACGAGCTGTCCAAGTCCATGGCCGCCTTCAACGCCATCGGCGGCACCGGCATCGTGATGGATGTGCGCACCGGCGAAATGCTGGCCATGGTCAGCCTGCCGGACTACGACGCCAACCAGTTCCGCCGCGCCACGGATGAGCAGCGCTTCAACCGCGCCATCTCCGGCCGCTACGAGCCCGGCAGCACCTTCAAGCTGCAAACCGCCGCCATGGCGCTGGACAGCGGCGCGGCCACGCTGTGGTCGTCGTGGGACGCATCCTCGCCCATCCACTACGGCCGCTTCACCATCAGCGACTTCGAGGGCAAGAAGCGCGCCCTCTCCTTCCCGGAGTTCCTCGCCTACTCCTCCAACATCGCCGCCGCCAAGGTGGCGCTGGCCGTGGGGCCGGAGCGCCAGCGCGCCTGGCACCAGCGCATGGGCATGATGGCCCCGGTGCCCATCGAGCTGCCGGAAACCTTCAAGACCCTCACGCCCCCGGTGGCGAACTGGAAAGACATCGCCACGATGACCATCGGCTTCGGCCATGGCATCTCCGTCACCCCGCTGCACGTGGTTCGCGCCACCGCCGCCATCGCCAACAGCGGCATCCTGGTGCGCCCCACCATCCTGGCCCGCGACCCCGATGCCGCCCCGCCGCAGGGCGAGCGCGTGATGAGCCAGCAAACCTCCGACACCATGCGCCGGCTGATGCGCCTCATCGTCTCGGACGGCTTCGGCAAGTCCGCCGAGGTGCCGGGCTACTTCATCGGCGGCAAGACCGGCACGGCCGAGAAATCCGGCCGCGGCGGCTACAAGAAGAAGGCGAACATCCAGGCCTTCACCAGCGTGTTCCCGATGCAGGCCCCGCGCTACGCGGTGTATTTCATGCTGGACGAAGCCAAGGCCAACGCCAGCACCTTCGGCTACGCCACCGCCGGCTGGGTCGCAGCACCCGGTGCCGGGCGCGTGGTGGCGCGCATCGGCCCCATGCTCGGCCTGCTGCCGGAAACCACCAACGCGCCGGCCATCGCCCAGTCGCTCGCCATCCCGCTGGTGCCCGGCCGTCCGCCCGGCGCCGCCCCAGCCACCACCCCGCCAGCCGCCCGCCCTGCCACGCCCCCGGCGCCGCGCCCGCAGGCCGGCCAGCCGCCGGCCAACCCCGCCCCCGCCGTTGCCCCGCGCCCGGCCCCGCCCCCCCAGCCGCGCGACCCGCGCCAGGAAGCCGCCCCCGTCCCCCCAGCCGGAGGAACGGTCGTTGCGGTTCGCTAGCCTCCTGGCCCGCATGCCAGACCTCGCACCGCACCTGCGTGCCGGCTGGGAGTCGGCCGCGGCACTCGACGTGGTCGGCATCACCGCCGACAGCCGCCAGGTGCGCCACGGCATGATCTTCGCCGCCCTGCCCGGCAGCACGCAGGACGGCCGCGCCTTCATCGCCGACGCACTCGCCCGCGGCGCCAGCGCCGTGCTCGCCCCACCCGGCACCCCTTCCCCCACGGCCTGCCCGTTGCTGGAAGACCCGCAGCCGCGCCGCCGCCTGGCCATCCTCGCCGCCCTGCTCGCCGGCCCCGCGCCGGAAACGCTCGTCGCCGTCACCGGCACCAACGGCAAGACCAGCACCACCGATTTCCTGCGCCAGCTCTGGTCGCTGGCCGGCCATCGCGCCGCCAGCCTCGGCACGCTCGGCGTCGCCACCGACCGTGGCCTCTCCGGCCCCGGCCTCACCACGCCAGACCCGGTGGTGCTCAGCCAGACGCTCGCCGCCCTGGCGCAGGAAGGCATCACCCGCGTGGCGATGGAGGCCTCCTCGCACGGCCTGGACCAGCACCGGCTGGACGGGCTGCACCTGCGCGCCGCCGCCTTCACCAACCTCACCCGCGACCATCTCGACTACCACGGCACGATGGACGCCTACCGAACCGCCAAGCTGCGCCTGTTCCAGGACCTGCTGCCGCCGCACGCCCTTGCCATCGCCTGCGCCACGCTGGAACCCGAAACCCTCCAGCAGCTCCGCCACATCGCCGAAACCCGCCAGCTCGATCTCCGCCTGGTCGGCGAGGGCGGCGACGCGATCCGCCTGCTGCGCGCCATCCCCCGTCCCGGCGGCCAGGTGCTGGAGATCGAGGCCGCCGGCACGCGCCACATCATCGAAATCGCCCTGCCCGGCCGCTTCCAGGCCGACAACGCCCTGGTCGCCGCCGCCCTGGCCGAAGCCACCGGCCTGCCGGATGCGCTCGCCCGCCTGCCCGGCCTCATCGGCGTGCGCGGCCGCATGGAACTTGCCGCCACCCTGCCCAACGGCGCCGCGATCTACGTGGACTACGCCCATACCCCCGATGCGCTGGAACGCCTGCTCACCGCGCTGCGCCCGCACACCGAAGGCAAGCTGCACATCGTCTTCGGCGCCGGCGGCGACCGCGACCCCGGCAAGCGCCCGCTGATGGGCGCGGCCGTCGCCCGCCACGCGGATATCGCCATCGTCACCGACGACAACCCGCGCACCTAGAACCCGGCCGCCATCCGCGAAGCCGTGCTCGCCGGCATGGCCGCGCTACCCAACGCCCGCGCCCGCGGCAACCGCGCCGACGCCATCGCCGAAGCCATCGCCGCCCTTGGCCCCGGGGACGTATTGGCCGTCGCCGGCAAGGGCCACGAACAGGGCCAGACCATCGGCCGCGAAACCTTCCCCTTCGACGACGCCGCCGTCATCCGCCGTCTGGCGGGCCTGTCATGACCGCGCTCTGGACCCCCGCGGACCTGCGCGCCGCCACCGGCGGAATGCTGCGCACCCCCTTCGCCGCCACCGGCGTTTCCATCGACACCCGCACCCTGCGCCCCGGTGACCTCTTCGTCGCCCTGGTCGGCGAGACGGACGGCCATCGCTGGGTCCGCGCCGCGCTGGAAAAGGGTGCCGCCGGTGCCCTCGTCCACACCCTGCCGGATGACGTGGCCGACGACGCCCCGCTGCTCGCCGTGCCCGATACGCTGGAAGCCCTGCGCGGCCTCGCCGCCTACGCCCGCGCCCGCTTCGCCGGAAAGCTCATCGCCGTCACCGGCAGCGTCGGCAAGACCACCACCAAGGAGATGCTGCGCGCCATCCTGGCCGCACACGCCTCCACCTGGGCCGCCGAGGCCTCGCACAACAACCACTGGGGCCTGCCCCTCACCCTCACCCGCATCCCCCGCCCCGCTGCCTACTGCGTCGCCGAGATCGGCATGAACCACGCCGGCGAGATCAGCCCGCTTGCCCGCCTCGCCGCCCCGCATGTCGCCCTCATCACCTCGGTGGAGAAGGTCCATGTCGGCCATCTCGGCACCATCGAGGCGGTGGCGGACGAAAAGCTCGCCATCCAGGACGGGCTCGACACAGGCCTGCTGATCCTGCCGCGCGACAGCACGATGTATGCCCGCCTGCGCGCCGGCGCCCGCCACCCCATGCGCAGCTTCGGCACAAACCCCGAAGCCGATGACCGCCTGCTCTCCACCAGCAGCGACGCCACCGGCACCCAGGTGGAAGCCCTCATCGCCGGCCGCCGCGTCACCACCCGCCTCGCCGCCCCCGGCGCCCACATGGCGCTGAACGCGCTCGCCGCCCTCTCCGCCGCCACTGCCCTGGGGGCCGATCCCGCCCGCGGCGCCGAGGCCCTGCAAGGCTTCACCCCGGTCGCCGGCCGCGGCGCCCGCCGCCGCATTGCCGTGCCGGGCGGCGCCGCGCTGCTGCTGGATGAGAGCTACAACGCCTCCTCGGTCGCCGTGCGCGCTGCCTTCGCCGTGCTCGCCCTGCAATCCGCCACCCGCCGTGTCGCCATCCTCGGCGACATGCGCGAACTCGGCGAATTCGGCCCCGCCGAGCACGCCGGCCTGGCCGAAGCCGCCGCCACCGCCGACATCGTGCACACCTGCGGCCCCCTGATGCAGTACCTGCGCGATGCCCTGCCTGCCACGAAACGCGGCCTGCACGCAGCCGATTCCGCCGCCCTTGCCCCGAAGCTGGCCGCCACGCTGCGCGATGGCGATGCCGTGCTGGTCAAGGGCAGCCTCGGCAGCAAGATGAAGCTCGTCATCGACGCGATCGACCATCCGGCCCCGCCACTCCCCGGGGACAGCACGACCGGGGAGCCCGCCTGATGCTCTACAACCTGCTCACGCCGCTGTCGGAACAGTTCATCCTGGCGAACCTGTTCCGCTACCTCACCTTCCGCGCGGGTGCCGCCTGCATCACCGCGCTGGTGATCTCGCTGATGTTCGGCCCCGCGCTGATCCGCACCCTGCGCGCCATCCAGCGCCAGGGCCAGCCGATCCGGCCAGACGGGCCGGAGCGCCACCTGATCGAGAAGAAGGGCACGCCCACCATGGGCGGCGTGCTGATCCTGGCCTCGCTCACCATCTCCACCCTGCTCTGGGCCAACCTCAGCAACGGCTTCGTCTGGGTGGTGCTGCTGCTCACCCTCTCCTATGGCGGCATCGGCTTCATCGACGATTACATCAAGCTCTCCAAGGCCAGCTATAAGGGCCTCTCCAGCCGCGGCAAGCTCATCCTCCAGGCCGTCTTCGGCCTCGCCGCCGCCATCGCGATGATGCTCCTCACGCGCGAGCCGCTGGCCACCGGCCTCACCGTGCCGGTGTTCAAGGAAGTGCTGATCCCCCTCGGCATCGCCTTCCCGCTGGTCGGCATGCTGGTGATGACCGGCTTCTCCAACGCCGTGAACCTCACCGATGGGCTGGATGGCCTCGCCATCGTGCCCACCATCATCGCCGCCGGTGTCTTCGCGCTGATCGCCTACCTCGTCGGCAACCGCGTGTTTGCCGACTACCTGCAGCTGAATTTCGTGCCCGGCGTGGGCGAACTCGCCATCTTCTGCTCCGCGCTCATCGGCGCCGGCCTCGGCTTCCTCTGGTTCAACGCCCCGCCGGCCGCGGTGTTCATGGGCGACACCGGCAGCCTCGCCCTCGGCGGCGCGCTCGGTGCCGTGGCCGTGGCGGTGAAGCACGAAATCGTGCTCGGCATCGTCGGCGGCCTGTTCGTGCTGGAAACGGTCTCCGTCATCATCCAGGTGGCCTGGTACAAGCGCACCAAGCGCCGTGTCTTCCTCATGGCGCCGCTGCACCACCATTTCGAGAAAAAGGGCTGGTCCGAACCCACCATCGTCATCCGCTTCTGGATCATCGCGATGATCCTGGCCCTCATCGGCCTCGCCACGCTGAAGATCAGGTGATGGGGAAAATCCGATGAGCTGGTCCCCCACCCTCTTCGCAGGCTCGCGCTTCGCCGTCGTCGGCCTCGGCCGCAACGGCCTGCCCGCCGCGCGCACGCTGGTGCAGATGGGCGCGCAGGTCACGGTGTGGGACGACACCGAATCCGCCCGTGCCGCCGCCACCGGCCTCAATGTGCGCGAGCCCGACCTGGCCGCGATCGACGCGCTGATCCTCTCGCCCGGCATCCCGCACCGCCTGCCCATGCCGCACCCGATTGCCGCCGCCGCCATCGCAGCCGGCATGCCGATCTGGTCCGATGCCGAACTGCTGTTCCAGGCCGTGCGCGCCAGCGGCTCCACCGCGCGCTTCGCCGGCATCACCGGCACCAACGGCAAGTCCACCACCACCGCGCTGCTGGCGCACATCCTCGAAGTGGCTGGCATCCCCACCGCGGCCGGCGGCAATCTCGGCACCACCTCGCTCGCGCTTCCCTTGCTGCCCGGCAACGGCGTCTATGTGCTGGAGATGTCCAGCTACATGTTGGAGCGGCTCGCCACCCTGCGGTTCAACGCCGCGGTGATGCTCAACCTCAGCCCGGACCATCTCGACCGGCACGGCGACATGCAAGGCTACGCCGCCGCCAAGCGCCACGTCTTCGACCGCCAGCAGCCCGGCGACCTCGCCGTGATCGGCATCGACGATGCGGATTCGCGCGCCATGGCCGAAACCCTGCACGCCAGCCCCGCCCGCCACGTCACCATCAGCGAAGCCGGCACCGCCGATGTCGCGCCCCGCGGCACCAGCCTGATGCTGGGCACGGAGGCCATTGCCGATCTCGCCACCGCCCGCGCCCTGCCCGGCGCCCACAACGCGCAGAACGCCGCCGCCGCCGCCGCCATGGCGCTGCATCTCGGCGCCAGCCGCGAAGCCATCGCCGAGGGCATCCGCACCTATCCCGGCCTGCCGCACCGCCAGGAACTGGTGGCGCAGAAGGGCCGTGTGCGCTTCGTCAACGACAGCAAGGCCACCAACGCCGACAGCACCGCCCGCGCCCTGGTCTGCTACGACCGCATCCTCTGGATCGCCGGCGGCATGGCCAAGGAAGGCGGGGTCGAGCCGCTGGCGCCCTACTTCCCGCGCATCGCCGAAGCCCTGCTGATCGGCCGCGACGCCCCCATCCTCGCCGCCACCCTGGCCGCGCACGGCGTGCCGCACCGCATCCTGCACACGCTGGAAGCCGCCACCGCCGAAGCCTGGCACCTCGCCCGCGCCACCTCCGGCGACATCACCGTCCTGCTCTCGCCGGCCTGCGCCAGCTGGGACCAGTTCACCGGCTTCGACCAGCGCGGCGACCGCTTCCGCACCCTCGCCCAGGCCTGCGTGAACGAGGTAGGCACCCGATGATGCTCTCCCGCGCCGACAACTCCCTCCTCGGCCGCTGGTGGTGGACGGTGGACCGCTGGACGCTGGTCGCCGTCCTCACCCTCGTCTTCTTCGGCTATGTCATGATGATGGCGGCCAGCCCCGCCGTGGCGCAGCACATCCGCGTCTCGCGCGACATCTTCCTGCTCAAGCAGGTCGTGTTCCTGTGCGCCGCCATGTCGGTGATGTTCACCGTCTCGCTGCTGTCCCCGCGCGGCGTGCGGCGCGTGGCGCTGGCCGGCTGCGCCCTGGCCCTGCTGCTCACGGCGATGACGCTGGTCACGGGATCAGAGATCAAGGGCGCCCGCCGCTGGCTCAGCCTGCCCGGCATGTCGATGCAGCCCAGCGAGTTCCTCAAGCCCTTCTTCGCCGTCGTCGCCGCCTGGCTCATCGCCCAGGGCAGGCGCGAGACCAACTGGGCGCTGCGCCTCTCCTGGCCCGCGCTCGCCCTTGGCATGGCCGCGATGATCGCCCTTCTGCTCACGCTGCAGAAAGACATGGGCATGCTCGCCGTGCTGATGGGCGTGCTGATCATCCAGTTCTTCGTCTCCGGCGTGCACTACGTCTTCATCGGCGCGGCCATGGGCGGTGTCGGTGTCGCCGCCTGGCTCGCCTATCTCTCGCTGGATCACGTCCGCCGCCGCGTGGACAAGTTCCTCGACCCCGCCGCCGGCGACACGTTCCAGGTCGATCTCGCCGCCAAGGCCTTCGGCTCCGGCGGCGTCTTCGGCCGCGGCCCCGGCGAAGGCCGCGTGAAGGACTTCATCCCCGACAGCCACGCCGATTTCGTCTTCGCCGTCGCGGGCGAGGAATTCGGCCTCATCGTCTGCCTCGTCATCGTGTTGCTCTTCGCCTTCATCGCCCTGCGCGGCCTGCTGCGCATGCTGCCGGAACACGATCTCTACGTGGTGCTGGCCGCCACCGGGCTGGCCTCGGGCTTCGGCATGCAGGCCTTCATCAATCTCGGCTCCACCCTGCACCTCATCCCCACCAAGGGCATGACGCTCCCCTTCGTCTCCTATGGCGGCTCCTCGGCGCTGGCCGTCGGCATCGGCATCGGCCTGCTCCTGGCCCTCACCCGCCGCCGCATGCACGGGGACAGCACATGAGGGGGGCTGAAATCCGCCCGATCGTGATCGCCGCCGGCGGCACCGGCGGCCATTTCTTCCCGGCCGAGGCGCTGGCCGCCGAGCTCGCCCAGCGCGGCCAGCGCGTGGCGCTGATGACAGATGCCCGCTCCGGCGGCCTCGCCTCGCCCGCCTTCGAAGGCCGCGAACGCTTCGTCCTCTCCGGCAGCGGCATCGCCGGCCGCGGCGCCTTGCGCGCGGTGAAATCCGTCACCGCCCTGGCCGCCGGCACCTGGCAGGCCCGCGCCATCCTGTCCCGGCTGCGCCCCACCGCCATCGTCGGCTTCGGCGGCTACCCCTCCGTCGCCCCGGTGCTGGCCAGCCGCTTCCTCGCCGCCCGCCCAGCCGTGATCCTGCACGAACAGAACGGCGTGCTCGGCCGCGCCAATCGCTGGCTCGCCTCCCGTGCGGACCTGCTCGCCCTCAGCCTGCCCGGCACCACGCGCATCCCCCAGGGCACCCGCACAGACGTCACGGGCAACCCCGTCCGCCCCGCCATCGCCGCCCTCGCCGGCGCACCCTACACGCCCCCCACCGGCGAAATCCGCCTCCTCGTCCTCGGCGGCTCGCTCGGCGCGCGCATCTTCAGCGACATCGTGCCTCCCGCGCTGGCCCTGCTGCCGACAGAGCTGCGCGCCCGCCTCGCCCTCACCCAGCAATGCCGCGCCGAGGACCTCCCCCGCGTCCGCGCCGCCTACGACCAAAGCGGCATCGTCGCCACCCTCGCCCCCTTCTTCCCCAACGTGGCCGAACTGCTGCAGGGCGCCCATCTCGTCATCGCCCGCGCCGGCGCCTCCACCGTCGCCGAACTCGCCACCATCGGCCGCCCGTCCATCCTCGTCCCCCTCCCCGGCGCCATCGACGACCACCAGCGCGCCAACGCTGCCGCCCTCGCCACGCCCGGCGGCGCCATCCTGATCGACCAGGCAACGCTCACGCCGGCCATGCTCGCGCACCACCTTGCGACTCACCTCGCCAGCGGCGAAACCCTCGCCCGCGCCGCCACCGCCGCCGCCACCGCCGGACGGCCAAACGCCGCCGCCCGCCTCGCCGACCTCGTCGAGACCGCAATCGCCCGCCGGGCATCGAAGGAGATTCCGGCATGAGGGCGCTTCCCCTGTCGATCGGCACCATCCATTTCGTCGGCATCGGCGGCATCGGCATGTCGGGCATCGCCGAGGTGCTGCACAATCTCGGCTACTCCGTGCAGGGCAGCGACATCGCCGATGGCGCCAATGTCCGCCGCCTGCGCGAAGCCGGCATCCCCGTTGCCGTGGGGCATGAGGCACGCAACCTCGGCAACAGCCAGGTCGTCGTCGTCTCCACCGCCGTGAAGCCGGACAACCCCGAAGTCCAGGCCGCCCGCGCCCGCCTCATCCCCGTCGTCCGACGCGCCGAAATGCTGGCCGAACTCATGCGCCTGCGCTGGGCGATTGCCATCGGCGGCACCCACGGCAAGACCACCACCACCAGCCTCGTCGCCGCCGTGCTGGAAGCAGCCCATCTCGACCCCACCGTCATCAACGGCGGCATCATCAACAACTACGGCA
>JAIXTK010000062.1 GCA_027483995.1 Acetobacteraceae bacterium
ATCGAAGACCTCGCCGAGATCCGCGCCGGCGCCCGCGAGGCCGCCATCGAAGGCCTGATGCTGAAGGACGCCACCTCGCCCTACCTCCCTGGCCGCCCCAAGGGGAAATGGTGGAAATGGAAGCGCGCCCCCCTCACACTGGATGCCGTGCTGCTCTACGCCCAGCGCGGCCACGGCAAGCGCAGCGGCAGCTATTCCGACTACACCTTCGGCCTGTGGCGCGGCGATGAACTCGTCCCGGTCGGCAAGGCCTATTTCGGCTTCACCGATGCCGAGCTCGCCTGGCTCGACCGCTGGATCCGCAACCACACCACCGCCCGCTTCGGCCCGGTGCGGGAGGTGGAAAAATCCCTCGTCCTCGAAGTCGCCTTCGACGGCGCCCAGCGCAGCACCCGCCACAAATCCGGCGTCGCCCTCCGCTTCCCTCGCATCTCCCGCCTGCGTGCCGACAAGCCGGCGGCCGAGGCGGATCGGCTGGAAACGCTGGAGAAGCTGATCCCGGGATAAGGAAGGCAACCGCCAAGG
The DNA here is from genome assembly GCA_027483995.1 of Acetobacteraceae bacterium. Lineage (GTDB taxonomy): Bacteria > Pseudomonadota > Alphaproteobacteria > Acetobacterales > Acetobacteraceae > CAMDGX01. The sequence continues at coordinate 526 of JAIXTK010000062.1, forward strand.
CGCCAAGATTGCCAAGAACGCGCCAAGGCACTCTTGGCGTCATCTTCGCGTCCTTGGCGCCTTGGCGGTTCCTCTTGCCTTCCTGCGATTGACCCCGCCCCCCGCCCGTGGTGCGCTCCCGCCAACCCGAACGGAGGAAACCCATGGCCATCATCCCCAATGTCTCGCTCGATCGCCTGCGCGCGGGCAAGGTCTCGCTCGGCTTCGGCGCCAGCCACCTGCGCACCGTCGCCACCCCCATGCTCGCCAAGTCCGCTGGCTTCGACTGGCTGTTCATCGACATGGAGCACGGCGCCTTCTCGGTGCACGAGGCAACCCAGCTCTGCTTCGCCTCCCTCACCGCCGGCATTTCGCCCATCGTCCGCGTCTGCTTCGATGCGCTCGATGAAGGCACCCGCGCGCTGGACAACGGCGCCCAGGGCCTGGTGATCCCGCATGTCGATACGCCGGAGCAGGCCAAGCGTATCGCGGCCGCCTTCCGCTACCCGCCGCGCGGCACCCGCTCCTGGGGTGGCGGCATCGCCCAGTTCGGCTTCCTGCCCCCGCCGGTGGCCGAGGCCCAGGCCCAGATCAACAGCGAAACCCTCATCGTCGCGATGATCGAAACCGAGGAAGCCGTCGCCAATGCCGACGCGATTGCCGGCACGGATGGGATCGATTGCCTGCTGATCGGCACCTCCGATCTCACGGCGGACATGGGCATCTCCGGCCAGGCCGAGCACCCGAAGGTCCAGGCCGCCTACAAGGCCGTGATCGATGCCTGCAAGAAGCACGGCAAGCATCCCGGCATGGGCGGCATCTATGATGAGGAGAACGCCCGCCGCTACATCAGCTGGGGCTGCAAGTTCATCCTCGGCGGCTCCGATGGCATGTTCATCAGCCAGGCCGCCACCGCGCGCGCCAAGTTCCTCAACAGCCTCGTGGGCTGATCCTCACTGGATGAGGCGATCGGTATCCTCGGTGCCGATCGCCTCCACCACCACCTCGCCGAAGCGTTTCGTCAGCGCGACCATCGTCGCCCGGCTGATCCCCGCCCCCAGCATCACGTAGTAATCCACCGCCAGCGTTCCCGGCCGCACCTCGGGCAGGGAGGCGCGGGCCATAAGGTAGCCATCGTTGATCCGGTTCGCGAGGTCGAGCCGTTCCTGCCAGCTCGCCCGCGGCGCGAAATCGTAGGTCGCCAGCAGCCGCACGCTGTCCTTGCCCGGCAGCACGAACACCTTCACCTCCGGCAGTGCCAGCACCAGGTTGCCTCCGCCATCCACCGAAGCCGGCACCTTCGCCGCGTCGTAGATCGCCTTCATCAGGTCGCGCGAGACATTGGCCTCCGTCACCAACTCGGCCGCCGCCGCCGGGCGCGGTGCGGCAGCCTGGGGCGCCGGCCGTGCCGCCGGTTGCGCGACAGCGGGCAGCACGCCGGCGGCCAGCACGGCAAGGGGCGCAGCCAGAGCCAGGCGGCGATATCTGGAAAACATCATCCCTCTCCCACGCCGTGCGCATCCGTCCCTGCCGGCATCGAGTCGCCATCGTGCCCGCTTCACCGCCCGGCGCAACTGCGGCTCATCCTCGCCCGCGCCCCCGCGCCAGGGTCCACACCCCCTGCAGCGTGATCACCCCGCCGCACAGCGCCACCCCCAATGCCGGCCCGACCCGTTCGAACAGCATCGGCGCCACCGCCAGCACGCCCAGCAGCCCCAGCTGGTTCACCACCATGAAGGCCCGCACCGCCGCCGGAATATCGGCGCGCGCCAGCACCGTCTGCCGCAGCGTTGCCGTCGGCACATCCATCATCGGCGCCCCCGCGCCCGACAGCGCCGCCCCGGCGATCAGCCCCGGCAGCAGCCAGTCCGGCGGCAGCAGCAGCGCCGCCATGCCCATGCCCACGATCCCCGCCCCCAGCACCACATAGCCCAACAGGATCACCACGCCGGGCCGGCGCGGTTGGCCCAGATTGCCCACCACCAGCGTCGCCGCCAGGTTCGCCCCGCCATAGGTGGCGAACACCAGCCCGAACGCCGCCAGGCCCGATCCGCCTCCGGCCCGCAGCCCCGCCGCCTCGATGATCAGCGGCGTGCCCAGGAACATCGCGGCATACCAGGCTCCGTTCATCGGCGCGGTCATGATCAACAGCAGGAACAGCAACCGATGCCGCCGCACCGCCGCGAAGCCGCGCGCCACTGCGGTGGTCATCCCCTCGCGCTCCGCCAGCGCCGGCGCCACCGGAAAGCGTCGCGCCAACCCCGCCACCACCACGGCGGCGGCAACGAAGGCCGCCATCTCCAGCCCCACCACTGCGGCCAGCGGCACCAGGCCAGCCACCAGCCCCAGCAGGCCGGGGCCGAGCAGCCGCGCGATGCGGTCGGTCGTGTCCAGCAGCGCATTGGCCGGCGCCAGCAAGGTGGGCTCGCGCGCCAGCCCGGGCAGCGCCCCCTGCAGTGCCGGGCGGAACAGCGCCATCCCCGCCGCCAGCACCACGACGGCGAGCACCAGCACCCAGCCCACCGGCTGCCCGGCCCACATCCAGGCGGCCACGACGGCCCCCAGCGCCGCGGCCCGCAGCAGCAGCGTCACCCCCATCAACCGCAGCGGCGCCACCCGGTCCGCCAGGTGGCCCAGACCCATCACCACGGCCATCGCGATCGCGCCCTGCAGCACCGCGAGATACCCCGCCGCCGCCCCGAACGCCCCCACCGCCACCCAACTCAGCACCACGGTGAAGGACTGGTCCGCCAGCGCCGACAGCGCCAGCGCGGCCCACAGCCTCCCGATCGCCGGGTCGCGCACCGCGCGTAGCATCGGCGCCACGCTCAGCCCCGAACGCGCATGAAGCCCGCCAGCGCGATCGCCACGTAGATCGCGCCACCGCCCAGCGCGACCGCCGCCGGCCCCAGGGCTGCCACCAGTGCGGGTGCGGCCAGCATCGCCACCACGGTGCCAAGCTGGACGGAGACCATGTGCGCCCGCACCGCGGCCGCCACGTCCTCGCGCGCCAGATCCGTCTGCCGCAGCGTTGCCACCACGATGTCCTGCATCGGCCCGCCGATGGCCGCCACCGCCGCCGCCAACGCAATTCCCGCCACCTGCCAGCCCGCTGGCAACAGCATCGCGCCGGCCATCGCCATCGTCGCCACGCCGAACAGCAGGATGCCCAGGAACACAAGCCGCGCCGGCCGCGCCGGCAGGCCGAGATTGCCCAGCACCAGCGTGCCGGCGAGGTTGCCCACCCCATAGGCCGCGATCACCGTGCCGAAGGCCGGCAGCCCCGCCGCCCCCAGCGTTCGCTCCAGCTGCAGCGGCAGGGCGAGGTAGTACACCGCCACCCACACCCCGTTCTGCACCCCCACCACCGCCAGCATGAAGCCCAGCAGCGCATGCCGCCGCACCGCCCGCACGCCACGCAGCGCCGCATCCAGCAGCGATTCGCCCCCCATGCTCCCTGGCGGCACGGTCCGGATGCGCGCCACCGCCCAGATTGCCAGCGCCGAGAGCAGGAAGGTGGCCACGTTCAGCGCCACGAACTGCACCTCTGCCAGCAGCGCGGCCGCCAGCACCAGCAGCCCGGGCCCGGCCAGCCGTGCCAAGCGCTCGGTGGTGTCCATCAGCGCATTCGCCGCCGGCAGCATCGTCCGGTCCCCGGCCAGCACCGGCAGTGCCGCCTGCATCGCGGGGCGAAACGCAGCCAGGCCCGCGCCCAGCACCAGGATGGTGCCGAACAGCGCCCAGGCCGGCGGCGCGCCCCAGGCGAGCCACGCCAGGGCCAGCCCGGCGAGGGCTGCGGCGCGCAGCAGATCGGCCGCCATCATCACCCGCAGCGGCGCCACCCTGTCCAGCGCCCGCGCCCCCAGCAGCAGGGTGGCCAGCGTCGCCGCCGCCTGCACCACCGAGAGATACCCGGCATCCGGCCCCAGCGTGCGCGCGGCGACGTAGCCGAGCACCACGCGGAACAGCTCATCGCCCACCGCAGCACCTGCCAGGCCGGCCCACAGCAGCGCCGTTGGCCGGTGCGCCAGCGGGCGCAGCAGCGGAAGGGTCACGTCGTGGTCTTCCAGGCCTCCAGCGGAATGCGCGGCAGTTCGAAGCTGTCGCTGGTGCGGGTGTACCACCCGCCGCCATGCAGGCGCCCGATCAGGTCCAGCTTCGGCGTGTCGATGTAGCAGCGCGCGGCATCCAGCACGCAGTCGTCGCGCACATGCATCGCCACCACGCGGCCCAGCACCAGGGCGCGGTCGGTGTTCAGCTCGATGATCATGAAGCGCTCACACTCCATCGCCACCGGGCTTTCGGCGATGCGCGGCGGCTTCACGCGGGTGCTCGGCAGCGTCGTCAATCCGGCTTCGGCCAGCTCATCCACCTCCGGCGGGAAATCGATCGCCGTGATGTTCATCGGCTTCGCCGTTTCCTGGTTCACCAGGCAAACGGTGAACTGCCCGGTCTCGCGGATGTTCTGCCCGGTGTCCTTGGTATCGCCCGGCTTGCGCCCGCCGATGCCGAACACCACCACCGGCGGATCGGCGGAGAACACGTTGAAGAAGGAATAGGGCGCGGCATTCAGCCGGCCATTGAGGTCCTGCGTCACCACCCAGGCGATCGGCCGTGGCACCACGGTGGAGACCAGCAGCTTGTAGCGCTCCTGCGTCGATAGCGTCTCGAAGTCGAACAGCATCATGGCCCCCTTGGCGTTCGGGCCAGACTTGCCGCCGGCCGGATCGACTGTCCAGGGGGCGGCTGCCATGCTCGCCGGCATGGGATCGAAACCGTGAGCGCCTGGCTGTTCCTGCTCGCCTGGGCGGCGACGCTGGCCGACCAGCTGGCGGGGCTGCCGGGTGCCGGTGCCGTCGCCGGCGTGGCGGTGGCGCTGTATCTCGCGTTGGAAGCCCCCAGGCTGCGGCGCGGCATCCGCATCGTGGCTGGCGTGCTGGTGTTGGCCGGTGCCGCCTCGGCGCTGCTGGCGCCGGATCCGCTTGCCGCGCTGCTCGCCGGGCTGCGGCGCGGGGCGGCCTATGCCGCGTTCTTCCTCGCACTCGGTGCGCTGCGCGATGCCGCGGAACGCAGCCGGACGGTGCGGCGCAGCGGGGCGCATCTGGTGGCGCAGCCGGCGGGGCGGCGGTACCTGGCGGTGACATCGGGCGCGCATCTCTTCGCCATGATCCTGTCCTATGGCGCCATCGACCTGATCGGCGCGATGGTGGCGCGCGGCGGTGCGGCGAAGGAAGCGGCGCGGCGCCTGCTGATGGGCGCCTATCGCGGCTTCGCTACCATGAACTGCTGGAGCCCGCTGAACATCATGACGGTGGTGGTCGGTGCCGCCGTGCCCGCCGCCGATCTGCGCCCGGTGATGCCGATTGCCTTCCTGGCGGCGATGCTGCTGCTGTTTGCCGGCGCCGTGGTGGATCGCTGGGAAGGGCGCAGCGGCGATGGCACGGCGCGGACGGCGGAGCGCTGGACGATCCATCTGCGCATTGTGGCCATCGTCGCGCTGGTGATGGCGGTGGCGGAGGCGGTGGCCGTGCTGTTCGCCACCTCGCTCGCCACCGGCGTAACGGCGGCGGTGCCCGCGGTGGGAGCTGCCTGGACGCTGGTGCAGTTGCGCCGGCGGCGGCATGTGGCGGCGATGTTCGCCCGCCGGCTACGCGGCTTCCACGCCAGGCTGCCGTCGTTCCGCGGCGAGGCGACGTTGCTCGCCACCAGCGGGTTCCTCGGCGTCACGCTCGGCATGGCGCTGCCGTCGGGTGGGTTGGCCGGGTTGCTGCCGGCGGTGCCGCCACTGCTGGTGCCGCTTGCGGTGCCGGTGGTGCTGATCGGCACCTCCCTGCTCGGGCTCAATCCGATTGCCGTGGTGGCGGTGATCGGGGCGGCGATTCCCGATCCCGCGGCACTCGGCGTGGCGCCCTCGGTGCTGGCATTGGCCTGCATGCTGGGCTGGGGCGTGGGCGTGGGGATGACGCCGTTCTCCGCCAGCGCGCTGGCCACGGCGCGCTGGACGGGGGCGGATCCGTGGCAGGTGACGACGCAGTGGAACCGGCGCTTCACCCTGGTGGCGCTGGCGATTGCGTTGGCCGTGCTTGCGGCGGCGCATGGCTTGACGGGCTGAGGCGGGCGGGGAAGGCTCAGCCCTCCAGGGGAGCGCATCCATGTACGTCAGCGTCAACGGCACCCGCATCTTCTTCGATGTCTCCGGCGAGAAGCTGGTGCCGGACGGGAAGCGGATGCGCGAGCGGCCCACCTTGCTGCTGCTGCATGGCGGGCCCGGCGGCGACCATTCCACCTTCCGCCCGCTGTTCGGCTAGCTCGCCGATGTGGCGCAGGTGATCTACCTGGACCATCGCGGCAACGGCCGCAGCGACTGGGGCGAGCCGGCCAGCTGGAACCTGCCGCAATGGGGCGACGACATTCGCGGCTTCTGCGATGTGCTGGGGATCGAGAAGCCCATCGTGCTCGGCTACTCCTTCGGCGGCATGGTGGCGCAATCCTATGCCACGCGGCATCCGGATCATCCCGGCAAGATGGTGTTCTATTCCACCTCGCCGAAGCGCGACCGGGAGGAGACCTACGCGATCTTCGAACGCCTGGGTGGCGCCGAGGCGCGGGCGGTGGCGGAGGCGCGCTGGACGAACCCGAACCCCGAGACCTCGGCCGCCTATCTGCGGGTGTGCTCGCCGCTGTACAATCCGCGCGGCAAGCGCGACCCGGATGCGGTGGCGCGGACGGTGCGCAACGACCAGGTGTCGTTCCAGTTCGCCAAATCGGATGATGGCCCACACCCGATGGATTTCCGCGCGGCGCTGGCGAACATCAAGTGCCCGTCGCTGGTGATCGGCGGCGAGGACGACCCGATCACGCCGATCTCGCGCAGCGAATTGCTCGCCGCCTGCATTCCCCAGCATCTGGTGCGGCTGGTGCGGGTGCCCAATGCCGGGCACGGCGTGCACAACGACGACCCCGCCCTGGCCATGCGGCTGCTGCGGGAGTTCATCCTGGCTACCTGATCAGGTTCCAGGGCTCGTGGCCGGCCAGCACGGCGGTGATGGCATCCAGGCAGAGATCGCCCATCGCGGCGCGGGTTTCGGTGGTGGAGGAGCCCATGTGCGGCAGCAGCACCACGTTCTCCAGGCCGAAATAGCCCGGGTGGAGGTTGGGCTCGCCGTCGTAGACATCGAGGCCGGCGAAGGCGACCTGGCCGGAGCGCAGGGCTTCCTGCAGGGCGAGGTCATCCACCAGGGAGCCGCGGGCGGCATTGGCGACGATGGCGCCGCGGGGGAGCATGGCGAGGCGTTCGGCGTTCAGCCATTTGGCGGTGCCGGCGCCGCCGGGGGCGGTGAGCGCCAGCGCGTCGCAGCTGGCCAGGAAGCTTTCGTCGGTGGCGTGGTAGACGGCGCCCTGTTCCAGCTCTTCCGGCAGGCGGGTGCGGTTGCGGTAATGGATGGCCATGCCGAAGCCGCGGGCCATCTTGGCCAGCTCGCGGCCGATGCGGCCCATGCCGAAGATGCCCAGGCGCTTGCCGCTGATCTGGGTGCCGAGCAGCAGCATCGGGGCCCAGCCCTTCCACTGGCCGGAGCGGACCAGGCGCTCGCCCTCGCCGGCGCGGCGGGCGGACATCAGGATCAGCAGCATGGCAATTTCCGCCGTGGCGACCGAGAGCACTTCCGGCGTGTTGGCCACCGGGATGGCCCGGGCGCGGGCGGCGGCGACGTCGACATGGTCGTAGCCGACGGAGCAGGTGGCGATGGCCTTCACGCTGGCCGGCAGGGCGGCGATGGTTGGGGCGAGGAGGCGATCGGTGGAGAAGCAGAGGATGGCGTCGCAGCCTTGGGCGAGCGCCACGATCTCATCCGGCGCCCATTGCAGGTCCGGCTGGTTCAGGCGCACGTCGAACTCGCGCTGGGCGCGCTCGGCGACGGCTTCGGGCAGCTGGCGGGTGACGAGCAGCACCGGCTTGGTCATGGGGCACTCCCAGAATTTCGCGCCTTATGGCGGCTGCGGGGCGGTTGCGGAAGAGCGAGCGGGGCGGCAGGGTTCGGGGGACCGAAGGAGACTGACCATGCGCCCCAACCTGACCCCGGACATTGAGCTGGCATCGCGGCTGTTCGATGCGTTGCGCGAGCGGACCTTCGACGGGGTGGGGGTGACGCGGGAGGCGTATGGGCGGGGTGAGCGGATCGGCCATGAGATCGTGCGGGCGGAGGCGGAGAAGCTGGGGCTGGAGACGCGGACGGATCCGGCGGGCAACCTGCTGATGACGCTGCCGGGGCGGGACCGGTCGGCGAAGCGGATCATCCTGGGGAGCCATCTGGATTCGGTGCCGCAGGGCGGGAATTTCGACGGGGCGGCGGGTGTGCTGGCGGGGTTGGCGGCGGTGGCGGGCATGCGGCACGCCGGGTTCGTGCCGGCGCGGGACATCACGGTGCTGGCGATCCGGGCGGAGGAGGGCGGGGCGTGGTTCCCCTCTGGCCTGCCGGGCAGCAAGGCGGCGCTGGGGCGGTTGCCGGCGGCGCATCTGGAGGTGGCGCGGCTGGATAGCGGGCGGTCCCTGGCGGACCACATGGCCGAGGAGGGGTTCGATCCCGCGGCGGTGGCGCGGGGCGAGTGCCTGCTGCCGCCGGAGAGCATCGAGGCCTATGTGGAGCTGCATATCGAGCAGGGGCCGGTGCTGGAGGCGCAGGAGATTCCGATTGCGCTGGTGACGGCGCTGCCGGGATCGCGGCGCATTCGCGAGGGGCGGGTGCTGGGCGAGTACAACCATTCCGGGGCGACGCCGCGGCGGTATCGGCGGGATGCGGCAATTGCGTTGGCGGAGTTCGCGACCAAGCTGGATGACGAGTGGGCGCGGCTGGAGACGCTGGGGCATCGGCTGGTGGTGACGTTCTGCATTCTGGAGACGACGGAGCAGGCGGGGTTCACCAAGGTGCCCGGCGAGGCGCGGTTCCAGATCGATATTCGCGGCACCACGGAAGAGGGGATCAACGCGGTGCATGCGGCGATCGACCGGCTGGTGGGCGAGGTGGAGGCACGGCGCGGCGTGAGCTTCGAGCTGGTGCGGGGGCCGATGAGCGCGCCGACGCCGATGTCGGCCGAGGTGCGCAGCGGGCTGGCGCGGGCGGCGGAGGCGCTGGGGGTGGATTACCTGACCATGCCGAGCGGCGGCGGGCATGATGCGGCGAGCTTCGCGCAGGCGGGGGTGCCGAGCTGCATGCTGTTCGTGCGGAACCAGAATGGCAGCCACAATCCCGACGAGGCGATGCGGATCGAGGATTTCGCCAAGGGGTGCGAGGTGATCACGCGCTGGGCGGCGGAGATGGCGGGATAAATTACGATAACGTAACAAAATGGACGTAGGTTGGCGCGGCGGCCTGGGCGGGTTTTGAAAACGCGGGGGGAGAGGGGCGGCGCAGGTGTTGCGCGGGCCTGAGACGGCGTTCGGGCGGGCGCGTGGGACGGTTGGCCCGAGGCGCAGGCACAGGAACGGTTCTGGCCGTGGCATGGGGCGCGCGGACGGTCGCGCGGTGGTGCGCGATGCGGCGGGCGAGGCGGGCCAGGCGGTGGAGGGAATCCGGGCGCGTGGAGTGCGTGTAGCGGATCGTCGGGGTGGGGAGACCCGGGAGCCGGCCCTGCTGCCAGGCCTCGGCCATGTCTGCCAGGCGCACAAGTATGCTGACGAGGAGGCACAGCACGGCCGCATGCATGGCGGACGCAATTCCGGCCTCTGCCTGCTGGGCCTGGGCCATCGTGCGCAGCTCGCGGGCGATGGCGGCGAGGCCATCGGCCAGCGAGGCGGGGGCCTCCTGGTGCGGTGTTTCATGGGTCATGTCAGATAATATATCTAACTGTTTTCTGGGTGGCAAGGGGATTTTTTACGTACGTATTCGGGATGATTCGCATTTCGGGAGGCGGGGCTGGCCTGCGATCGCACGGAAGAAAGCAAGAAAGAAAGCAAGAAAGAAAGTAAGAAAGAAAGTGGCCACAGAGACACAGAGACACAGAGGAGCAAGGCAAGGGAGGGAATGGGGATGCGGCGGCGCGGTGTGTTGGCCGTGAGTCGGTGACGGATTGCTTCTCCCTTGGATTGCTTCTTTGTGTCTCTGTGTCTCTGTGGCCGCTTTCTTTCTTGCTTTTTGCATGGAGGTAGATGGCGGATCCGGCTTTGCCGATCCGCCCTGCGCGGGGATCAGGTGTCGCTGAAAGGGTAGATGGAGTCGGTGGGGACCTGGCGGTAGGGGAGGGTGGTGAGGTCGGCGGGGCCCCAGTCGGGCGTGTCCACGATCAGGATGGCTTCGCTGAGGGGTTCGTAGACGGCGCGGAAATGGGTTTTGCTGCGCAGGACGATGATGGCGAAATCCTCCGGCCTGAGGCCGAACTGCTCGAAGGGCGCGCGGTCGATCGCCGTGGTCTGGTGGGTGGTGACGGAGACGACGATGCCGCCGGCGTCGATCACCGCGGTGGGGCCGAGATCCATGCTGTCGCCGCGGCCGACGGGGCCGGTGCGGGTGAAGACGGTGGGCTGGGCGTAGAGCACCTTTCCGGTGAGGCGAACCTTGCCGCCGGCGCGGGGGGAGGACTCGCTGCCGACATCGAGGGTGACGGTGGCGCCGATTCCGGCTGCCATGGCGGCGGCGGCCGCGCCGGGGTCGCAGAGGAAGGGTACGGCGACGCGTTGGAGGCCGCGGGCCAGGACCTCGCGCAGGATGTAGGTGGAATCGTTCATGCGGTCGGCGTGTTCGAGCAGGACGATGGGCTTCGTGGCGGTCTTGGAGAGTTCCACGGCGCGGTCGATGCCGTCCTGCAGGCCGTACACGGCGTTGCGGTGCATCAGCGCTTCGCGCTCGCCGTGCAGGCGGGCGCTGAACCACTGGGCGGTGGCGCGGGCGAGTGCGGCGTTGCCATCCGCCACCGCGACGGCGGTGAAGCCGCAATTGGGCACGTCGGCGTACGAGAAGCCGGCGAAGATGGAGACATCGAGCAGGCCCGGGGTGCGGGCGGGCATTTCGACCGAGTCGCGCACGATGTCGCTGAGGGGGGCGATATCCGTGGCGCTGAAGATGCTGGGCACCATGATGCCGGGCTTGGCGATGGCGACGACGGGACGGATTTCGCCGCGCAGGGTGCGCACGATGCAGGTGGCGGCGCGCTCGCCGGTGGCGCCCATGTCGATATGCGGGGAGTAGTGGTAGCCGAACAAGCCATCGACCAGCGGCAGCCAGGATTCGTCGATGTTGCCGTGGTAGTCGGCCGCGACCACGAGTTTGGTGGCGCGGCCGATGGTGCCGCGCACGCGCTCGATGAACTCGCGGTCCGGGTCCAGGCGCGTGGTGGTGGTCATGGCGCCGTGGGGGTGCAGGAGCACGCCATCCAACGGGCCGGCGGCGGCGAGTTCGGCGCAGATGCGGTCGATGTAGTGGGTGAAGGCATCGTCGGTGGCGGGGCCGGCGGCGCCGCCTTCGGCGTGGAGGATGGGGACGATCTCTGCGCCCTCGGCCTCCAGCACCTTGATGAAGCCGCCCATCACCGTGTTGGTGCCGCGTGAGCCCGCGATCAGGGCGGGGCCGGCGGATTCGGTGCGGCCGAAATCCTCGCGCGTGGTGGGCACGGGCAGGAAGCTGACGGATTCCAGCGACAGGCCGGCAATGGCGATGCGCATGATCATTCCTCTCGCGGAAGCGGGATGGGGTGACGGAGGCGATGGGCGACCCAACCGCGGGTGAAGATGAGCGCGGCGCTGGCGGCGCTGGCGGCCCAGATGGGCCAGCCTGCGGTGGGGGCGGCGCCGGAGGCGGTGCCGGGCAGGGGGGCGGACAGCCACCAGGCGATGGAGGCGATCAGCACGGCCAGGGCGATGCGGGCGGGCAGGGTGTTGTGCCCCTCCGCGGCCAGGAAGAGCAGCATCCAGCCGAAGACAAGGCCGAGGAGAAAGGCGCCGGGGCCGGCGATGACGATGGCCCAGGGGGCAAGCGCCACGGCGTAGGCAGCCTGAAAGGACAGGCCGTTGGCCTGCACCGCCAGCAGCAGGGTGGCCACAGTCGGGGCGACAATGGCGCAGGTGACGGCGATCAGCAGCAGCGTGGTGGCGTGGCGGGCGAGGCGGCGCCAGAGCGGGGGTACTGTGGGGTCGGCGGCATCTTGCATCGCCGCAGAATGGCACAGGGCCCGCCGCGGTGCGACGGGCCCTGTCCTTGTTCAGTCGCGGGGGGTGGTCAGGCGGCGCGGACCTGGTGGAGGAAGGCATCGACCTCGCGCTTGAGGCCTTCGGCCTGCTCGGCGACCTCGGCGGAGGAGGCCTGGACCTGGCTGGCGGCGGTGCCGGTTTCCGCCGAGGCCTGGGTGACCTGGAGGATGTTGGCGGAGACGAGCTGGGTGCC
>JAIXTK010000047.1 GCA_027483995.1 Acetobacteraceae bacterium
CCGGCGGCGTTGAAGCGCCTGGTGGCATCGGGCACGGTGCTGAAGCCGTTCTCCCGCCCGGTGCTGGAGGCCTGCTATAACGCTGCCTGGACCTACTACGACGAGGTCGCGGCTCGCAATCCGAGCTTCAAGAAGCATCTCGACAGCATCAAGGCCTTCCGCGGCGACGAGATCACCTGGTTCCGCGTGGCCGAGGGCACGTTCGACAGCTTCATCAACGCGATGAACGCCGCCGGCCGCTGAGCCAAAGCCCAGCCTGAAACGAAGCGGGCAGCGGGAGTGATCCCGCCGCCCGTTTTCTGTTGGGCACTGCCCCTTCCCGGCCGCAGCCGCGAAGGGGCTTCTTCCCTGCTATGGCCGTGCCGGGGCCGGCGCGAAGACCGGCGGGGCGGTATCGTCGTCATCCGCCGGGGGCGGCGCGATCTCGATCTTCACCGTGCTCGGGTCGATCTTCGACGGTTCGTCCAGCAGCCCCGTGACCATCACCGGGAAGGCAATCACCAGCCCCACCATGATCAGCTGCAGCAGCACCCAGGGGATGGAGCCCCAGTAGATGTCGCTGGTCTTCACCTCCTTGGGCACCACGCTGCGCAGGTAGAACAGCGCGAAGCCGAAGGGCGGGTGCATGAAGCTGGTCTGCATGTTCACGCACAGCATCACGCCAAACCAGATCAGCGCCGCATCCGCGCCCACCACGGGGGCGAGGATCTTCTGCGCCACCGGGGCCAGCATCGGCACGATGATGAAGGCGATCTCGAAGAAATCGAGGAAGAAGGCGATGAAGAACACGAACAGGTTCACCGCCGCCAGGAAGCCCCACACGCCGCCCGGCAGCCCGGTCAGCCAGTGCTCCACCCAGTGATTGCCGTCCACACCCGCGAAGGTGATGGAGAAGCACGTGGCGCCCACCAGGATGAAGGCCACCATGGAGGTGATGCGCATCGTCACCTGGAACGCCTGCACGATCAGGTCATGCAGATCCTTGGTGCGCCAGGCGCGCCAGCACAGCCAGATGATGCTGGCGAACATCACGGTGAAGATCACCTTGAACAGCGGCGACTTGAACGCCACCAGGCCCACGAGGCTGCCGATGATGGCAGCGGCCAGACCGGCGATGGCGATCGTCCAGTCCATCCGGGAGAGTGGTGCGTTGCGCACCACCGCCAGCACGATGGCGCCGATGGCCCCCATCGCGCCCGCCTCGGTGGGCGTTGCCAGGCCGAGCATGATCGTGCCCAGCACCAGGAAGATCAGCACCGCAGCGGGAATGATGCCCCACATGCACTTGATGAGCAGCGGCCAGCCGGTCAGCGTGCGCGGCACCGGCGGCACGTAATGCGGGCGGAAGATCGTCAGCATGAAGGTGTAGCCGGCGAACAACGCGATCTGCGCGAGCGACGGGCCCCAGGCGCCGAGGTACATGTCGCCGACGGAGCGGCCGAGCTGGTCGGCCAGCACCACCAGCACCAGCGAGGGCGGCACCACCTGCGTGATGGTCCCCGATGCAGCCAGCACGCCGGTGGCATAGCGGATGTTGTAGTTGTAGCGCATCATCACCGGCATGGTGATCATCGCCATGGCGATCACCTGGGCCGCAACCGTGCCGGTGATGGCGCCCAGGATGAACCCCACGATGATCACGGAATAGCCCAGCCCGCCCTTCAGCGGCCCGAACAGCTGGCCCATGCTTTCCAGCATGTCCTCGGCCAGCCCGCATTTCTCCAATATGGCGCCCATGAAGGTGAAGAACGGGATCGCCAATAACAGGTCGTTGGCCAGGATGTTGCCAAAGACACGCCCCGGGATCGCCTGCAGGAACGGCATGGTGAAGTAGCCGTGCTCAATGGCGATGAAGCCGAAGAACAGCCCCACGGCGGCCAGCGAGAACGCCACCGGGAAGCCGAACAGCATGAACACCACCAGGCCGCCGAACATCAGCGGCGGCATCAGGTCCAGCGGGATCATTGCAGCGGCCTTTCGTAATGGGCCTCAAGGTCGGGAATATCGTGGCCCTGCAGCGCCGCCACGCGCTTGATCACCTCGGACACACCCTGCAGCGCCACCAGCACGAAGCCCAGCGGCACCAGGATCTTCACCGGCCAACGCAGCAACCCGCCGGCGTTGGTGGAAACCTCATTAGGGAAGGACTGCAGGAAGAACGGCCAGGACAGCCAGGCCAAAAGCAGGCAGGTCGGGATCAGGAACAGCACCGTCCCGGTGATGTCGACCCAGATCTGGCCGCGGCGCGAAAGGGTCATGTACCAAAGGTCCACGCGCACATGCTCGTTCTTCTTGAGCGTGTAGCTCGCCCCGAGCATCACGATCACCGCGAACATGTACCACTGCGCCTCAAGCCAGGCGTTGGAACTGATGTCGTAGGCATAGCGAACCATTGCATTGCCCGCGCTGACAACGCAGGCAAGCAGTACCAGCCAGTCGCATGCCTTGCCGAGGAGCTGGTTGAACCAGTCCACCGCGCGGCTGAAAACGAGGAGAGGCCCCACGGCTGCGCCACCCTTCCCAGAACGATGTTATCGCCCGCCCGGGCCGGACGGGGGGCAGCGCGGTTCTTGTGCGTTCCACCAAAATCCGTCTTTACCGACTGTTGCGCAAAAGGGAAGGGGAGAAACGCCGCCGTCCCCCTTGCGGCCGCACCGGCCCCGCCCGATCCTGCGCGCGGGTGGCCGGGGAGGGCAGGATGGACGCGGACTACATCGTGGTGGGGGCCGGCTCGGCCGGCTGCGTCGTGGCGGCACGGCTGGTGGAATCCGGCGCCCGCGTGGTGCTGCTGGAGGCCGGGCCGAAAGACACGCTGCCCTGGATCCACATCCCCGCCGGCGTGCTGAAGCTCATCCACAACCCGAAGGTGAACTGGATGTTCGCCTCGGAGCCGGAGCCAGGCACCGCCGGCCGCCCCATCCACTGGCCGCGCGGCCGCGTCCTCGGCGGCTCCTCCTCCATCAACGGCATGCTCTACGTGCGCGGCCATGCCGCGGATTTCGACGGCTGGGCCCAGATGGGCTGCCGCGGCTGGAGCTACGACGACGTGCTGCCCTATTTCCGCAAGTCGGAGAACTACATCCAGGGAACCGGCGACCACCGCGGCCGCGAAGGCCCGCTGCAGGTGGAAGACTACCGCACCATCCTCCCGCTCACGCACCGCTTCGTCGAAGCCTCCCAGCAGGCCGGCCACCCCTTCCGCCCGGACCTCAACGACGGCGAGCAGACCGGCGTCGGCTACTCCCAGAACACCCGCCTCGGCCGCCGGCGCGGCTCCACCGCGCAAACCTTCCTCGCCTCCGTGCGCGGCTACCCCAACCTGCGCGTGGAGACGGAAGCGCAGGCCGGCAAGCTGCTCTTCGAAGGCAAGCGCTGCGTCGGCGTCACCTTCCGCCAGCGCGGCGTGATGCGCGAACTGCGCGCCCGGCGCGAGGTGATCATCAGCGGCGGCGCAGTCAACTCACCACACCTCCTGCACGTCTCCGGCATCGGCCCCGCCGAGCACCTGCAATCGATCGGGGTGGAACCCATCCACCACCTGCCCGGCGTGGGCATGAACCTGCAAGACCACTA
>JAIXTK010000072.1 GCA_027483995.1 Acetobacteraceae bacterium
TCCTCGCACAGATCGCGCATGGTGGCGAAGCTGGCCGTGATGTCGAACACCTCGCCGTTGCGGATGACCACCACGCTGGGGCCGCCGACATCGGGGCGCCAGACGCGGCCGGCAAGTGTTGCGCTGGCGTGATCATCCGGCAGGGCGGCGAGGACGGCTTGGGCGAAGCTGCTCATGGTGGTTTCCCTCAGCGGCCGAGAATGTCGCCAGCGCCGGTGCGCTCGAGGATCAGGCCGTAGTGTTCCGGGCGGCGGTGCTTGGCAAAGTTGAAGATGGAGGTCTTGTAGCTGTGGCAGAGATCAAGGTCGCAGCGCGCCACCTGCAATTCGTCGCCCAGCGTCACGCAGCGGGCGAGCAATTCGCCGGAAGGCGCGAAGGCGCAGGACTGGCCGATCTGGTCCACGCCTTCCTCCACGCCGGCCTTGGCGACGCCGATCACGAAGCAGCCATTCTGGTAGGCGCCGGCGGACATCACCAGCTGGTTGTGGAAATTGCCGAGATCGTCGGTTTCCGGCATCGCCGGGTTGTGCACCGGCGTGTTGTAGCCGAGCACGATCAGTTCCACGCCCTGCAGCCCCATCACGCGATAGGCTTCCGGCCAGCGGCGGTCGTTGCAGATCATCATGCCGACCTTGCCGCCGAAGGCGTTCCATACCGGCCAGCCGAGGTCGCCCACCTCGAAATAGCGCTTCTCCAGGTTCTGGAACGGGTGGCCCGGCATGAAATCATGCCCGCCGGGCAGGTGGATTTTTCGATACTTGCCGACGATCCGCCCATCCTGGTCGACAAGAATGGATGTGTTGAAACGCCGCTTGGTGCCCGTCGAGAAATCCAGCTCGCAGTAGCCCAGGTGGAAGCCGATGCGCAGTCGCCGTGCCGCATCGAACAGCGGCTGCACGGCGGCGTTGGGCATCGCGGATTCGAAGTAGCTGTCCAGCTCCTGGTCGCCCTCCACCATCCAGTGCGGGAAGAAGGCGGTGAGGGCCGCTTCGGGATACACGATCAGGTCGCAGCCGGATTTCGCCGCATCCTCCATCAGCGCCAGCAGCCGCAGCACCACCTCCGGGCGCGACTGGCTGCGCGGGATCGGGCCCAGCTGGGCGATGCCGACGGTGACGATGCGGGGCATGGGCGAAGCTCCTTCTAGGCGTCGGAGCTTCGCATAGGGGGGGCGGGGTGGGGAAGATTCGGTGCGTGGGGAGGAAGGAAAGCAAGGTTCACCACAGAGGCACGGAGATCACGGAGAAGGCACGGAGGTGAAGCTTCGCCTCCGTGCCTTCCTCCGTGCCCTCCGCGCCTCCGTGGTGAACCTTGCTTGCTGCCTCAGAGCGACATGAGCGCCGCGCACACCTGCGCCACCTGGTCGTCGGCCAGTTCCGGGAACATCGGCAGGCTGAACACCTCGGCACTGGCCTGTTCGCTCGCCCGGCAGGCGGCGGGGCCGAGGGCGATGCGGCCCTTGTAGGCGGGCTGGGTGTGCACGGGCATCGGGTAATGGATGCCGGTGGCGATACCGTGGGCGCGCAGCTTGGCCTGGATCGCCGTGCGGTCCGTGCTGCGCAGCACGTATTGGTGGAACACATGCGTGCCGCCCGCGCGCCGCGCCGGTGCCACCAGCCCGGCGGGCAGGGCGGCGTCATAAGCTGCCGCAATCGCCTGGCGGCGGGCGTTGTTGGCATCCAGCCGCGTGAGCTTCACGCGCAGGATCGCCGCCTGGATCTCATCCAGCCGCGAGTTCACGCCGCATTCGTCGCTGATGTAGTGCTGGTGCCAGCCGTACTGCCGCAGCGCGCCGATCCGCGTGGCCAGCGCCTCGTTGTTCGTGGCCAGCACGCCGCCATCGCCGAGCGCACCGAGATTCTTGGTGGGGTAGAGCGAGAAGCACGACACCTCCGTGAAGCCGCCCACCTTGCGCCCCTGCCAGGTGGCGCCATGCGCCTGGCTGCAATCCTCGATCACCGGAATGCCGTGCCGCGCCGCCGCTGCCATGATCGCCGGCAGGTCCACCGCCTGGCCATACAGATGCACGGGGATCACCGCCTTGATCGGCGGCAGCCCGGCCGGCGGGTTGGCGAGCACGGCGGCCAGCTCGGCCGGGTCCATGGTGTAGTGCACAGGGTCGATATCGATCAGGACCGGCGTGGCGCCGACCATCTCCACGGCCGCGACCGTTGCGACCGCGGTATGGGCCACCGTGGCCACCGCGCAGCCGGGGCCGATGCCCAGGCCGCGCAGGGCGAGCGCCAGCGCATCTGTGCCGTTGGCGCAGCCCACGGCCCGCGCAGTGCCCATCCAGGCGGCGTATTCGGCCTCGAAGGCTTTCCCCTCGGCGCCGAGGATGTACCAGCCGGAGTTCAGCGCGCGGTTCACCGCGGCGTCGATCTCCGCCTGCTGGGCGCGGTAGCCGGCGCCGGGATTGGCCTGAGGTACGGAAATAGCGGGAGCGTTCATCGCGGGAATGTCCGGTCAGAGATAAGCGGGAAGGCGCGTGCGGTACCAGTCGAGCGAGCGGCGAATGCCCTCTTCCAGGGAGGTATCCGGCGCCCAGCCGGTGGCGGCGCGGAAGGCAGCGTCGTCGGCGTGGTAGCTGCCGATATCGATCGTCTTGCGGTCGGCGGGGAACTCGCGCGTGGTGAACTGCACGCTGGGCCCGCCCACCTTGCGCATCAGCTCGGCGATCTCCAGCAAGGAGGCCGGGGGCGGCCCGCCGATGTTGTAGACGTTGCCATGGCACGCCTTCGTGGCGGCGGCGCGCAGGAAGGCATCGGTCACGTCGTCCACATAGGTCATGTCGCGCAGCTGCTCGCCGCCCCACACCTCGAAGGGCTTGCCCTCCAGCACGCAGCGGATCCAGATGCCAAGGAAGGTCTGGCGCGCATCGCGGATACGCAGCCGCGGGCCGTAGCAGTTGGTCAGCCGCAGGGAAACCACGGGGCGGCCGGCGGTACGGTGCTCGATCATCCAGTACTGCTCGCCGGCGAATTTCGACACGCCATTGGCATCGGGCGGCGAAACCGGGTGCTTCTCATCCACCGGCAGGTAGTGCGGGCGGCCGTAGAACTGCCGGGTGGAGGCGTGCACCACCACGGCATCGGGGGCGGCCTCGCGCGCCGCCTGGATCAGCCGCACCTGGGCCACCGCGTTCACGGCGATATCGGCCAGCGGGTCCTTCTGCCCGCCCATGTGGCTGGTCTGGGCGGCGAGGTTGAAGATCACCGAAACACCTTCGCAGAGCGGGCGCAGATCCACCTCGCGGATATCGGCCCGCACCAGCTCCACGCCGGCGCCTTCCAGGTTGGCGGGGTTGGCGCCGCCGCCGAACAGGAACCCGTCCAGCGCCACCACCTTCGCCCCGCGCGCGGCGAGCGCGTGGCAGAGATTCGCCCCCAGGAACCCTGCCCCACCCGTTACCAGAACCCGCTGCCCGTTGAAGTCCATCTCGCTCTCCTTGGCCGCCGCCATCATGTTGCGCCATCGTGGCGGAACTTGGCCGCAACGGTGATCAATCCGGGCGGTCCGCATGGTCGTCGGCATGGCGCCGCGGCCGGCGGGCACCGACATCGCGGACCTGCATGATCTCGCGGAAGCCGAACAGCAACAGCAGCACGCCCGAAACCACCTCGGCCGCCGACAGGGTTCGCGCCAGCGCCCCTTCCGGCACGATGTCGCCATAGCCCACCGTGGCCATGGTGATCACGCTGAAATACAGCGCCTCCGCGAAGGATAGCGCACGCACCTCGCCATGCACGCGGAACTGGCCATGGCCCGTTGCCATCTCCACCACGCGGTACAGGCAGGTGAACAGCAGGATCACCAGCGCGTAGTAGGTGAGGAACGCCATCATCGGCATCACCAGCCGGTTAGCGCGTTCCGCCACATTCTCGAACACGGTGGCCACGTCGATCAGCAGCACCACCAGGTCGCGTGCGGCCAGGCCGACGAACAGCGCGATCACCGCCATGGAGGCCACCAGCACCTGGCCCTGCTCCATGGGCGAAAGCCCCCATTCGCGCACCGCGAAGGAGGAAGCCCCCACCAGCAGCGAGATCGGCATCCAGCGCACCATCGGCGGCAGGTGGCGCGGCACCTCGTCGTGCCGGGCGGCCAGTGCCGTGCCGATCGCGGCGCGATGCAGGAAGCACCCGGCCAGGAAGGCCAGCACCGGCAGCGCGAAGGCCACCAGCGCCATCATGTCCGACGCCGCGGCGAAGTTGGCATCGCGGAAGAAGGCGAACAGGCTGACATACACCGCCAGCCCATTGGCCATCACCAGGCCGAAATACGCCCCGGTGGCGAACAGCAGGTAGAAGAAGCCGAACCCCACCGTGCAGGTGGCCAGCGTGGTGGCGGCGAAGGCGAGGTTGGCGCCCATGGCGAGCGTGACCAACCCCACCAGCGATAGGGTGAAGGCAAGCGTGTGCAGCCAGTGCCGGTCGAACCTGCCGGCGTGATGCGGCCGCGGGGTCGTCACGGAGTGGCGCGGATCCTGTACCGTCACGGAGTGGCGCGGCTCCTGTACCGTCACGGAATGGCGGCCACCCCGGTGACCTCGATGCGCCAATCGGCATTGGCCAGCTTGGCCTGGACGGTCGCGCGCGCCGGCAGGTGGTCGCGATCGATCCAGGCATCCCAGGCCCGGTTCATGCCGGCAAAGTCGGAAAAGTCCTGGATGAAGATGTGCACCTGCAGCAGGTGGCGCTTGTCGGTGCCGGCCTCGGCCAGCAGTGCGTCGATCTGGGCCAGGATATCGGCCATCTGGCCTTCGGCATCCAGGCTGGCATCGTCGGCCACCTGGCCGGCGAGATAGACGGTGTTGCCGTGAACGGTGGCGCCGGCGAGCCGGGCCTCTGGGGCGAGGCGGCGAATGGTCATGGCATCAGGCTCCTGCAGGGGGATGCCGGAGTGCTATCAGCCCGCGCGCGAAGCCGCCAGCCGCGCGCGCAGGCCGCCATGCGGGCCCAGCAGCATGCCGCCGACCCAGAGCAGCCCGGCCACCAGCACAATGGCCGGGCCAGCCGGCACGTCGGCGTGGAAAGAGAGCACCAGGCCAAGCAGGCTGGACAGCAGCGCGATCGCCACCGCTGCCGCCACCTGGCCGGAAAGGCGCAGCGAGAAATGCCGCGCCGCCACCGCCGGCACCATCATCAGCCCGACGGACATCAGCGTGCCCAGGGCTGCGAACCCGGCCACCACGCACAGCACCACCAGCGCCATGAAGCCCAGATGCCACACCGCCCCGGCCTCCCCCATCGCGGCCAGGAAATCGGGGTCGAAGCTTTCCACCACCAGCGGGCGCCACAGCACGGCGAGCCCGGCCAGGGAGAGCGTGGCGGCCCCGGCCATCAGCAGCAGCCCGGCCCGGTCCACCGCCAGCACATTGCCGAACAGCACATGGGTGAGGTCGATGCCGCGGGTGGCGGAGATCACGGCCACGCCGATGGCCAGCGCCAGCAGATAGAGGGCGGCGAGCTGGCTGTCCTCCCGCCCGCCGGTGGCGCGCGCCAGCCAACCGGCCAGCAGCACCACGCCGAGCCCGGCCACGAAGCCGCCCAGCGCCATCGGCCATAGCGGCAGCATGCCGCCCGCTGTCACGCCGCCCAGCAACGCACCCAGGGCGATGCCGGGCAGGATGCCGTGCTGCAGCCCGTCGCTGGTCAGGCTCATGCGCCGCAGCACCAGCAGCACGCCCAGCGGCGGCCCGGCGAGCGAGAGTGCCACGCAGCCCGCCAGCGCCCGGCGCATGAAGCCCAGATCGAACGGGGCGAAGAGCAGATCCTGGATCAAGCGGCCTTCCGGCGCTCCGGCCCGGTTTGGGCTTCGGCCAGCAGGCGGGCGCGCAGCCGGTTCTCGGCCGTGAGCACCTGCTCCGTCGCGCCCCAGGCCACCTGGCTGCCGGCCAGCAGCAGCGCCTGCGGGCACAAGGCGCGCACGAGATCGAGATCGTGCAGCACCACCACCACCGTGCGGCCTTCCGCGTTCCAGGCGTGGATCTGCGCCACCAAATCGGCTTCGGTGCGCGCATCCACCGCGGCGGTGGGCTCATCGAGCAGCAGCAGCTTCGCATCCTGCAGCATCAGCCGGGCGAACATCACGCGCTGGAACTGCCCGGCCGAGAGCGCGCCCACCGGACGGCCCGCGAAACCCGAAAGCCCCACCTTGTCCAGCGCCGCGGCCACCCGTGCGGAAAGGTCTGCCGGCGCGCGGCCGAACGCGCCCAGCTGCGCCCAGGCGCCCAGCGCCACCACTTCGCCGCAGCTGACGGGAAAGCTCCGGTCCAGCGCGCTGGCTTGCGGCAGCAGCGCGATATCCCGCCGCTTCAGCCCGCCCAGGTCGATCCGCCCGGCATGGCCGCGATGCAGCCCGGCCAGCGTGCGCAGCAGCGTGGTCTTGCCTGCCCCGTTCGGCCCGACAATGGCGGTGAGGCTGCCCGGCGCGAAGCTGCCCGAAAGCCCCTCCACCGCCACCCGCGCGCCATGGCGGCAGGTCAGCCCCTCGATCACGATCGGCGGCGTTACCATGCCCAGCCCACCACGGCCCAGGCCAGCAGCGACGCCAGCCCGGCAGCCGCCAGCCGGCGCCCGAGGCTCGCCGTCAGCGCCAGCGGGTCGGAACACAGGCCGTTCATCGGGGCGGGGCCGGAATGCATTGTTATACTATAACGCCACCACGCCCTTGGCGGCAAACCCACGCGGCATGATATCTCGGCACATGACCCACGCAGCGCCGCCTGCCGATTCTCCGGACCCGGACGAAGCCGCCCGCGCCTCGCTCCGCCGCCACAAGGCCGTGGCCACCGGGCTTGTGGCCGGCATGGCGGGCCTGACTGTGGCCACCTACTGGCTGCCACCCAGCTTCGCGGCATCCACGCTGCAGGCCGCCGCCAAGGCCGGCTTCGTGGGCGGCATCGCCGATTGGTTCGCCGTGACCGCCCTGTTCCGCCACCCGCTCGGCCTGCCGATTCCGCACACCGCCCTCATCCCCACCCAGAAGGCCCGGCTCGGCCGCGCGCTGGGCCGGTTCGTCGGCACCCATGTGTTCACCGAGGCGGAGCTGGGCCGCACGCTGGAGAAGCTGGACGTTGCCGGCATCATCGCCCGCACGCTCTCCGACCCCGCCACCGCCCGCCCCGCCGCGCAGGCGCTCGCCGCCACGCTGCCGAAGCTGCTTGGCTCCGTGGAGGATGGGCGGGCGCGCAAGGTGCTCACCCGCATCATCCCGCGCATGCTGGGTGGGCCGGAAGCCGGGCGGCTGATCGGCCGGGCGCTGCGCCAGCTCGTGGAAGGCGGCCGGCACCAGGAAGTGTTCGGCTACGTCATGTCCCAGGTGAAGACCCTGCTGATCGCCCGCGAGGAAGCCATCCGCACCGCCATCCAGGACCGCGTGCGCGAACAGGGCGGCCGCGTGGTCGGCTGGGTGCTCGGCGCCACCGTCGCCTCCCGCGTGCTGGGCGTGGTCAATGCCGAGCTGGAAAAGATGGAGGCCGATCAATCCGAGCTGCGCGCCGCCTTCGACGAATGGGTGCGCCGCGAGATCGCCCGCATCGAGGAAGACCCCGCCCGCGCCGCCGAGATCGGCGCAGCCCTGCGCCAGGTGGTGGCGCATGAAACGGTGCGCGCCTGGTTCTGGGATGTGTGGTCGCGCATGCGCATCGCCTTCGAGACCGATGCCGCCCGCCCCACCGGCCGCACCGTGGCCTTCCTGGAGGAGGCGGTTTCCAACCTCGGCACCCTGCTCGCCACCGACCCCGCCGCCCACGCAAGGCTGCAGGCCACGCTGCACGGGCTGATCGGCGGGCTGATCCCGGCCGGCCAGATGAAGATCGCCGATTTCGTGGCCGACGTGGTCGCGGGCTGGGACAGCAAGACCATCACCGAACGGCTGGAACTGCGCATCGGGCCCGATCTGCAATACGTGCGCATCAACGGCACCATCGTGGGGTTCATCGTCGGCGGGCTTGCCTATGCCGTGCTGCATGCGATCTTCGGCCCCACCGCCTTCTAGGGACAGCGCCATGCGGCTCTCCGTGCTCGATCAATCCACCGTCGTCACCGGCCGCTCGCCAGACGTGTCGATCCGCGAATCCCTGGCGCTCGCCAAGCACTGCGAGGCGCTGGGCTATCACCGCTACTGGGTGGCGGAGCACCACAACTCCGCCTCCATCGCCGGCTCGGCGCCGGAGGTGCTGATGGCGGCCCTTGCCGCCACCACGAAACATATCCGCATCGGCAGCGCCGGCATCATGCTGCCGCACTACGCCGCGCTGAAGGTGGCCGAGCAGTTCCGCGTGCTGGAAGCCATCGCCCCCGGCCGCATCGACATGGGCCTGGGCCGCGCCCCGGGCAGCGACGGCCTTACCGCCCATGCGCTGAACCCCAACGCCGCCCAGGCCGCGGACAACTTCCCCGCCGATGTGCGCGACCTGCTGGCCTGGCTGGCGGGCGAGCCCCTGGTGGAGCGCCACCCCTTCCGCAGCATCACCGCCCAGCCGCAGGGGCCGACGGTGCCGGAGCCCTGGATTCTCGGCAGTTCCAGCTACGGCGCCCAGGTGGCCGCGCATTTCGGCCTGCCGCACTGCTTCGCCTGGTTCATCTCCGATGGCCACGGCGCGGCGGAGGCGATGGACATCTACCGCACCGGCTACCGCCCCAGCGAGCGCTTCCCGAACCCGATGGGTGCCGTGTGCGTCTGGGCGATCACCGCCGACACGCATGAGGAGGCCGAGCGCCTGTTCAGCAGCCGGGCGCTCGCCCGCATCTGGCGCGACCGCGGCGTGTTCGCCCCCCTGCCCTCCCCGGAGGAAGCCGCCGCCTACACCTACTCGAACGCCGAGAAACTGAAGCTGGACCGCCTGCGCGCGGACAGTTTCTGGGGCACCCCGGATGTGGTGGCCGGCAAGCTGCGCACGCTGGCGGCGGAATTGCAGGTGGAGGATGTGGTGGTGCTCTCCACCGCGCATGACCCGGAGGCGCGGCGGAGGAGCTATACGTTGTTGATGCAGGAAATGCGCCAGCAGCCGAAGCTGGCGGCAGAGTAGGCAAGCGCGTTCTTTTTTGAAAAAAAGAACCAAAAAACTTTCATTCGTTTGCTAGTCGGCCCGGCGCGGGCGCAAACGAATGAAGTCTTTTTTGCTTCTTTTTTCTTCAGAAAAAAGAAGAGCCTTGCTTACGGCCGATACACCGCGCCGCGCTGCTTCCTCGCCTGCCACAGCCGGTAGCGGAACAGCCCGTAGGCCACCAGCGCCGCCCCGATCGCCACCGGGATCAGGATCAGCGCCGCCCACAGCACCAGCGCGGCCACGGCGAGCATGCCGGCCAGCAGTGCCACCACGATGGCATAGCGCATGACCTTGGCGGACCATGTCGGCCGTGGCGGCGTGACGAACTCGCCGTCTGGCGTCATGTCCAGGGTGGGCCCGCCGAGGCGGGGGTCGCGGAGGAAGATCATCTTCATGGCCCCTTGAACGTGGCCCGGCGCGCCCCAGCGATCAAGACACCGGCGGATGAAGTCTTGGTCACCCGCCGGGCGCCATCTCGCCGCCCCGCTCGCTTGGCTGACCCGCGCGTCGCGCAGCCCTGGATCGGGGATGAGCCGGCAAGGCAGGAATTGAGGCGTTGCAACAACGTTCAAAGGGCTTTCTTACTGTGGCGAAGCAAGACAGGTGATCGGCGGGCCGGCGTGATGCGCTGCGCTGCGCGGGGCGGCACTTCCCTATCAGCCGGGCCAAAGTCATGTTTTGGCGGAGAGCGGACAAGACGGGGAGAATCCTTTGATCATGTCGATCAACCCGCGAGACCGAGAGGGCCGGTACGGGCAGGGCATCGGTCTGCTACTCGTCTTCCTCTGCTCGCTGCCTCTGACAGCCGTGGCAAACCGCATGGCCGGTGCGATGATCGCGTGGCATGATCCGGCACTTGCCGCGCTGGGTTCCACCGCGATCCCGTCCTGCTTGGTGATCGCGCTCCTGTTCGCCTGCTTCGGCAACGCAAATCTGCTGAAGCTTCCGGCAAAGCCATGGAACAGCCATACCCAGGTTCTGCGCTTGTCGATCGGATGGATGGCGGCATGGCTTGCCGGCGCGCTGGCGCTTGCCGTAGCGCAGGGGCACTGGCCGACCTATGTCCATGCCTGGCCCGCCCGGATCGGCTTTCTGATCTTCGGCCCGATCGGCGAGGAGTTGCTGTTTCGCGGCCTGGTGCAGGAGCGCGCCCGCCAGGTCTGGCGCGGGTCAGGCACGCCCGCCATCCTGATCTCCACGGCGGCGTTCAGCTTGCATCACCTCTTCATTCACACCGCACCCGCGGGACTTCTCGTCGCGCAACTGCTCTTTACCCTTCCGATGGGGATCGTCTTCGCAACCCTGCGGGAACGGACAGGAAGCCTATGGCCCGGCGTGGCGCTTCATGTCCTCACCAACCTTCCCTTCGCCTTCTGACGGACGAGACAATCCACCATGCGGCCCGGCTTGCCCTGCGGGGTCATGCGCGGGATCGAGCGGTTGGCGCCACGGCGGCAGGGTGTTGTGGGTGGGGAATGGAACGCCGGTTCGCCCGACGCGATCAAGAAACGGGGGCTACGGCCCGACGATCAATGTGGTGCCGTCCACGCCCACCACGCGCAGCGGCGCCTGGGGGTCGGCGCCATTGGCCAGCCTTGCGTTCCAGTCGCTGTCGCCCACGCGCACGCGGCCGGTGCGGCCGTGGAACTCCAGCGCCGTGGCCGGGCGGCCCACCAGGCCGGAGCCGGGCGTGTTCAGCGTGGCGGCGCGCTTCGGCCCGCGCAGCTTCAGCGCCAGCGTGATGCTGGCGCCGGCGAGCACGGCGAAGACCACCACATCCACCCAGAACACCGCGCCCAGCAGATGCACCACGATCCCGGTGCCCACCGCGGCAAGGCCGAGCCAGAGCAGGAACACGCCCGGCACCGCCATTTCCAGCAGCATCATCACCAGGCCGGCGGCCAGCCAGATGACAGCGGGCGCGATGTCCATCCTAGCCCCGCACGCTCGGCACGGAGCCGCTGGGCGGGCGCGGGGCGGCGAGTTCGGGGGCCCGCAGCAATTCCATCGCCTGGGCGATGCCGCCGGCCATGGCGGTGGCCTCCATCGGCACCAGCACCAGGCGGCTGCCGGGGCTGTCGGCCACCTTGCCGAAGGCGGTGACGTAGCGGTCGGCGATGAAGTAGCGCAGCGCCGCCTCGCCGCCATCGGCCGCGGCCGCCGCCACCACGCGGGTGGCCTCGGCTTCGGCCTGGGCGAGGCGTTCGCGCGCCTCGGCATCGCGCACCGCGGCCTGCTGGCGGCCTTCGGCGGCGAGGATCAGGCTCTGCTTCTCGCCTTCCGCGCGCATGATCGCGGCCTGGCGTTCGCCCTCGGCGCGGGCAACGGTGGCGCGGCGTTCGCGCTCGGCGGTCATCTGCAGGTTCATGGCGCGGATCAGGTTTTCCGGCGGCTCGATGCGGCGGATCTCCACGCGGCTGACCTTCACGCCCCAGGGGTCGGTGACGCCATCCATGATGGCCAGCAGCTGGGCGTTGATGCGCTCGCGCGAGGACAGGGCGGCATCCAGTTCCATCTCGCCGATCACGGCGCGGATGTTGGTCATCGCCAGGGTTGAGAGCGCGCCTTCCAGGTTGGTCACCTGGTAGGCGGCCTTGGCGGCTTCCATCACGCGGAAATAGATCACGCCGTCTACCGCGACGGTCGCGTTGTCCTTGGTGATGACGCTCTGCTCCGGGATGTCGGAGACCTGTTCCTGCACGTTCAGCTTGCGGCCGA
>JAIXTK010000261.1 GCA_027483995.1 Acetobacteraceae bacterium
AGCTCTTCCTCGCCTTGCGGGTCGCCGGCGTGGAGCGGCTCGTCGCGGGTGGCACGGTGCTGCCCTTCATCGGCAGCGGAGCATCCTGCGGGCTCATGCCGCCACTCCTTGACTTTCAGGGGCCTTCGCCACCGTCGCGATCGGGGTTACCTGCGCCATGTCGAACAGGAAGCGCTGCATGTCCCACGCGCCGGTGGGGCAGCGCTCGGCGCACATGCCGCAATGCAGGCAGACATCCTCATCCTTGGCCATGATGCGGCCGGTTTTCAGGCCGTCGGCCACGTAGATGTCTTGCGTGAGGTCCAGCGCCGGGGCGGTGAGGCGGGTGCGAAGCTCCGCTTCCGGCCCGTTCTCGGTGAAGGTGATGCTGTCCACCGGGCAGATATCGACGCAGGCATCGCATTCGATGCAGAGCTTGGGCTCGAACACCGTCTGCACGTCGCAGTTCAGGCAGCGCTGGGCTTCCTTGAAGGCCAGTTCGACGTCGAAGCCCAGCTCCACCTCGTCCTTGATGGAGGACAGGGCCTTGGACTTCTCAAGGTGCGGGACCTTGTAGCGCAGGTCGATGCGGATATCGTTGTCGTAGCTCCATTCGTGGATGCCCATCTTCTGGGACACCAGCGTGGTATCGGGCGGCAGGCGCGCCTGCACATCCTGCCCCTGGCAGAACTTGTCGATGCTGATGGCGGCCTGGTGGCCGTGGGCGACGGCCCAGATGATGTTCTTGGGGCCGAAGGCGGCGTCACCGCCGAAGAAGACCTTCGGGTTGGTGGACTGGAAGGTGGTTTCGTCCACCTTCGGCATGCCCCAGCGGTCGAACTCGATGCCGATGTCGCGCTCGATCCAGGGGAAGGAGTTCTCCTGGCCGATGGCCACCAGCACGTCGTCGCAGGCGATGAATTCGTCCGGCTCGCCGGTGGGGACGAGGTTGCGGCGGCCCTTTTCGTCGTAGACGGCCTTCACCTTCTCGAAGGTCATGCCGGCGAGCTTGCCGTTCTCGTGCACGACGGATTTGGGGACCATGAAGTTGAGGATGGGGATGTCCTCGTTCATCGCGTCCTCCTTCTCCCAGGGGGACGCCTTCATTTCCTCGAAGCCGGAGCGGACCACGACCTTGACGTCCTCACCGCCCAGGCGGCGGGCGGAGCGGCAGCAATCCATGGCGGTGTTGCCGCCGCCGAGGACGATGACGCGGCGGCCGATGGACTTGATGTGGCCGAAGGAGACGCTGCTCAGCCAGTCGATGCCGATATGGATGTTGGCGGCGGCTTCCTGGCGGCCGGGGACATCGAGGTCGCGGCCGCGCGGGGCGCCGGAGCCAACGAAGACCGCGTCGTAGCCCTCATCCAGCAGGCCCTTCAGGCTTGGGACCCAGGTGTTGTAGCGGGTTTCGACACCGAGTTCGGTGATGAAGGAGATTTCCTCGTCGATCACGCGTTCCGGCAGGCGGAAGGCCGGAATCTGGCTGCGGATGAAGCCGCCGCCCTTGGGGGCGCTGTCGTAGACGACAACTTCGTAGCCGGAGGGGGCGAGGTCGCGCGCCACGGTGAGGCTGGCGGGGCCGGCGCCGACGCAGGCGATGCGGCGGCCGTTGCTGGGGGCGCGGCCGAGGCGCACGCGCTCCAGGATCGCATCGGTCTTGTAGTCGGCGGCGACGCGCTTGAGGCGGCAGATCGCCACCGGCTCTTCCTCCACGCGGCCGCGGCGGCAGGCGGGTTCGCACGGACGGTCGCAGGTGCGGCCGAGCACGCCGGGGAAGACGTTGGATTTCCAGTTGATCATGTAGGCGTCGTCGTAGCGCCCGGCCGCGATCAGGCGGATGTATTCGGGCACCGGCGTATGGGCCGGACAGGCCCACTGGCAGTCCACGACCTTGTGGAAATAGTCAGGGTTGCTGATGTCGGTCGGCTGCAAGACGCGGATACTCCCCTGGACGACGCCCGGTTCCGGGCGCGGATATCATGCCATCCCTTTGCCGGCGCCCGCGGATTCCGCACCGCACGCCCCGGTCCCCCGGCGGGATGGTCGGCCGGCTTTGGCCGGTCCGTCCGATACTATGCCATCTGTTGCCGTGCTCTGGTAAGTCCCCGTCGCCGGGCGGCCCTGCGCGGGCTGGCAATCGCCGCGCCGTGCGGCCACCTTGGCGGAATGCGCATGTTCCTGCTCCTTCTGCTGCTCCTCGCCTCCCCCGCCAGCGCGGCGGAGTTGAAGCTCGCCACCTGGAACCTGGAATGGCTGACGTTGCGGCCGGCCGGGGACCGGGCGCTGCCGCCGGATGTGCGGCCGAAGGGGGCGGAGTCGCACGCGCTGCTGCGCCGCTATGCCGAGGAGCTGGCCGCCGACGTGGTGGGCTTGCAGGAGGTGGACGGGCCGGAGGCGGCCGCGCTGGTGTTCCCGCCGGCGCGCTACGCGCTGCATTTCACGCGGGACCGGATGGTGCAGCGGGTGGGGTTCGCGGTGCGGCAGGGGGTGCGCTTTACCGCCAACCCCGACCTGGCCTCGCTGAACGTGACACCCGGCGCGCCTCACCCGCTGCGGGCGGGGGCGGATATCACGGTGGAGACGCCTGGCGGCCGGTTGCGGCTGCTCAACGTGCATCTGAAGTCCGGCTGCAAGGAAGACCGGCTGGACCGCACCGCCCGGCCGCAATGCGAGCAGCTGTCGCTTCAGCTTGCCGCGCTGCAGGGCTGGATCGCCGAGCGGCGGCGGGAGGGGGTGCCTTTCGTGCTGATGGGTGACTTCAACCGCTGGCTGGATGGGCGCAACGAGCGCGGCGGCGGGTTCTGGGCGGGGCTGCAGAGCACCGGGCCGCTGGCGCGTGCGACGGAGGGTCGCTCCTCGCCATGCTGGGGTGGGGGCGGGTTCATTGACCACATCATTGCCGGGGGGGCGGCGCGCGGGTGGATGCAGGGGGATAGCCTGCGGGTGATGGTGTATCGCGAGCAGGGGCAGGAATGGCGCCAGCGGCTTTCGGACCATTGCCCGGTTTCCGTGCGGTTCAATCTGCCGGATTGAGCCCCGGCCCCGCCGTCACCAAAGGATCACGCACGGGCGCACCTTCCGTGGCATGATTCAGGCGTTGCAATTGCCGGACCCCGCCATGGACAGCACGCGCCGCCATATCCTCGACCTCTCGCGGCGCGGCCTGCTGCGCGGCGCCACTGCGATGGCGGCGATGGCGGCACTCGCGCCGCCGATCCGCCAGGCGATCGCCCAGCCGGTGTTTCGCGCCTATCCCTTCGCCATGGGCGTGGCCTCCGGCGACCCCATGCCGGATGGCATGGTGCTGTGGACCCGGCTCTGCCCGGAGCCGCTGGCCGGTGGCGGCATGCCGCGCGCCGCGGTGGAGGTGGGGTGGGAGATCGCGGCCGACCCCGGCATGCGCCAGATCGTGCAGAAGGGCACCGCGCTGGCCCGCCCCGAGCTTGGCCATAGCGTGCATGTGGAGGTGGCGGGGCTGGAGCCTGGCCGCCCCTATCATTTCCGCTTTCGCGCCGGGCGGGAGGTGAGCCCGATCGGGCATACGCGCACCGCCCCGGCGGCCGGTGCCATGCCCACGGCCCTGCGCTTTGTCTCGGCCGGATGCCAGCATTGGGAGCACGGGTACTTCACCGCCTGGCGCCATGTGGCGGAGGAGGCGCAGATCGATTTCGTCGCGCATTATGGCGACTACATCTACGAGTATCGCGCCCGCGCCAACGCGCCCGGTGGGTCGCCGGCGGTGCGGCAGCACAACAGCGACGAGATCCATACCATCGACGACTACCGCAACCGCTACGCGCTGTATCGCTCCGATCCCGATTTGCAGGCCGCCCATGCCGCGCACCCGTTCCTGATGTCGTTCGACGACCATGAGGTGGACAACAACTGGGCCGGGATCCATTCGGAGGAGGATGGCTCCGCCCGGTTCCCCGTGGCCGTGCCGCCGGAGATCTTCGCGCTGCGCAAGGCGATTGCGTTCCAGGCCTGGTACGAGGCGATGCCGGTCCGGCGCGCCCAGTTGCCGCGCGGGCCGGAGATCACGGCGTGGCGGGGACTGCGCTGGGGGCGGCTGGCGGAGATCGCGGTGCTGGACACGCGCAGCTATCGCGACGACCAGCCCTGCGGCGACATCAACGGCGTGCCCTGCGCCGAGGTGGACCGGCCCGAGCAGCAGATGCTCGGCGCGGCGCAGGAGGCCTGGCTGCAGGAGCGCCTGGCGCGCAGCGATGCGACCTGGAAGGTGCTGTCCCAGCAGGTGCCGGTGATGCGGCGGGATATCGGCAGCGAGCGGCTGGCCATCTCCATGGACAAGTGGGACGCCTACCCGAAAGCGCGCGACCGATTGACCCGCCATATCCACGAGGCGCGGGTGCGGAATGTCGCGATCCTGACCGGGGACGTGCACCAGGCATGGGCCGGGACCGTGCATTTGAACGCTGACGATCCGACCAGCCCGGCCGTGGCGAGCGAGTTCGTTGCGACCTCCATCACCTCCAACGGCGATGGCTCTGAGGTGCTGGGATCGACGGAGCGGATGTTCGGCCGTAACCCGCATATCGCCTTCTTCAACAACCGCCGTGGCTATGCGCTGCACGAGGCGACGGAGAAGCGCCTGACGGCCACGTTCCGCGGGGTGGACTATGTGACGCGCGCCGGCGCGCCGCGGGTGGACAAGGGGGTGTTCGTGGCCGAGGCGGGGGATCCCAGGGTGAAGAAGGGCTAGGGGGAATACGTCGCGCGGTCGGCGATCGCCGCTCACGGCGTGGCGCCGATGCTGAAGCTGACCCAGCGTCCTCCACCGCACAGCATCCCCTGCGAACGGCCCTTGCCTGGGCCTTGGATTCGCGCCTCCATAACACCCACCAGCAAGTGGGAGTGCGTGCATGAGCCTCGAATTCCTCCTCACCTCGCTCATCGTTGTCGCCTCGCCGGGTACCGGCGTTATTGTCACCCTCGCCGCCGGCCTCGCTGCCGGTCGTCGCGCCGCGCTGGTCGCGGCCTTCGGCTGCACGCTCGGCATCGTGCCGCACATGCTGGCCGCCATCACCGGGCTGGCCGCCCTGCTCCATGCCAGCGCGTTGGCCTTCAGCGCGATCAAGTATGCCGGCGTCGCCTACCTGCTCTGGATGGCGTGGATGACCCTGAAGGAGCATGGCCCCCTGGCGGTGGACACCTCCGCCGCCCCGCGCGGTGCCCGCGAGGCGATCGTGTCGGCGATCCTGGTGAACCTGCTCAACCCCAAGCTGTCGATCTTCTTCTTCGCCTTCCTGCCCCAGTTCGTGCCAGCCGATTCCGTCGGCGCGGTGGCGCGGATGCTGGAGCTTTCGGCGGTGTTCATGGCGATGACGTTCGCGGTATTCGCGGTCTATGGCCTGTTCGCCGCGGCGATGCGCGACCGGGTGGTGTCGCGCCCGGCCGTCATGGCCTGGCTGCGCCGCAGCTTCGCGGCAGCATTCGCTGCACTGGGGCTGAAGCTCGCCCTGGCCGAGCGGTAGCCGCCCTGCGCCCGAAGGTCTAGGCTCGCGGGGACATTCCGGGGGACTTCCCCCGTGCCGCTCACCGTCTTCGTCACCGGCGCCTTCGCCGGCGTTGGCGCCGCCATTGCCCGCCGCCTGGTGCAACAGGGCCACCGCGTGATCGCCGCCGCGCGGCGCGCGGATCGCCTGGCTGAACTTGCCAAGGAACTCGGCTCCAACTTGCTGCCCTTCACGCTGGACGTGACCGACAGCGCCGCCGTCGCCGGCCTGGGAAGCCAAGCCCACCGACTGGGACACGATGGTGGCCACGAACGTGACGGACGTGCTGCACATGACCCGCGCGCTGCTGCCGGGGATGGTGGCGCGGAATACCGGGCACGTGATCAACCTGGGCAGCACTGCGGGGATCTATCCGTATCCCGGCGGGCATGTGTATTGCGCCAGCAAGGCCTTCGTGACCCAGTTCAGCCTGAACCTGAAGGCGGATCTGGTGGGCACCGGCGTGCGGGTGACGGATATCGAGCCCGGCCTGGTCGGTGGCAGCGAGTTCAGCACGGTGCGCTTTGGTGATCCGGCGCGGGCCGCGGCCGTCTATCAGGGCACCACGCCGCTGACGCCGGACGACATTGCCGAGGCCGTTTCCTGGGTGGTGAACCTGCCGGCGCATGTGAACATCAACCGCATCGAGATGATGCCGACCTGCCAGGCGCCCGCGGCCCTCGCTGTGAAACGTAGCACCTAGGTGCGCGCCACCTTCGTTCGCGTCACCCTGCCGCTGGCGGGGTTGAACTGGGTCAACCAGGCGGCCCGTGGCGTGATGGCGGTGATCGGCCCGGTGCTGGCGGTGGAGTATGGGCTGACCGCCAGCCAGCTGGGCCTGCTCGCCTCCGTGCTGTTCCTCGCCTATTGCCTGTGGCAGTTGCCGATGGGCGTGCTGCTGGATGTGTATGGCCCGCGCCGGGTGCAGACCTGGATGGGGTTGCTGGCGGCGGCGGGCTGCGCGCTGTTTGCGGTGTCTGACGGGATCATCGGCTTCATGATCGCGCGGGCCATGATCGGGGTGGGCATCGCTGGCGGGTTGATGGCGGTGCTGAAGGCCAACAGCCAGTTCTTCGCCCGCGCCGAGGTGGCGGGCGTGACGGGCATTGCCATGTTCATCGCCGCCTCCGGCAGCCTGCTGGCCACCGCGCCGGTGGAGGCATTGCTGCCGCATATTGGCTGGCGCGGGGCGTTCTGGATCCTGGTGGCGATCACGCTGGCGGTTTCGCTGTGGATCTTCACCTCGGTGGAGGACAAGCCGGGCCAGCCGAGCCGGGGGTGGCGGGCGGAATGGGGCGTGGTGGTGGCGATCGGCACCAGCGGGATCTTCTGGCGGCTGACGCCGCTGATCGCGCTGATGTCCATCTTCACCTTCACCTATCACGGGCTGTGGGCCGGGCCGTGGCTGCGCGACGTGGCGGGGCTGGACGGGCATGCGCGGGCGGCGACGTTGTTCTGCTACGCCATCGGCATGATGACCGGTGGGCTGATGATGGGGCAGTTGACCAGCCGGGTGCAGAAGCGCGGCTATCCGCCGATGCTGGTGCCGGCGGCGGCCGCGGTGGTGATGCTGCTGATCCAGCTGGGCTTCGTGTTCGGGCCGCGGGATTTCGTGACGGTGACGGTGCTGTGGTCCTTGCTGGCGCTGATCGCGGCGGCGGGGCCGCCGGGCTATGCCGTGATCGCGCAGTTCTTTCCGGTGGAGCAGATGGGCCGGGTTTCCACCGTGATCAACACGGTGGTGCTGGGCGGGGCGTTCCTGATGCAGTCCTTGATCGGCTGGATCCTGGATCTGTGGCCGCGCACGGCTTCAGGCGGGTGGGACCCGGCGGGGTATTTCTGGGCCATGCTGCTGTCGATGGCGATGCAGGTGTTCGCGTTGCTGTGGGCGTGGCGCTTTCTCCAGCGGAAAGGCACGGCATGAACGGCAAGCAGATCAAGAAGCTGCTGGAGCGCACGCGGCTGACCGACGGGCGCGGCTTCCGGCTGCGCGACCACGATCCCGACGACACCGCGCCGAAGGTGGTGCGGGAGGCGGAGGGGGCGGCGCTGCTGGAAGCCGCCGTGGCGCGGCTGGCGGAGTTGCAGACACTGCTCTACGCCGATGCGCGCTGGTCTTTGCTGTGCGTGTTCCAGGCGATGGATGCGGCGGGCAAGGACGGCACGATCAAGCACGTGATGTCTGGCGTGAACCCGCAGGGCGTGCAGGTGCATTCCTTCAAGGCGCCGAGTTCCGACGAGATGGCGCATGACTTCCTGTGGCGGGTGCAGCGCGAGCTGCCGAAGCGCGGGCATATCGGCATCTTCAACCGCAGCCATTACGAGGAAGTGCTGATCACCCGCGTGCATCCGGCGCTGCTGGAACGGCAGAACCTGCCCGATGCGCTGCGCGGCAAGCATGTGTGGCGCGACCGGCTGCGCGACATCGCGGGCTGGGAGAGCTACCTGGCGCGGCAGGGCACCGTGGTGCTGAAGTTCTTTCTGAACATCTCACGCGCGGAACAGAAGAAGCGCTTCCTGGACCGCATCGACAACCCCGCCAAGCACTGGAAGTTCCGGCCCGAGGACGTGACCGAGCGCGGGCATTGGGATGCCTACATGGACGCCTATGAGGCGGCGATCGCGGCGACCGCCACGGAGGACGCGCCGTGGTTCGTGGTTCCTGCCAACAGCAAGTGGTTCGCGCGGCTGGTGGTGGTGTCGGCGATGATCGATGCGCTGGAGCGGCTGGAGCTGGAGCCGCCGCGCGTCTCGCCGGAGGATTCGGCGCGGATGATCGAAGCACGGCGGCGGCTGGAGTTGGAGAACGACTGATGCGAATTCTCTCGGGCGCGCAGGTGGCGCAGCTGGTGGGCGTGGCCGACCTGATCGAGCCGATCGCGGCGGCGATGGTGGAGGTTTCGCGCGGCAATGTGGAGATGCCGCTGCGCTCCATGGTGAAGCTGCCCGGCCAGAACCACATGGGCATCATGGGCGGGCATCTGGGCACGCCTTCGGGGCATGGCGTGAAGGTGCTGAGCCTGTATCCCGATAATCCCAGGTTCGGGCGGTCCAGCCATTCCGGGCTGTTCCTGCTGTTCGATGGCGAAACCGGGCTACCGGTGCTGTGCATGGATGCCGCGGTATTGACGGCGATCCGCACGGCGGCTTCCACCGCGGTGGGTTCGCGCGTGCTGGCACGCAGGGATTCGAAGGTGCTGGCGATATTGGGGTTGGGCGAGCAGGCGCACAGCCATATCGCGGCGATGCGGGCGGTGCACCCGATCGAGCGCATTGTCGCCTGGGGGCGGGACCGCGCCAAGCTGGAAGCATTCGGGCGGGAGAACGGTGTCGAGATTGCCGCCACGGCCGAGGCGGCGGTGACGGGGGCGGATATCATCGTGACGGCGACGCCGGCGAAGGAGCCGTTCCTGTCCCTGGCGATGCTCTC